>NZ_LZKU01000242.1 GCF_001672975.1 Mycobacterium sp. 1465703.0
CGCACTATCCGTGCAGCAATCGACATCATCGAAGAGGAGGCGCACCTTCCCATGACGGTGTCTTCCCTGGCCGCACGTACCCACCTCAGTGTTCGCTCACTACAGTTCGGCTTTCGCGACTACCTGGGTGTTTCACCAATGACTTACCTGCGGCAGGTTCGGCTGCGGCGGGCACATGAGGCGCTGCTGGAGTCCGATTCCTCGTCGGCCACTGTGGCCTCGATTGCGTACCACTGGGGCTTTACCAATCTGGGCCGGTTCGCCGCCGCACATGCGGACCGATACGGCGAGGCGCCTTCGGAGGCCTTGCGCCGCAAACCAATTCGCGCGCCGCGGAGCCTACGATAACCGTCCGGCCGCACCGCGCTGCACCGAGACCGCAATATACCGATCGTGGATTGTCGCCAAACTTGCACCACACCGGAGAGGCACTGTGGTATCACGCTTTTCGCCGCGACGGTACGCTCCCGGATCTCGGCACGAGACGTTGCCGCGTCGGTTGGATCGAACCGGGCGCGGCACGAAAGCACTTGGCGTCAAGGTGCACGGAGAAGAAGCTACGCGATGGATCTTGCCTGCCGCGTGATCGCCGAACCGCCTCGCCGACGCAGAGTCATGACCGGCTTCTCGCCATAGCGAGCTGCATATGCAGCGGCGAAACGTCCGAAATTGGAGAAGCCCCAGCGAACTGCGATCGACGCTACCGTATCGGTCGATGGATCGGAGTCGTGCAATTCCTGGCGAGCGCGGCGCAGACGGACGTCCCGCAGATAGGTCATGGGTGTTGTACCGACGTGAACGCGGAAGCCCTGCTGTAGGGAGCGCACGCTCACGTAGGTGCGTGCGGCCAGCGCCGGGAGGGTCAGCGGCAGATGCGCTTCGGTTTCGATGATGTCGATTGCTGCACGGATGGCCCGCGGCGGAGGGTCGGTCGCCTCACCATCCAATGTCGAGCGATATGAGTGGTCCGTAGCCAGTAGGAGGCCGCGGACGATGCTATCGGCAAACGGCATGCCGACGAGTGGCTCATGAAGGATGCTGCCAGGCCGGAACAGCTCCACGGTGAACAACGACACCATCCTGATCCAGTTACGAACGCCTTGATTTGTGGTCCGCATTAGGGGTTCCAGGTCGATTTGGGAAGTTATGGTCTGCCCGAGTGCATCCCCGAGGGCATCTTCGACGGAATAACGATCGATCATCACGGCCAGCAGACGACCGCTATAGCCCGAGACACCGGCTTTACCCTCCGGCCGATACACCGCGACCGAGCCGGGAGCCGTCACCACTGAGAGATCGCTATCCGTCCGTATCGAAGACGCTGCGACGGGCAGAGTCACATGATAGTGGGGACGAACTTCACCGCCGTTCACACAAACGGTATCGTGAAAGTCCGCGTCTAACACGGTAATTGGGCCGAGACGGCGCATACGGTGCGTGAATGAAAATGAGTTCGCGCCCTCTTGCGGGCCAATATCCGGCCACCAGTACCCCGCCGAGTCCAGCTCGTTGTTGCGCAGCTCGGCGAATTCGTCCAGGGATCGCACGGTCACCCACGGGTCGGTGTCCCCTACCCGGACCGCCAAATCCTGCCGATCGCTCATGCGCACCGGTCTCTCCAGCCTCGCGCCAGCGTCCAGGAATGCTTCGCCGAGACGGACGCTGACGGTCGTTTCATCACTTCGGTGGCCTTCCTTACCCTCCGTAGCCATAGCTGACCGTTCTGCGGAACACAGTAACGCCGTCGGCTTGATCCGATACCCCGCTCCGAGAAATATGCGCAATCTGGCCAGAACCGCGCGCAACGTGGCTAGTCACCATAGATACCCGGACGATGTTTATCCGCCGTAGCCGTCATCGGTGGGCACTCCAAGCACACATCTGCGCTTGATCTGTGTCGGAACGGGCTCCAGATTGCCGGCAGCCGAACCGACCGAGAGGCGCCGCGCCTACGAGCCGCAATAACCCCCACGCATTTGGTGGCGGCAGTGCTGGATGTACCTCATGTCGTGTCGATAGCGCGGCATGGTGTGAATACCACCGGCATGGATGTCGGCCCGGAAACGAAGTTGGCTGCCCGCAGTGGTGCTTCGGTGCCGTCGGCAAGGCGGAGGTCGGGCAATCGCTCCAGCACTCGCTTGGTCATCGTCGAAAGCTCCAACCGGGCGAGCTGGTTGCCCAGGCAAAAATGTGTTCCGAAGCCGAAGGCGAGGTGGTTGTTGGGGTTTCGATCGATACGAAAGTTGTCCGGGTCGCCAAAAACGGCTTCGTCGAAGTTGGCCGACTCGAACATCAACAGGATTTTCTCACCTTCACGTAAATGCGTGCCGTAGAATTCGATGTCGGTTGTCAGTGTCCGGCACATATTCTTCAACGGTGAGGTCCAGCGCAGCATTTCCTCGATCGCGCTTGGCAGCAATTCCGGATTGATGCTTAGCCGGTCCCATTGGTCGTGATGTCGCAGTAGTTGCTGAATGCCGCCGGACAACGTATGCCGCGTCGTCTCATCGCCTCCGATGAGGATCAACAACGTCTCGAAGATGATCTGGTCATTCGTCATGCGCTGCCCGTCGACTTCGGCGTTGACCAGAATGCTGAACAGGTCATCGGCGGGGTCGGCGCGACGTTTGGCGATGATGTCGATGGCATACGCGCTAAAGCCGTTAAACGCCGACATCACCGCCTGCAGCGTCGTGTCGTCAGCAGCCGAATTCATTCCATTCATCAGATCGTCGGACCATTTCAGCAACATGTCGTGATCTTCGCGCGGCACGCCAAGCATGTCTCCGATGACTGCCATCGGTAGCGGGGCCGCGATGTCGCGGACAAAATCGCACTCCCCCCGTTCGCAGACCGCATTGATCAAGCTGTCACACAGCCGAGCGATCGAAGGCGCTTTGTTACGCACCCCCTTGCGGGTGAAGCCGGCACTGACCAGACGGCGGCGCAACAGGTGTGCGGGATCATCCAGATCGATCATGTAGGGCATCGGTGGGTGTTCCGGCCGGACCCCACCGGCATTGGAGAACACCGCTGGGTTGCGCTCCGCATCGACTATCGACTGATGAGTGGTGGCCGCGGCCCGCCCATTACGATCTCGAAAAACGGGTTGATTGGCCCGCATCCACCGATACGCCTCGCGCGCATGCCCGTTGGCGTAAAAGTCGCCGTCGATCAGATCGACGTCTGGCTTGGGTCCAAGAAGATGTTGTGTCACTGTAGACCTTTCCAACGGCATCTTCACGCGGCAAACAGTCGGGGACTTGCTCGCAGGGGAACACGGCGCCTCACTTCAAAGCAAAGCCGGCATCCACCGGCAACGTGACGCCGGTGATGCACCGGCTCGGCGGGCCGCAGAGGAACACCATCGCCTCCGTGACGTCGGTCGGATCTAGGACCGATACCGGAAGCAGGTTTTCAAACCGTTCGGAAAAGTCCGGATGGTCGGCGGCGAACCGGCTGAGTTGTTCATTCATGGCCATCGGGGTCGCCACCGTACTCGGGTGCACGGAGTTGACGCGAATGTTCTTCTCAGCCAACGTATGTGCGTAATAGCGCATCAAACCGACGACACCGTGCTTTGCGGCGACGTAGCCGGCGACGCCGTGGTTGCGCATGGCGAAGCTCGAGGCAACCGACTTGAACCCGGCAGCTGAGCTGGTGATGACGATCGCGCCACCATCACCGTGGTTCAGCAACGCCGGCAAAGCGGCCTCGATGGTGAAGTAGACCCCGTTGAGTGTCACATTCACCGCATCGAGGTAGGCCGACACGGTCGGGTCAGGGTCTGCGCATCCCGGCAATATCCCGGCGTTGGCCAGCACGAAGTCGATACGCCCCAGCTCTTTTACGCCCATTTCCACTACGTCTTCGAGCTGCGTCAATTCTCGAACGTCTGCCTGTTCGGCCACGACACGTCGCCCGATTTTCTCGACGAGATTGACGGTTTCGAAGAGGTCTTCCGGTCGCGACATCTCGTACGTCACGCTGTTGATTTGTGCGCACAGATCAACAGCGATGATGTCAGCGCCTTCCTCGGCGAACCGCACGGCATGCGAGCGGCCCTGTCCCCGAGCGGCGCCGGTAATGAGCGCAACCTTGCCATCGAATAGCCCTGCCATTAGTTCCTCCTACGTTGCCGAGGCGAATACTGTTGCAGCGACCCACTTTTGCCCCGGCCACTTCGTCGATCGCGGGCTCCGCGGTGTCGGGCGGCTCGCTCGGCGTAGCGATCACAAAGCATCGCGATCCACACGACACTCACGCGGACATACAGATAGAGGACCGCGAAAATTATCGGCGTGAGTGCGGCGGCATCCAGTGACTGCCCGGACACGTCAAATCTGCGCTATCGGAGTGGTAGTCAGAGTTGCCGAGTTCATCCACACCCTGCCGAGATGTTTATCCCTATCGGTCACCAGACTCACGCTAGGGTGGCGACGGCGTGGAACCTAGCCGTCGCACGCAGCGACCTATCCAGATTGCGCATCCCGGCGCTGACCGCGAAAGTCCCTGCGCGCCAGCGCATTAGTGTCGGGAGCGACCGAAGACCCGCCGCGATCCCGAGGGCCGCCGGTATGGTTCGCTCCTCTTCCCGTCTGCCAATCGCGCAGAGTTGACGCACTAGCGACGACAAGGCCGGAAGCGGTCCGGCGCAGGGTTTCAGTCGGTGTTTCACCGTACCGTGCAGCGTGCGCGGCGGCGAACCGGCCGAGGTTGCTGAAACCCCATTGATAGGCAACCGAAGCCACCGTAACCGCCGACGGATCCGACCTGAGCAACGTCTGGTGGGCTCGGCGCAGTCGGACCTCGCGCAGATACGCCATCGGGGAGGTGCCCAGATGACGTCTGAAGCCTTGCTGTAGTGAACGAACGCTTATGTGACAACGCGCGGCGATCGAGGACAGCGTCAATGGCGAATCCGCTTCCGCTTCGATGATTTCGACCGCGGCCCGAACCGGGCGGGGCGCAACGAACCGTTCGCCTCCGATGAGGGCTTCGCGATGGGGATGGTCGACGGCCAGCAAGAATCCGCGCACCAGGCTCTCAACGAAGGGCAATCCGACCAGCGGTTGATTCACCACGCTATCCGGGCGGAAAAATTGCTCGCTGAACACGCCGACCATGTTGATCCAGCTTCGGGTCGCGCCCGCGGTGCTGGGCAGGACCGGCGTGAAGTCGGGGTGAGCCGTGATTCGGCGACCGAGTGCGCTGCTGAGAGCATCGTCTACCGCCGCGCGCTCGATCTTCAAGCAATTGATCCTGCTTCCCGCCGCCCATCGCCCAGTACTGAGGCCCTCAGGTGAGTACACCGCCGCACTACCAGGGCCGCCGACGACCGACAACCCTCTGTGTACACACTCGGTGCGACCGGACCGCACGATGATCACACGGTAGCTATCGCATATCTCGCCCGCGTCCATGGACAGATCGGACCCGACGACGATTTCGGACACGGCGACGGGGCCCATGCGGCCGACCCGCTGGGTCATTGAGAACTCATCCGGATCGTCCAGCAACGTGAGGTGACGCTGGCCGCAGCACACCAGGGCGAAATCGTCGAAATCGTTCGTCGGCGTCCATATGCGGCTGCCGCGAGCGCCGATCGCCCGTTGTTCCGTCGTCCGGTCACCTTCCCACACCGTTCGCAGCTACCTCCTCCCTGTCTGCGCAGCAACAACGCTAAAGCTGGTTGGCATCGCCGCGCCATGCCGCGACCGGAGGTCTGCGCGATCCGTCCACAGCGATGCGCAATCCGGCTAGGCGGTCCGCCGGGCATCCCCCTACCGTCGGGATCGTGCAAATCAAGTCATCGTCGATGCCGGCAGCAACTCCATGAGCCGTACAGAATCTGCTCCAGTGCAACGGCTTTCGTCCCGCCAGCTCACCGATCTGAACAGTCGACTGGCCGGCGATGTGGTGCATCCACGACACCGCGACTACCAACGCGAACGCCGGATCTGGAACTACATGATCGATCGCTACCCGACGGCGGTGGTGCGATGTGCTACCGAAGCCGATGTCGCCACAGCGATCGCGTTCGCCCGTGAACAAGCCGTTCGGCTCACGGTGAAAGGCGGCGGGCATAGTGTCGCCGGACACTCGATGGTCGACAACGGTTTGGTCATCGGCCTCGGCCGAATGCGCCAGGTCAGGGTCGATCCCGAGGCCGGACGGGTGCGAGTCGGCGGCGGTTGCCTCCTGGCCGACATGGACTGTGCCACACAAGCTTTCGGCCTCGCGACGCCGGCCGGCGTCATGTCGCAGACCGGGGTTGCGGGCCTTGCGCTCGGTGGCGGTATGGGCTGGCTGAGCCGCAAGTACGGCCTTACGTGCGACCACCTGATCTCGGCGAGGGTGGTGCTGGCTGACGGCAGCGCGCTGACCGTCAGCGGCAACGAGCATCCCGACCTGTATTGGGCGCTACGGGGCGCCGGGGCCAACTTCGGTGTGGTGACGGAGTTCGAGTTCGCAACGCAGACCGTCGGTGTGACGCTTCCGGTCGGCGTGGCGCTGTACCGGATCGAGGATGCGGCCGCCGCGATCCGGCATCAAGCACAGACCATGCTGCGCGCCAGCGATGACCTGAAAGTCATGGTCTACCTGCGCCGCGCGACGGCGGAACCCGGCGTGCCGGACGACTTGCTGAACGCCCCGGTGTGCATGTTCGTGAGCGTATGGACGGGAGATCGCACGGATGCAGCGGGTGTGTACGAGCAGTTGTGGGCGGGCGCGCCGAGAGTGTTCCAGGACATTCAGATCCTGCCGTACGTTGCGCTGCAGTCGTTGAACGACAGCGCCATTGGGGCCGGCGCATGCAATTACACAAAGGGCGGCTACGCGGGCGAGCTGACCGACGGCTGCATCGAAGCGCTCATCGACGCCGCGAACCGCTTGCCCAACGCGCTCTCAGCGATCGAGTTCGGCTATCAACACGGCGCCCAGGACCGTCTCGGCGAATGCGACACCGCGTTTGCCGACCGGCATGCCGATCACATCATCAACGTGTTGGGCCGGTGGCAACCGGGGGATGAAGCTCAGCCCCACATCGACTGGGTGCGAGAGACGTTCGCCGGCACCGCACGGTGGCAGACCGGCGGCTTGTACTCGAATTTCATGGCCTTCGACGACGGCGACCGGGTGCGAGACGCCTACCGAAACGGCAAGTACGAGCAACTCGCCAAGATCAAGGCCAGGTACGACCCCGACAACGTCTTCAGCAACAATGCCAACATCTTGCCGGCGAAAACCACACAACTGAGCCGATAGGGGACCTGGCCATGCACCTGGGCCTGATCCCCGACAGCCCGGGCGGAATGGAAAGCACTGGCCTCGGGACGAGTCCCGTTGCCGTTCTTGGAAACCCACTTCTCATTCGGACTCGCACACGCGGTGATGGTCGCAACCAACCTTGGTGTGTTCGAGTCGCTGGCCTGCCAGACCGCCACATCGACAGAAATAGCCAGTCGTTGTGGAAGCGATCCGGCATCCACGCAGCGACTGCTGGATGTCCTCGTCGGGTCCGGATACCTGCGCTACCGCGGCGACCGATACGCGTTGACGACGACCGCGCGCACCTGGCTGCTGGCGGGAAGTCCGCACTCGCTCGTCGACGCGGTGCTCTTCGCCGGCGACGAATGGGAGCTTATGGGCCACATCAAAGGCTATGTGCGCACCGGCATGCCCCTTGACATCCATAAATGCATGACCGGCGAGCAGTGGGACCGCTACCAGCGGTGCATGCGTGCACTGGCCGGCCAATTGGCGAACGAAGTCACAGAGGTTCTTCCCATGCCCCGCGGGACAACTGAGATGGTCGACGTCGGTGGTTCGCACGGGCACTACTCGGTTGCACTGTGCCGGCGTTACCACGGCTTGCGTTCGGTGGTGCTCGACCTGCCCGAGGCAGTCAGAGCCGCCGCCCCGCTATTGGCGGCCGAGAACATGGGACACCGTGTGGTGCACTTCGAATCTGACGCGCTGACCCACGATTTCGGTGGCGATAGCTACGATGTGGTGCTGCTGTCAAATCTCCTCTTTGTCTGACAGGTGACGTATAAAACCCGAATCGCCTACACGGCGGCGCGTTTCTCACCCGGGTGAATGTGCGTTTGGGGTGATGACACGTCACCCGGTCTTGCCGCAATCTCAGGACATCCAGGTCCCCGCGGGCTTGTCAGCCCGTTTGGGCCGCCTAGCTCTGAGGTGCGCGGGCATCAATACGAAGCAGGGTGGCCGGATCGCATCCGTGAGGGAACTAGGAAGGACGGTCAACTTGCCTGTGCCGCATTGTCCCGGCTACGCGGCTAGTAACAGTTGAGTGATGAGGTTTTATATGAGTTCCGGACGCCTCGGCGCGAGGTGTTGATGCGCTACGGCGTCGATAGGTCTTGTGTTCGATGCGCCAGTCATAAACCAGGACTTGCGCTTCAAGCGAAATAGGCGATCACTAGTGAGGTCCGGCTGACCATCCGCACCGCCACCAAGATAGTTCAGTACCGCTAATTGTTGTTGTGAGATCCTTCTACACTAAGGAGAATTTGATGAAGGCCCTACGCCAGTACGCTGACGGGTTGCGGCTTGAGGAGATTGCCGAACCCGAACCCGGACCCGACGAGGTGCTCGTTCGCGTCCACGCCGCAGCGATCACGCGGGATGAGCTGACCTGGTCGACCGATCGCCTGCCTGCGATTCCCTCCTATGAGCTGTGTGGCGTCGTGGAGTCGACGGGCGAGGAGGTCATCGCGCTGACGCCATTCGATCGCGATGGCGTCGCCGCCGAGTTCGCAGCGGTGCCGAAATCTTTGCTCGCCCCGAAGCCGTCCGCACTAAGTTATGAGCAGGCGGCGGCGCTCCCGATGCCCGGGACGACCGCGTGGCAGGCGCTGGTCGTGCACGGCAAGCTCAAAACCGGTGAGCGGGTGCTGATCACCGGCGCGCGAGGCGGAGTCGGACACATTGCCGCTGAACTCGCGCGCAAGCTCGGTGCAACTTTGGTCGAAGAAGGCGAGGCCTGTGAACTCCTCTTCGACACCACCGGCGGGGAGCCCCTCGCTCGTAGCGCGCCCGGTGCCGCGCGCATCGTCACGATCGCGGCCGAGGCGCCCGGCGCGCAATACTTCGTTGTGGAACCGGACGGCGCACAGCTCAGGGCGCTGCCAGAGCTGCAACCGCAGATCGACAGCGTCTTTCCGCTGGACCAGTTCGAAGCAGCGTTCGCTCGCACCGCCCAGCACGGTAAGAGGGGGAAGGTTGTGCTTCGCGTCTCCAAGGCGTAGGCCCGCCAGCCGAATTGGTTTTGGGTTCGTTGTTGGTCGCGGGTTGCTTGTTGGGACGCGCCGTTGATGAAGACCCGTGGCTTGTGTCGATCAATCGGTCAGAAGGATTCGGCGACAACGGGTTTAGCGAATAGTCGGTAGCAGTCGACCACTGAGCGGTTGGAGATCAGGATCATCGAACCACCGGTGGTGGCCCGCACTGAGGCCAGTTCGAGAGGTCGTCGGCATGGGTTGGGGAGCTCGCGCGTAGTCGTTAATCGCAGGTCTGGCCAGCGTGCCCGGCGCCCGGCTGCGTCGCGCTGACGATCGCCACTAGCCCGCCAGCACCGGCGCCGCTCCGGGCACCGTCAAACCGGACACCTCCGACCAGCCCTGCTGGCCGTCGGCCGACGGCGAATACTGCAGCACCCCTTGCGGACCCGCGACGTACGCCGTCGACGGGTTGGCCACCACCGTCGTCACCGGC
>NZ_LZKU01000243.1 GCF_001672975.1 Mycobacterium sp. 1465703.0
ACGCCGCCGAACACCACCACGCCGGAAGCCGATTCCGATCAGGCGGCTGCGGTCGCCAAGGCCGTCTCCGAGCCGGCAGGCAACACCGCACAGTCCACGTCACAGGCGTTGTCACTGAACGCATCGCCAACGGTGCAGGCGCCGGCGGCGATAACGAACGCGTCGTCGAATTCGACGCAAGCCAGTTTGCTGAACGCATTGCAGACTGCCGACGGTCCCGGGTTGCCGACTCCGAGCAACAACTGGCTGGGGCTGAATCCCACCCTCTACACCGTGCTGCTCAAGCAGGACACCGGTCTCGGCTACTTCTCGAACGGCATCGTGGCCTTCTGGTCGCAGCTTGCTCAGCAGTTGGTTTCCGGTCCTGGTGGTAGTACGGCCGGTGCCAGTGGTGCCTGGTATCCCACCCCGCAGTTCGCGACTCTGGGATTGGGCAACCTGGGCGGTGTCGGGCATGTGGGTGCGGTGTCCGCCGGGGCGGGCCAGGCGGGCCGGATCGGGATGCTTTCGGTGCCGCAGAACTGGGCGACGTTGACCTCGGCGGTCAGCCCGGTGTCGGATCTGGAGGCCACGCCGCTGCAGGCCGCGGGCAGCGGGGGAGCCAATCCCGCGGCCAATGGTCTGCTGCGCGGCATGCCGATCGGATCGGTCGGCCGGCGCGGGGCCGCCGCGGGCTACGTCAACAAATACGGCTTCCGCTACAGCGTGCTCACCCGACCACCCTCGGCCGGATGACGTCATGGATTCCACGACACATGGAGGCGATGCCCGCGTGATCCACGTAATCGACCCAGCAGCAATGGCTGATGCGCCAGCAAACCATTCCCGGACTGTCGCCGGGCCCGACGGAAGGGAAGCAATCTAAATGTCATTTGTCACCACACAGCCGGAGGCGCTGGCAGCGGCAGCGGGCAGCCTCCAAACCATCGGCTCAACGTTGAGCGCTCAGAACGCCGCGGCAGTGGCCCCAACGGCGGGGGTGGTGCCGGCTGCTGCCGACGAGGTGTCGGCGCTGACGGCAGCGCAGTTCGCTGCGCACGCACAGATGTATCAGGCCGTCAGTTCTCAGGCGACGGCGATCCACGAAATGTTTGTCAACACCCTGAGCACCAGCTCCGGGTCGTACGCGGTGACTGAGGCGGCCAACGCGGCCGCGACTGGTTAAGGAGTCAATGATGTTGGGTTTGGATTACGGAGCGTTTCCGCCGGAGTTCAATTCGGCGCGGATTTATTCGGGTCCGGGGTCGGGGTCGTTGATGGCTGCGGCATCGGCGTGGAGCGCATTGGCGGCCGAGCTCAATGCGTCGGCATTGAGTTATGAGAAGGTGATCACCTCGCTGGCGAGCGAGGAGTGGCTGGGGTCCGCGTCGCTGACCATGGCCCAGGCGGTCGAACCGTACGTCGCGTGGATGACGTCGACGGCGGCTCAGGCCGAGGAGACGGCCACCCAGGCGCGGACAGCGGCGGCGGCCTATGAGACCGCGCTGGCCTCGTCGGTGCCGCCCCCGCTGATCGCAGCCAACCGGATGCAGTCCAAGCAGCTGCAGGCGACGAATGTGCTGGGGCAGAACACGCCGCTGATTGCCCAACTGGAGGCCCAGTACGGCGAGATGTGGGCTACCGATGCAAGTGCGATGTACAGCTACACGGGTCAGTCGACGGCGGCCACCAAGAGCCTGCAGCAGATCCAGCCGGCGCCGAAGATCACCAATGATGCCGGGGAGAGCCAGGCCACCACGGTCAGCAAGGTGGCCGGCCAGACGGCGGCGGGCAACGCTGCCAACACGGTGAACTCGACGACGCAAGCCGGCACAAGTGCAGGGACCAAGGCTGCAGCCGCCGCGGCGCAGCAGGGCACCGATCCGCTGTCCGAACTCTGGTTCTTGTTGACCGGGCAGACCACGCTGCCCACCAGCCTGGGATCGGCGGTCAACGGGTACAGCCCGTTCGCCAGCCTCTTCTACAACACTGAGGGTCTGCCGTACTTCAGTACGGGTATGGCCAACACCTTCACCCAGATCGCCAAGTCGGTCGGGGCGATTGGTGGGGCGGCTCCGGCCGCGGCCAAGGCGTTGCCCGGGCTTGGTGGTCTGGGCGGCATGTTGGGTGGCGGTGCGGCAGCCGCGCACCCGGTGGCGGCCTTGGGGAGTGCAGCCTCGGTGGGTGGCAAGTTGTCGGTGCCGGTGTCCTGGTCGGGTGCGTCGTCGTCGGTGCCTGCGACGTTGGGCCGTGCGATTCCGGTCAGCAGCATCAGTGCCGCCCCGGAGGCGGCCGGTGGACCGGGCAACCTGCTCGGGGGCATGCCGCTGGCCGGTACCGGTGCGGCCGGGCACGGTGTGGCTGGCCCCAAGTACGGATTCCGGCCCACCGTCATGGCCCGCCCACCCTTCGCCGGATAGTTCCGAGCGGCGCGTGATCGACAACGCGCCCTGCCTCCGAAACACGGGCGGCAGGGCGCGTTTTCGCGCATTCGCGGCACCGCCTGACAAATTGAACCCAGGCTTTATCTGCGGCCGGATTTTTATCCCGCACTGGGGTTTTCAGGTCGACGCAGTCGCCCAAAAACCGCCCCTCCTGTCCCGACGGTGAGTCCGGCGTGGATGACCATACGGGGTGTTCCTGCAGGTAATGCCGCTGCCGTCAACCCGTGGCCGATGGCGCGCCGCTCTTGCCGCTACGCCGCAATCCCAATCTCAAAACTGTCGTCGCCGACGAGTGGCCATATCGCGAAGCGGCGATGAGGCGGCGCGGCCATTTAGCCTTCCCAAGCAAGCGAATTCTGAAGGTCATCAATGAGAGACCACTTGCGAGGGGACAAATGCCGTTCAAGCCGGGGGCTTCGTAACCATGGACTTCGGGGCGTTTCCGCCGGAGTTCAATTCCGGTCGCATGTATGCGGGTCCGGGGTCGGGGTCGATGATGGCCGC
>NZ_LZKU01000244.1 GCF_001672975.1 Mycobacterium sp. 1465703.0
GACTTCGGGGCGTTTCCGCCGGAGTTCAATTCCGGTCGCATGTATGCGGGTCCGGGGTCGGGGTCGATGATGGCCGCGGCGGCGGCTTGGGATGAGATTGCGGCGGAGTTGAGTGTGGCGGCGAGTGGTTATAACTCGGTGGTTACCGAGTTGACCAGTGGGCCGTGGGTGGGTCCGGCGTCGGTGGCGATGGTCTCGGCGGTGATGCCGTATGTGAGTTGGCTTGGTGCGCTGGGTGCGCAGGCTGAGGAGACGGCGAATCAGGGGCGCGCGGCCGCGGCGGCGTTTGAGGCGGCGTTTGCGATGACGGTGCCGCCGCCGGTGATTGCGGCCAATCGGGTGTTGTTGGCGACGTTGGTGGCGACGAATTTCTTTGGGCAGAACACGCCGGCGATAGCGGCCACTGAGGCGCAGTACATGGAGATGTGGGCCCAGGATGCCGCGGCGATGTATGGGTATGCGGTGTCCTCGGTGGCGGCTTCGACGTTGAGTCCGTTTGTGACGCCGCCGAACACCACCACGCCGGAAGCCGATTCCGATCAGGCGGCTGCGGTCGCCAAGGCCGTCTCCGAGCCGGC
>NZ_LZKU01000245.1 GCF_001672975.1 Mycobacterium sp. 1465703.0
ACTACCTTCTCGACGTATTACGAAGGGTGGCAATTGATTTCGACCGCACCGAGAAGGAGGCCAGCGTCGCCGACCGGGTGTTGCAGGAGCGGCACGTCGAGGAGATCACCGAGGATCTGCCGCATCTGCCCGATTTCAGTGAGTTCGACGTCGCCTTCCGGCCCGTCGATGAGTGCAAGTTCGGCGACATGCGCTCTGCCTTCTACGCGGGATACGAAGAAGCCGATCGAGAGCATGTGCTGATCGGCACCGCCGGTCGGCGGCTGGCCGAGGGCAAGACCCTGGTGTCGACCACGTTCGTGGTGCCCTACCCGCCGGGTTTCCCGGTGCTGGTCCCGGGTCAGGTGGTCTCCAAGGAGATCGTCTACTTCCTGGCCCAGCTCGACGTCAAGGAAATCCACGGCTACAACCACGATCTCGGGCTCTCGGTCTTCACCGAGACCGCGCTGGCCCGCATGGAAGCGCAACGCAACGCCGCCATGGCGGCGGTCGGTTCCGTGACAGCGGCTTTCGAGCTGCCCGCGGACGCTGGAACGAACGGGGCGCGCAACAACGGTGCCAATGACGCCCCAGCCGTGCCGTCGGTCGCCGAGGGCAGCTGAGCGATCAGCCGGCCGTCCGGGCCGGATCGGGCCCGCATCTGGTGTGCGCCGAGGTGCGTGGTCCGATTGCCGACCAATCGGAGATACCCCGCCGGATCCCCTGAATGAGTGCGTCGCGGCCCCCTGACGCCGTGTCATGGCAGCTCGAACTCAAGGTGTTGAACGGACTCGGATCGGCGCCCGCCGGCGCGGATCCCACGACCGGGGAAACAAAACCGACCGCCGCGATGACCAGGATCCGGCCGATCGCACGATGATGACGACGCGCGGCACCAAACATGACGGTGTCAGGGTAGGTCGCGGCCGCTGAGAGGCCGCTGAGAAGGTGTTGAGCTCGATGTTTTCAGTTGGTTCGGCGGCCTGCAGAATCAAGGGCGTGGGTGTCGGGCCGTTTCGGCGCAGCGGGCGGGTGCGCCCGTGGCGTCTTTCGCACCTGGGCATCTCCGCGCGCTCGGCGGCGGTGTCGGCGATCGTCGTGCTGTGTGCGCTCAGCGTCGCCGGCGCGGGACTGGACGCCATCCTGTACCGGTCGTTGCTGGGCGGCGTGGATTACGCCGCCGCCGAGCGGGTCCGCGACATCGCCAAGGCGCTGCAGTCCGATTCGCCCGACGACCTCGACAACGCATTGCTGACCACCGACCAGCGGGTGGTCGCAACTCAGCTGATCGGTCCGGATGGCAAGGTGGTCAAGCGATCCGGCACCACCCCGAAAACACCGCTGGTCCCGACAAGCGAGTTCGGCTTCGCGTTGCGCCGCGGCTTGCCCGACGACGCGGTGGCCGGTGACGACATGCGGGTCAGCGGTCAAAAGGTGGCAACGCGTTCCGGTGTGTACACGGTGCTGGTGGGAGGTGGCAGCGAGGCGGTCGAGGCGACAGCGCGGACGCTGGCGATCCTGTTGGCCTGCAGCGCCCCGGTCATCGTCGCGGTGGTGGCGGCGGCCACTTACTGGCTGGTGCGCCGGTCGCTGCAGTCGGTGGACGCGATCCGGACCAGGGTCGTGGACATCTCGACGTCGGACCTGGCCGAGCGGGTGCCGGTGCCGGACAGCCACGACGAGATTGCGGCCCTGGCCGTCACGATGAACGAGATGCTCTCGCGTCTGGAAGCGGGTCACCGTGCGCAGCAACGCTTTGTCGGTGACGCGTCCCACGAATTGCGCAGCCCGCTGACCACCATCATCTCCGGACTGGAAGTGGCCGAGGCCCATCCCGATCTGCTCGACGCCGAGCTCGCGGTCAACACCTTGCTGCCCGAAGCGCAACGCATGCACACCCTGATCGAAGATCTGCTGCTGCTGGCCCGCGCCGACGAGCAGACCCTGCTGCGGCGCAAAGAGCGGGTGGCCCTCGATGACCTCGCCCAAGCCGAAGCCGACCGGGCGCGGCGTGACGCGCACTGCGTGATTGACACCGATGTCCGCCCGGTGCAGCTGGACGCCGACCCGGTGGCCATATCCCGGATGATCCGCAACCTCGTCGAAAATGCTGTCCGCCATGCGGTTTCGTGTGTCACCATCGAAGTCGGGGGCCGAGACGGGGTGGCAATCCTGACCGTCACTGACGACGGACCCGGAATCGCGCCCGCCGACCGGAACCGGGTATTCGAACGTTTCGTGCGGCTGGATTCCGATCGGGCCCGCAGTGGGGGAGGGACCGGCCTGGGCCTGGCGATCGTCGCGGAGGTCGTTGCCGCGCACCGGGGTACGGTCGCCATCGACGACCCGCTCCACGGCGGAACCACGATAATCGTGACGCTGCCCCAGTCTCAGCACAGCAATCGGTAACCGACGCCCCGAATAGTCTCAATGGTGTTGGTACCGAAGGGAACATCGATCTTGCGGCGCAGATATCCGACGTACACCTCGACCACGTTGTCGGGGCCGTGATGGTGCGCATCCCACACGTTTTGCAGAATCTCGGCCTTGGTGACCACCACGTCCTTGTTGCGCATCAGGAATTCCAGCACCCCATACTCGCGGGGAGTCAGGGTGATCGGGGTCGAGTCCCGTTTGACCGTGTGCCGGGCCGGATCCAGCGCCAAAGAACCGGCTTTCAACACCACCGGCCGCGCCGGTGCGCCGCGACGAACCAACGCCCGCAGCCGCGCCACCAGCACCCGGAAGGAGAACGGCTTGGTCAGGTAGTCGTCCGCACCCAGATCGAAGGCATCGGTTTCGTCGAACTCACCATCCTTGGCGGTCAGCATCAGTACCGGTGTCCACACATTTTTCGACCGCATCCGGCGCAGCACCTCATAACCGCTGAGGCCGGGCAGCATGATGTCGAGAACGACTACGTCGAAGCCGTTTTCGGTGGCCTCCTGCAGGCCGTCGACTCCGTTGCCGACGGCGACGACGACGAACCCCTCCGCCTTGAGCCCCCTGGCCACGGTCGCCGACAGTCGCGGTTCATCCTCAACGAGCAGGACTCTCATATTTCAACGCTACGTCGAGCTTCTGATGCTGTCAGCGCGGGTCGAGGCCTGTTACGAATTAACATCCGGGTGAGCATCTGCCGCAGCATCTTTGGATTGGCCGGGGTGACCTCCGGGACGCTGCGGTATGACGATCAGTAACACCGCGATCAGCGCTGCGATCACCGCCGTGGCGAGCGGGCGGCTCAGGGCGAGTCCGCCGTCGGCGACGGGTTTGTCGATGAAGTCGCCCACCGTTGCCCCCAGCGGCCTGGTCAGGATGAACGCGATCCAGAACAACGCGACGCGGGACAGGGAGGTCCAGAAGTACAGGGCCGCCACCACCGCCAGGCCGGCCGCGAACACCAGCGCGCCGCGTTCGTAACCGAAATCGCGGGTGTCGGCCAGCCAATCGCCGAGCGCGGTGCCCAGTGTCTGCGAGAACGTGATGGTCGCCCAGTAGAAGGATTCCACTTTGGGTGTCGAGACGGTGCTGACCGATACGGTGCCCTGTGACCATCGCCACAGACCTAGGGTGGCCAGCAGGCAGGCCAGCAGCAGCAGCGATCCGCCGGTGTAACCGATGCCCAGCGATCGGTCCGCGAAATCGGCTAGCACGGTGCCGAACGTCGTCGAGGCCACGATCGTCGCCCAATAGAGGGTGGCATGGAAGCGCTTGGCGAAGATCTGAGCGGCCACTAGCGCCACCAGCGCGACACCGAAGATCGCGACCCCGGCGGCGTAACCCCAATTCAGGGTCATGGTGACGGTGTCGCCGCCCGTTTCGCCCAGCGTCGTGGCCAGGACCTTGATCACCCAGAAGCCCAGGGTGACCGCCGGCACCTTGGTCAATGCGTGGTGCGAAACGTCGGTCATTTGAGTCATCTTCCGTCGTCGCTGCTGATTCATGCCGGCGAACCACGAATTAGAGTTCCACAGCTGGGCAGGTTCTGCTCACCGGGATCGCAATGCCGATGGGTTCGCGCAGGTGGCGCAATACCTCGGTGGGTGGCGGTTTTAGCTGGTCGGGCCGCAACGCCGCCCGGCGCAATACGCT
>NZ_LZKU01000246.1 GCF_001672975.1 Mycobacterium sp. 1465703.0
ACCGGGCCCGGGTGCGGCCAGGTGGCTGGAGGCGAATGCGACGCCTTTGTCGATCATCGAGCTGTCGTCGGCGTAGGTGTCGTGGGCGGCGAAGTTCATGCCGTCCGAGCAGACCGGGTCTTCGGTGGCGCACACCTTGACGGTCTTGTCCTGATACAGCGGGCCGATGACCACCGGGGGTTCGTTGAGGAAGTTCATCGCCCGCACGTTGGGCATGCCGAACAGCACGACCGAGGAGACGTGGTTGGCGACGTCGGGGGACAGTGGTTTGGGCACGGTGTTGGGGTCGATGCCATCGGGGACGGCGGCTGAGGTGACAAAGCCCATCACGGCCGCGCCCTGAGAGTAGCCGCCGAGCACCATCTTGGTGTTGGGGCAGTCGTGGGCCATCGAATTGATGTGGGCGCCCGCGTCTCTGATGCCGTCGATGCCGGTGGCCCATTGGTCGCTGGCGGGATAGTTGACCGGGTAGACGTCGAAGGACCGGTCACCGACGCGTCGGTGTAGCGCGTCGACGAAGGCTTGACCGGTGGGGCCGACACCGGGTGCCTCGCCGGTGCCGCGGGCGAACACCACTTGCACGTCCGGACACTGGGCCGAGGCGGTGGGGATCACGGAGGTGGACAAGGCCGAAACGGCCATGCCCGACGCGGCAATGACAACTGCTGAACCAATGGAACGAATGACGTGACGTGCA
>NZ_LZKU01000247.1 GCF_001672975.1 Mycobacterium sp. 1465703.0
ACCGGCGAAGCCATCTTCACCGCTCTGCACGCGATCAGTGCCACCGCGGTCGCCGGGGGCGACAATCCGCCGCCGGCCCGCATCGTGCTGCTCTCCGACGGCGGCGAGAACAAGCCCTCCAATCCCGGCGATCCGCATGATGGCGTCTACACCGCGGCGCGGCTGGCCAAGGACGAGGGCGTGCAGATCTCGACGATCTCGTTCGGCACCCCGTACGGCACCGTCGACTACGAGGGCGCCACCATCCCCGTTCCGGTGGATGACCAGACCCTGCAGAAGATCTGCGAGATCACCGAGGGCCAGTCGTTTCACGCCGACAGCCTGGACTCGCTGAAGAACGTGTACTCGACGCTGCAGCGCCAGATCGGCTACGAGACCGTCAAGGGCGACGCGAGCATGGCCTGGATGTTGCTCGGCGCCTTCGTCATGGCCGGCGCCATCTTGGCCGGCCTGCTGCTCAACCGCAGGCTGCCCGCCTGAGTCGTCAGCTGGGCAGCCGCCGGTTGATCAGCAGGGCCAGCGCCGTCGCGATCAGTGCGGTCAGGACGCCCAGGCGCAGCCAGCCGGAGCTGCCCGGTCCGGGCACCGTGCGGTAGCCGATCTCGTTCTCGATGGCGTTGTAGCTCTTCTCCAGCTCGCCGAGGTTGGTGGCGGTGTAGGACTGCCCGCCGGACAGCTTGGCGACCGTCTTCATCTGGTCGGTCGAGACCGGGACCGCGATCCGGTGCCCGTCCATCTCGATTTCACCGCCCTTG
>NZ_LZKU01000248.1 GCF_001672975.1 Mycobacterium sp. 1465703.0
CGCTCCGGGGCGCCATCACCGGGATGCACCAACGACACCAGCGTGGCCGAGGCGGCCAACTCGGCCACCAACTCCGGCGGAATCAACCCCTCAGCGCCCACCTGCGCCCCCGGTGCCGCGCCGCGGCCCTTCACAGTGGCGCCCTCAGCGACGACATGAATGACCACCGGCCCGGCCGCCGGCCGTGTCCCGGCCGCGCACTCCGAGCGCCCACACCGGCAGCCCAGCCGATCCGCCCCAGCCGCCAACGCCCCCAACGCATCGGCACGGCGCTGCTCACGGCTGCGCGGATCATGCGCGCACACCGTGGCCGCCAACGCATCCAACCGCCGATCCACCGCATGCGCATCCGCGCTGAACAGACTGCCTTCGATATGCGCGAGCCCGCCGTCCATCTCGGCGATCCACACCTGCCGCTCGGCGCGGCCCTCGCGGCGCCGGCGCACCGCATCAACATCGGCGCGAGCGACAATCGTGTCCACTTGTGCGGCCAGCCGCCCCTGCGTCATCGACGGCCACCGCGCCACCTTGATCGCCAACTCGGCATCCACCGCCGCCACCACGTCCGCATCGGTGATCAGATCGGTGCGATACACGATCGTGGCGAACAGCCGAAAATCGATCTCACCGGCCCCAAACACCTCCCCGACCCGCGGCAGCCGCTCACGCATCGCGCGCGCATACCGCACCCGGCTGGCCGCCAGGCCCTGGCTGATCCGCAACGCCGCGGCCACCTCCGCGCTCACCGCCGCCTCGGTATCCACCGCCCACTGCTCGGTCTCCGAACAGCGTGACAACCGATACGAAAACAACTCCCCAATCGCCACCAACTGCTCAGCCGCCGCCCGGTTCTCCACCCGCGCAAACACCCCCACCCGCTCCAGCAGCGC
>NZ_LZKU01000249.1 GCF_001672975.1 Mycobacterium sp. 1465703.0
CCGTCGGATTCCAGCACGATCCGCGCCGGTGGCGGCCCGTCGCCGCCGCCCATCACCGAGCCGACCGTCGCGATCGCCTGCAATGCGGTGAAAATGCCTTCTCCGGTAGCCGTTTTCGGAGCCGGCTGCAGACTGTCGATGCCCGCCTTCACCGCGCCGCGGTTGGTCGTCGGCGGAACCAGCAGCGTGGCGTTGGCGGCGAACTCCACCAGGCCCAGGTTGATCGCCGGGGTCAGCTGCTCGGCGAATTGCTTGCCGGCCTCCTTGGCCGCCGCCAGTCGGTTGGGCGGCACGTCGTTGGACGCCATCGACTCCGAGACGTCGATCACCAGCATCACCACCGCGCGGTTGAGCGGGATGCGCATGTCGTGGGTGGGGGTGGCCAGCGCGATCGTCAAAAACACCAGGCACAGCAGCGATATGGCGATCGGCAGGTGCCGCCACGGCGACTGTGCAACCGGGGCCTCGGTGTACCGGTGCAGGCGTTGGCGGCGCCGGGCCGCGACGTAGACGTAGAGGCCCAGCAGGGCCAGCGGCACCAATCCGAACAACAACAGGGCGGGACGCTGGAACCCGTAGAGCGGTAACGGGCCGATACCGGGAAGCGTCATGCGGCACGCCTCACCAACAGCGATCCGCGTGGTACCGCCATCGGCTCACCTCCCGATCTGGCCGCCTCCTCGAACTCCGGCGG
>NZ_LZKU01000250.1 GCF_001672975.1 Mycobacterium sp. 1465703.0
GGCCGGCGTGCTGCCGGTCATCACCGCAGGGATGACGCAAGGGCTTGCGGACATCGACGCCATCGTGAACGCGCTGGGCATCACCGGCGCGGGCAACACGCGCGACACGTTGCAAGCGGCGTTGAAAGCGATTCCGAACGAGAACGTCGGCGGCCTGTTGGGGCCCGACAACATCGGCGCGGCGCTACAGGCGACCGCCGACAAGCTGTATCAGGGATTCTCGGGATTGCTTGACGCGGCCGGGATTTCGTTGGAGAACCTGCAATCGTCGGCGCAGAACATGCGCGACAACACCACCAGCGCGGTCACGATCAGCCAAGACACGTCGACCAAGCTCGCCAAGCGAGCCGTCACCAAACCGGGCTACCACGCCAACGACCCCACGGTAGACGTGACGGTGCCGTTCACCAGCATTCCCACCGCCAGCGCCAACACACCGCAGACCATTCCGGTTACCGCGAGCGCCAGCGCGATCGGGTGTCTGAGCACCCCCGACGGCGGCGTCAAGAAGTCGATCACCTGGTGGGGCGGCGCGCTGACCAACATCACCGGCATTTACCTGACGGTCTACTCGATCAACTTGACCACGGGCCAAGAAGACCCGATTTGGCAGTCGGGCAACATTCTTTCCGGCGTCACGGCCAACGTCCAGAACTACTACAACTTGCCCGCAGCCAACTACATCACTACCGGCCAAGGCTATTGGTACGCAGTCGAAATCGCGATCACGGGCAGCGGCACATACAACGTCGCCGGCCTGGTGCACTGGGCGCAAGCCAACACCAACGACTACCCCCACACGCTCGGGCAGACCCGCAACACCAGCGGCGGGGTCGCCGCGTCGTCTATCGCGGTCCCCGTGAGTAGCAACAACATTCCGTTCTTCGGGCTGGCCGGATCAGAGGGCGCCAGCGCGATAGCCCCGGTCACGCAGGAATTCCTAGCGTCTGGCGCGTACAACGTTCCCTCGTGGGCGCAGGTCGCCGGCACGAAGTTCGACATCATCGTGCTCGGTGCTGGCGGGTCGGCGCAGGCCGGCGCGTCGGGTCTGGGCGTCTACGGCTCGGGTGCTGGCGGCTGGGGCGGCCATTTCTACGGCGTCACGCTGACGTACGGCGTCGACATTCCGCTCGGCACAACGCAATTTACGGTCGCGATCGGCGTGGGCGGCGCCTATGTCGGCACGCCGCAGGGCAACGGCCAGCCGGGCGGCGCGACCACCGTCACGGTTCCCGGTTACGGCGCCATCAGCGGGCCCGGCGGCGCGGCGACCACCACGTCGTCGTACTGGTCGAACACGCCCAGCGGTCAAGGCGCGGTCGGCAACAACGGCAACACGTTCATGTTCAACGGCATCCCGTACCCGGGCGGCGCGTCGCAGACCGCCGGCTCATCGACCGGTATCTCGCCGGGTGGCGCCGGCTCGTCGGGCTTTGACGCACCGGGAGGCGCCGGCGCCGGCGGCGCCGCGTGGATTAGGGCATATCAGGGATAGGAGCGCCATGACGACTTGGGAGCTGACCCCGAACGATCCGAACCCGCTGACCGGCTTCGCGAACCCGGTAATCGGCTGGCACGTGACGTTGGCGACCGCGCTCGACGTGCTTGAAGGCTGCAACACGATTTTCGCGGCCGGCTGGGCTTCGCAGCTCGGCCCGCTCGCGACCAGCGACCCGGCCACCCCGATATGGGAGCTAGTGGTCAACAAAGGCAAAGTTCAGGTGGTCGTGAAAGACACCGATTGGTTCGTCTTCGACGGCCAAAACGTTTGGGCAATCGCTGAATCCGACGTGACGGCCGGCTACACCGTGACCGAGCACGTGCATACGACCGGCGGCTAATGGCCGGTCTCGGCTGGGTCACCACGCCGCCCGACCGGTCGCCGCTCTACGGGCCCGGCTGGACGGTCACGCCCGAAGTGCACGAGCTGCCCGGCGTGCCAGGGTGGATTGCTGTCCTGTGGCGGGTCGCGGGCGCGACCGGCCAAGGTGACCCGTCGGCGGTTCTGAAAGCGGTAATCGACGCGCTCGGCGCCGGCGTTGCGGTGCCGTCGGCCGGCGCCGGCGAAACCATCATTGCGGCGCCGGCGACCGCCGTGGCCGACCCGATGGCGTTCTTGGCGGCGCGCTCGCTGGGCGGCGCGATCGGCGAAGGGCACCCGCTGGCCTACGCCGGGCAACTCCACCCGACGGAGGGCTTCGCAACCGGCGACGGCGTGCCGCTGGGGCTCGCGCGGGCACTGTTGACGGCGCCGGCGGCCGCTGCCAGCTCGCCGGCCGGCCTATTGGGACGAATCGGCGTCGTGGGCCCGGGCGTCGGGCGAGCGGCGCCGAGCGGGCTTCTCGGCTCGATTACCGGGTTGCGGGGCGCGGCGACGGGCGTGGGCGTTCCCACGGGCTCGGTTCACGTCCAGCCGCAACTGACGTCGTTCCTGACCGCCGGCGCCTACTCGTACGCGATCCCGTCGTGGGCCAACTTCATCGACGTCATCTTGCTCGGCGCCGGCGGCGCGGGTAACGCCGGCGGCGCTGGAAACGTCACCGGCGGCGGCGGCGCGGCCGGCACATGGGTCGCGGTCACGCTGGTGCGCACCGGTGCGGGCTTCCCGACGGCGGCCGCCATTACCGGCGTCGTGGGCACCGGCGGCCCCGGCGGCACCAGCACCACGCCCGGCACGGCCACAACAGCGACGGCCGCCGGCATGACGGCACTCAGCGCGGCCGGCGGCGCCACGGGCGCCGGCCAGGGCAAGCAACAATCCGGCTACGCGCCGGGCAACAAAGTGTTCAACGGGCAGACCTACCCCGGCGGCACGGCCGGCACCGGCAACGGCGGCGCCGCAAGCGGTAACGGCGCCGGCGGCGCCGGCGGTAACGGCGGCTTTTTCAGTGGGAGCCCGGGCGGTAAAGGCGCGCCGGGCGCCGCATGGTTCTACGCCTACATGTGACACGAAAGGATCGACCGAAATGGCCGCATCAGCAACGTTTCTGCAACAGATGGCAACTCACGCTGGCACATTGGGCGCCACCATCAGTTTGCACAGCGGCGACACCGGCAACAACGGCGCGAACGAGCTCGCCGGCGGCAACCCGGCTTACGCGCGACAAAACACCGTGTGGAGTGACGTCGGCGGCGGCGTCATCACGGGCACGCCATGCAACTTCAACGTTCCGGCCGGCGCGACCGCTTCGTGGTATGGCGTCTGGAACGGCTCGACGTTCCTGTACGGCAAGCCGCTGACCCCGGGCGTCACGCTGACCGGTGCGGCCCAAGGCGTCGTTCAGGTCACCCCGCAGTACAGCGAGACCATGCCATGACCGACGCGGCGCCCAAACCCGAAGCGCCGGCCGCGCCGGCGCGGCCCGAAGTGCGCCAGTGCACCGACCCGACCGACGCCGATTTTGGGTCGGTCGCTGTTCGAAGCGACTCGCCGTTCGGCGCGTGGTTCGTCGGCCGGCCCAGCGGCGCCGGCGCCGGCGGGCACTGGGAAACCACCGACGAGCTCGTCGAAAACTGGCCCGTGCTCAAAGCGCCGGCGGCCAAGACGACCAAGACCAAACCGACCAGCTAGACCCCGCAACAAGTTTCGACCGCCGAGCAGCGACGCCGGCGGTTTTTTCATGCCCACCACACGAAAGGCCCATCAGTGACCGCAGCGTTCCGCACCGACATTCGCCGGCCCCGTTCATCGAATCCCGCGTCGCACGCTGTGCGCAGCGTCGGGGCGGCCTATCACTTCCCGCTGGATAAGGCGACCGGCCGCGGATTCGTCGCCGGCATCATCGAGCTCGGCGGCGGCTTCAACGCCAGACAGGTCGGCAAGTACTTCACCGCGAACGATCTGCCGACACCGACGTTCGTATCGGTGCCCGTCGACGGCGGCCGCAACAAGCAAGACGGGCCCGACGGTGCCGACGGCGAAGTGCAGCTCGACATGATCGTTTTCGGCGCCATCGCGCCGGCGGCGACACAGCGGGTCTATTCCGCGCCGAACACCGACGACGGGTTCATCAAGGCCACCGAGCAGGCGATCGACGAGTGCGACGGCGTGACGATTTCGTGGGGCGGCGCCGAAAGTTCCTGGGACGCCTCTGTGATGGACAAGTTCGCGGCCGTCATCAAGGCCGGCCGCGCGAAAGGCGTGCCCGTGTTCGTCGCCGCCGGCGACACCGGTTCGCAGGATTCCAGCGGCGCCGGCAATCAAGTCGACTTCCCGGCGTCGGCGCCCGACTCAATCGGTTGTGGCGGCACTCGACTGACCCTGACGGCCGCCGGCGAGCGCGCGACCGAAGTCACCTGGGACGACGACGACACCAGCTCGGCCACCGGCGGCGGCGTGTCGAAGCACTTCGCCGGCCGCGACGTGCCCGACATCGCCGGCAACGCCGACCCCGACACCGGGTACGAGGTCATGATCGACGGCGAGTCGGCGGTCATTGGCGGCACGAGCGCGGTCGCGCCGCTGATGCTCGGGCTGTACGCGCTGTTGTGGGAGCTCAACGGCGCCAAGGCGTTCGACTTCATGAACCTTGTGACCGCGAACCCGACCGCGCTGTTCGACGTGACCGCCGGCGACAACGGCGAGTACCGGGCCGGCCCGGGCCGCGACGAAACCACCGGGTTCGGCGTGCCCGACGGCGCGAAGCTGTTGGCCGCGCTGACCGCCGGCACCGCGCCGGCACCGCCAGCGCCACCGATCAGCCCGCCGGCATCTGACCCGCTGGCATCGTTCCCGACCGCATCGGCCGATGTGTGGCTCAAGCACAAGCACAACCACACGAAGATCGAAGCCCAGTTCGCGGCCGATCTTCTCGCGTGGGGCGCGGCGGTCGGTCTCGACCTGACGGCGGCGATCTGATGCGCCGATTCACGCTCAAGCGCACCGAAGACGCGACCGGCGTCAGTGGCGTCGGCACCGTGGCCGAAGGCGTCGAGTTTTCCGACGGCCGCGTCGCATTGCGCTGGACGGTCGGCGAGCACCGGTCGTCGGTCATCTGGGACAGCATCGCCAGCGTCGAAGCCATCCACGGGCACGGCGGCATGACGACGGTCGAATGGGTCGATAACTGATGCCCAGCGTTGACGATTACGCGCTCGCGATCATCGCCGAAGGCGAGCGGGCGAGAACTGACGGGCCCGACGAGCTGCGCCACCCGGTAATCACGGTGCGCGGCATTCAGATCGCGTTGGCAACCGTGTACGTCGAGTCGGATTTCGTGATGTACGCCAACCCGAACAACCCCGAATCCGAGAGTTTCCCGCACGACGCCGACAGCTACGACGAAGACAGCGTTGGCCTGTTCCAGCAGCGAATCGAATGGTGGGGCACCACCGCCGAAGAAATGGACCCGGCCGAGTCGGCGGCGATGTTCTTTCACCACCTGGTCGCGCTGGACGACGACTACAACGACCCGAACGTATCGCCGGGCACGTTCGCGCAAGACGTTCAGGGCTCGGCCTACCCCGACCGCTACGACCAGCGTTTCAACGACGCTGTGTCGCTTTACAACCGACTCACGAATGGGGGCACACCCGTGTCGACAACGACGGCCATCGACCCACGGCTCGCGGCGCTACAGGCCGCGCGGCCCGACTTCAACGAGTATCCGAACTGGTCGACGAACTGCGAGCCGCGCAACGGCGTCACTGTCGACGGCCTGTTCGCGCACACCGAAGACGGCAGTGACACCGACAACGCCGACGGGCTCGCATGGTTCTTGCGGTCAACCGAAGGGACCGACAACCCGCGCTCGTACCACTACACGATCAGCACCGGCTACCCGAAAGACGACGGCGTGACGGTCGTCGACGTCGTAGACACCGACTACGCTGCATGGGCCGTCGGCGCGTCGAATCTCCGGTCGATCAACTATTGCATCGCCGGTTCCGAGTCGTATTGGCTTCGCGCCGACTGGATTCAGCACGCCGCCCGCGCTATCGACGTCATGGCGTACCTGATGGTTCAAGACGCCATCAAGTACAACGTGCCGCCGAAAGTCATTGCCCCGCCGTATAACAGCGACTTGCCGGGCATCGCCGACCACCGGTATTGCTCGGTCTACCTGAAAGACGGCAATGACCACACCGACGTCGACGGGCCCGACGGCCCGTACGGGCCGCCGTTCGTCAAGTTCCCGTGGGACATCTTGACGGCGGCTGTGGCGAAGTACTGGGCCATCGCGAACGCCGCCGCGCCGCCGGCCGACCCGGGCCCGCCGGCCACGTTCGCGGCGCCCGCCGGCGACGAAGCGTTGCGCAAGCTGCTCGAACAGTTCCTTGGACCGTTCGACGAAACGACCGGGCTGTTCACCGGCTGGCCGCAGCTCGCCGGCGACCCGATCGCGCTGGCCGATCTGCAAGCCAAGGTCAACGCCGGCACACCGCTATCACTCGTCGACGGCCTGGCGGCCGAACGTTGGGGCATCAAGCCGGCCAGCTCGGGCGTCACCCCGCCGCCGCCGGCGCCCGCGCCGGCCGCCGAAGACAAGCCGGCCAAGGCGCCCACGAAGAAACCGCCGGCCAAAAAGGCACCCGTGAAGAAACCGCCGGCCAAGAAACCGCCGGCGAAAAAGGCACCCGTGAAGACACCGGCTCGAAAGGCGGCCCGCTGATGGCGACCGACATCAACGGCAAGTGGCTCGGCCTGGGCGTCGGCGACGTCGACGACCCGAACATGCCACGCACAGCGCCGAACTGGAACGCCATCGGCTTGCTCACCGGCAAGTTGCACGACAAGTACCAATGGGCCCGCGACTTGGGCATCACGACGCGCAGCGCGTACGACGAGCTGACAGCGCAAGTCGTCGAGCAATTCTGTGGCCGCGTCGGGCTGCCCGTGATTCGTGACCCGAACGGGTACGCCGTGGCGAACCTGGCGACCCGTACGCGGCTCGGCTCGTACCCGCCGCCACCGGCGCCGACCCACGCGGCGCTGACGGTGCGCGGCACGGGCGGCGTTGTCGGGCAGGACTACACGTCGCTGATCGCGCAGGCGAGCCCCGTGCATCACGAAGTGCCGATGCTGTACGACGCGAGCATGGGCGGCATTCCGGTCGGCGCCGCGACCGACCCGAACGCGCCCAGCGGCGACGAGTGTGCCCAGC
>NZ_LZKU01000251.1 GCF_001672975.1 Mycobacterium sp. 1465703.0
CTCAATATCTGGGCGGCCAATCTGGAAGCAAATAAGGACAGGGCGATCGCCATCCAGTCCCAAGAGGTCTACGACCGTTACATGCACTACCTGACGGGCTGCGAGAACTTCTTCCGCAGGGGCATCAGCAATGTGGGGCAATTCACATTGGTCAAGTAGAGCGAATCGAGTCAGCCCCGAACGGTGATCCGTTCGGGGCTGATTTGCTATTCGGGGCGGCTACTTTTCCAGCGTGAACTGATTGACGTCGGTGTAGGCCTGACGGAACAGCTTCGCGCAGCCGGTCAGGTACTTCATATAGCGGTCGTAAACCTCTTTGGACTGAATAGCCAACGCCTGGTCTCGATTCGCCTCGAGCGCCTCAGCCCATAGATCCAGCGTCCTGGCGTAGTGCAGGCGCAGCGACTGAACCCGGGTCAACTCGAAGCCCACCGTGACACCGTATTCGCCGACGGTCTGAGGCGTCGGGAGCCAACCCCCGGGGAAAATCTCGGCCAGGATGAACTGCGAGAACTGAACGATCTCATGGGTCAGCTTCATACCCTTGGCCCGGGCATCCTTGAACGAGGGCCGAACGATGGTGTGCAGCAACATCACTCCGCCAGGCGGCAGCGCGTGGTAGGCCATCTTGAAGAAGCGGCCGTAGCGTTGCCGGCCGAAGTGCTCGAACGCGCCGATCGACACGATACGGTCCACCGGCTCGTGGAACTTCTCCCAGCCCTGCAGTCGCACCTCGATGTTGCGATCGGTCGACAATCCGGCCAGCTTGTTCTTGCTGTACTCAAATTGGTTGCGGCTCAACGTAATCCCGATGACGTTGACGTCATACTTCTCGACAGCCCGTTTCAGGGCGCCGCCCCAGCCGCAACCGATGTCCAACAACGTCATCCCGGGTTCGAGGTTCAGCTTCCCCAACGCCAGGTCGAATTTGGCGATCTGCGCTTCTTCGAGCGTCATGTCGTCACGCTCGAAGTAGGCGCA
>NZ_LZKU01000252.1 GCF_001672975.1 Mycobacterium sp. 1465703.0
TTGGCGGCGGCCGGCGCGGTGCCGTGGCCGAACTGGTCGACCAAGCCCTTGTGCTGCGGGCAGTACGAATCGACCGACAACACAAGCACGTTCGCGGCCTGTTGCAGTGTGTAGCCGGCGGCCTGAACGTGGTTCATGACCGACAGAATTCGGGTCTCGGTCGGGCTGTTGTCGAGCGCGGCGCACACTTCGCGGCCGTGCGATTCGGTGTAGGTGATTGATGCGTCGTCGAACGGCGTCGCGTTGGCCGGGTCGCTGAAATACAGTGCGCCGCCGACGATGCTGAACGCCGCGAAGATGTGTACCGACCAGTGCAATCGCGTGACGCGCGCGGCCGACGCCCTGCGCTTGGTAGTGTGGTGGTTGCTCACTTGGAATTCCTTTCCTGTTGGGGGTGGGCTTGCGCCGCCCGGCCGTCGTCGCCGGGCGGCGCGCTTCGTTTAGTCGGCGTTGGGCGCCTGCGGGTTTGGGCCGACTTCGCGGTACGGCGCGAAACTGGCGCTGGTGAACTCGCCGAGCTCGAAGCGCGTGGTTAGCCACGTGCTCGCCACGTCGGGCTGATTGGCCTTGTACTGCCAGGTGCCGGCCTTGAAGTCGTAGCGCCACCGGTCGCCTTCGCGGTCCTGCCAAACCGCGTCGCGCTCATCGGGCCCGAGCCCGCGGTTCTTGATGACGCGAGGCTTGTCGCCGTCGGCGATGTCAAACGGGAGTTTGGGCATTGCAGCGTTTTCCTTGTCGTGTTGTTGGGGGTGTTGTGCACGACGCGCGTCGTCAGGACACGCGGCTAAGCCGACGCCGTGAACGTGGCGAAAGCCCATCGGCGAGGCTGGATGCTGGCGCGACGACCTGCTCTGCCCTGACGGTCGCTCGTGCGCCGACGTTGTTGGTGAATCGCTCGATGAGGTCTTCGACCTGCGCCTCGGTCATGCGCCAGATACGGCCAACGCGATAACCGGAAATCTGGCCGCGATTCAGCCGGCGCGCGAGCCAGCGTTCGCCGTCGGTCCATTCGGCCGGCAGCACCTGCTCAGCGACCTCGGCCAGGGAGAAGGTCCTCATGACAGCATCCCCTTGGCGCGCAAGCGTTTTGCGATCAGTTCGACGCCGCGCGGCAACACCATGAGGGTGTAGTGGGAGCACGAACCCCACTGGTGTTGGACGATCGTTTCTCGGGGTAAGAAATGGTGGGCGAACTGCGCGTAGTGGTCGTATTGAATGTCGCCGCATGGCGCATGGCGCACGTAAATCAAGCCGTCGTCGACCAAGAACCGGCGTAGCTCGGATTCGGTTAGGCCGAATGTCTTGGCGACCTGGCGCACTAGTCGAGCACCGCCCTGCGCGGTGAGGTAGTCGTCGGCGAGAGCAGCCTTTGGTTCCAGCTCAGCGTTGCGTGCCTTCGTCAGCTCGTGAGCTTCGACTTCAGCGGCGTACGCGCGGAGCGCGTCGGGCAGCGTCCGAGGGATCACGAAGTTGCCGAAGCGTTCCGCATCAAGCAGGTGATCGCGGACCTTCCGCGCCACCGGCGAGCCGCGCAGCAGCATCCCGAGCCTTAGAACCGCACGACGCGGCATTAAGCCAATCGACCGAGCGCGCGGGTCCAGATTTGAGAGGGAGCCGAACTCCCGCTCAAATTCGGTGCGGCTGATAACCCGGTAACCGTCGTCGTCGAGCTCGTCCCGGTTGGCCTTGATGTGGTAGCGGACGAGCTCGATATCGACCTCGTAGAAGGCGGCCGCCTGAGTGGTGGTGACATGCATGTCGTCGGGCAGCGTGTGCAGCACGCCCACCTTGTCGAGCACGTCGGTGCGGCCGGCTAGGCGGTCACGGTCCTCGCGGGCGTCGTTGGCGGTCAGGTCAAGCCGCGCCAGATCGGTGCTCATGCCGCCCCCGCCGCCGCCAGTTCCTCGCGGACGATCTGACGAATGAGGTCACGAAGCGCGATCTCGTTTCCGTCTGCGTCGACATGACGCTTCCGTTCAAGCACGGACACCGGGACGTTCAGCGCGGCGGCCAGTCGCCGCGTCGCGTCGGCACTGGGCATCTGTCGCCCGCGTTCCAAGTCGGACAGGTAAGACAGCGAGAACGGCGGGTCGCAGGACGCTGCCAGGTCGGTGAGGCTTCGGCCGTCTTTCGTCCGTAGGACGCGCAGCTCGTGCCAGACGCCGTGCGGGTTTCGTGACTGGATTGGCATGCGTTCGAAGCTACGCCGTAGCTTCGCGTAGATCAAGCGTAGTACGCCGTAGATGTGCCGTACCTACGATGACCTGCAATGTTCGAATATCACACGCGTGTCATTACGTAGTTTGGCGAAGCTACGAAGATTAGACTTCGTAGGTCTACGCGTAGCAGGGTTGGAAGCATGGAAGACATAGAGGCGCCCCCCGAAGCGGTCCTGATTGAGCGGCTTCGAAAGTCACTGCCCAAAAGTGAGTCCGCTGTTTCCAAGGTGGCCAAACTCGCCGGAATAAGCGAAGGTCGCTGGCGTCAGCTTGCCAAGGGCTACCAACAGACCGCCGACACCCGAGTGCGAGCAACCGCGCCGGCCGACACATTGGCCCGGATGGCTAGGGCGGTCGGCGCAACACCATCACAATTGCGGCGAGCCGGCCGCAAAGATGCCGCCACCGAGCTCGATCGCCTACTGAACGCGCCCGAGTCCGACACTTTGCGACTGCTACGGGTGCGCGCAACTCCCGTCGAAGAGCGGTCGCCCGACGACGTGCAGTTCATCGAGGAGTGGGAGGCCGCCCACCCGCGACGGCCCGATCCGAATCTGGGTGTTGACGAGGATGGCAATTGGTTGCCGGTCGAGACGACCTTCGAGAATTGGCAGCGCGCCCGCAACCAACTCAACACCCGCGTGCTGCACTACGCCCGCGCTCGGGGAATCTCGTTCAAAGAAGCTGAAGAAGAGTTGCCACACGTGCAACAGATGGCTACCGACGTCGCAAATGGGACCGGGCGGCCGTGGACGCCACCCTGGGACCCGGGCGCCGAGTTCGAGGAGGGTGAGGAGCCTTGGAAATCAGAATTTTGGACATACACCGAAGCGGTGCCGTCGCCATTCGGTACCGAAGGCCATATCTATCGGCTTGGAACCACATACGACCTCGCTGAAGCGCGACGCCGCCAAGAGATAACCGCCCAAGCTGATGAGGTTTGGAAAGCCGACGCGCACCGACAGACGGCGGAATATTACGAGCGTGAGGGCAAGTCGGCCAACGATGATGCCGACTTGACACCTAACAAGGTCCCGGCATCCGCGTCAGTGCACACTTTCAAGCCGCGCGTCGATTTCGCTTGGCACACACCGGAAATGGAGAAGGCGAGCGCGAAGCTTCGGGAAATGTTTGTGGCGCTGGCGCCTATCGACAAATCTCTTGATTTGTCCGCCGAGCTCGATGTTCTTCACCGCGATTTGGCGCCCATTATGAACACGCCAACTGGCGAGCTCGCGCTGCTTCAGGGCGAAGCCGCGCTGCTGAAGCGGGTGCGTACAAAGCTGGCGAAGTTCCAAGCCGACGCGCAGGTTGATGCGCAAACCGATGCGATGCTGTCCGAGCTTGAGGAATACGTGAACCGAACCGTCACGCTGATGAGCACCCGGGCGGCCGGCGAGCCCCAGCATGCGGCCGCCGCCCGCACGGCTCCCCCGGGCTATCGCAGTCCCGGTCAAGCCGCCCGCGACGCACAAGACCAAGCCAGCGAATCCGGTCAGACGGACAGGGAAAGTTGATGCCAGCGATCCCCGACGATGATCCCAGAAAATGGTCGATGGCAGCCCATACGCGGGCGAAGCACCTGATCCTCGAAAAGTATCTGGCAGCGTGGTTTCCGATCTTGTCGAAGTACAGGGGCCGCGTGCTCTACATTGATGGTTTTGCCGGCCGAGGCCGCTATGACGACGGTAGTGAGGGCTCACCGCAGATCGCGATGAGGACGCTCCTGAATCATCCGATCCTTCCGCAGCGTCCGAACTGCGAGTTCCTTTTCATGTTCATCGAAAAGAACGAGAAGAATGCCGCCGCGTTGGAAGCCGAGCTCGAAGCGCTTGAAGAAACGGGAACGGTCCCGCCGAATGTGAAATGGGGAGTCGTAAACGCGTCATTCGACGAACACATGAGCGGCCTGGTAGAGCAGATGAAAGTCCAGAACAAGAACCTTGCCCCTACATTTGCGTTTATCGATCCGTTTGGCTACACGGCCTTTCCGATGGAACTGCTAGCCGAAATCGCCCGCAGCCCAAGCATAGAACTGTTCATCAACTTCATGGTCGGGTTTGTGCACCGGTTCATCGAACGGGATGGCCAACAGGCGCCGATCGCAGCACTCTACGGGATGGAGGTCGACCAGGTGCTGAAAGGTGTCGTCGCAGGCACTGCGCGCATCGAACAACTCGTCGAGGTCTACATGCAGGCGCTAGCCACCAAAACGGGGCTGCAACACCTTCAGCGGTTCTACATGGTCAACAGCACCGGCAACGTCTCCTATGCGCTCGTGCACGCCACCAATCATCCCCTCGGTCTCAAGAAGATGAAGGCGGCCATGTGGGCTGCCGACCCCCTTGGCAATTACCGATTTTCGGACCGCATGGCCGACATCGACATTTTGTTCGTGCCAGATCCTGACCTGACGCCGCTGAAGGCGGTCCTCCGCGCACAGTTCCGGCATCGGACCGGAGTCGGCGCCGAGGAAGTACGCGAGTGGACCGAGCTGAACACCCCATTCCGGGACAAGCATGCAAACGCTGTGCTCAACGACTTTGAGGCATCAGGGGTGATCGCGGTTCATCGCCCCAGAGGCAAACGACAGTTTGGTCCCGCTGTCACATTCGATTTTCTATAGACCAACAGCGACGGGCATCTCGTCCCACAGTTGCCCATCCAATTGTCGCCCTGAAATTTTCGGTGTGCGGCCGCCCCATTGCTTAAAGAAGAACGCAACGTCAGCGTCTTTGCAGGCGTCGCGAATCCCGCGAATCCATACTGCATCGACGCGCCGGTGGTTCGGGCCAGATTCACCGCCGGCGATCACCCAATGGATGTCGTCTAGTTTGAGGCCGTCGAGAGGCCCGAGTAGTGGTTCGCAGGAGAGGAATCGAACGGCGGCCGGTACGTCGCGGAGGTGGTCGACGCGCGGCAACGCTTCAGCGTTTTCGACGGATACACCCATCCAGAGGTTGGGCGGCCAGTCGAGCTTGTCGGCGGCGCGGCGCAGCCGCAGGCTGCGTTTGGTGAGCACCTGGTAGGTGTGTTGCGGGGTGTCTCGGCAGACGTCGAAGACGTCGCGGATGAAGCCGAGTGGGACACGCGCGTGGAAGAGGTCGCTCATAGAGTTGACGAACACCACGCGCGGTGTCCGCCACCGGTGGGGCTCGTCGAGCGCCTGGGGGTGGATGGTCAGGCCGAAGCCGGGACCGGATGTCCGTGGGTCGCCGTCGTTTTGGTACTTGGCCGATCCCATTGCTTTGAGGCGCTTGGCGAGGGTCATCGCGTAGCAGTTCTCACATCCGGCGGACAAGCGGTCGCAGCCGGTTACCGGGTTCCACGTTGCTTCGGTCCACTCGATAGCTGATCTATCGGCCACACCCACCCCATTCGAAAGTATGTTCGATACGCTTCGTGCTAGTGTAGCTGACCCGCGAATCACAAGCGTGTTATTCGAGGTCAGCGACCTTTTCGTGTCGTACCCGGGTTCTAGCGTCCCATGCCATGGTTTTCGAACATCGCTGGCATCCCTGGCGGACCCTTCGAACCGAACATCACGAGGTCGAGGTGTCGTGCCGGTCCCGACTGCCGGATCAGCTCATGGGTATGCAACGCGGCAGCCGCATTTGGCTGAATCACACGCTCACCCAGGCGGAGCGGCGCTGCACGCTGACACACGAGCTGGTGCATCGTGAGCGTGGAGTCACCCCGTTCGTCGGTTTGGCCGCAGTGCGCGAGGAACGGGTAGTCGACGAGATCGCGGCGCGCCGGCTCGTCACTATCCCGGCGCTTGTCGATGGTCTGCGGTGGACCCGGGACCCGGGCGAGCTCGCCGACCACCTGTGGGTTGACGAACCCACGCTACAAACCCGCATGAACACCCTTGATCCACTCGAAGTGGCCGAGCTTGAGAACGCTTTGGACGGTGAGTGGCTGTGGATTCCCTGACCGACGAGCAGCGCGCCATGCTCGACTTCGAACGACTGTGGTGGGCCATGACGGGCAGGAAAGAAGCGGCGATCATGGCGCAATTTGCGATGTCCCCGGTGCGCTACTACCAGGTGTTGAACCGGCTGTTGCCGCTCCCGGCGGCGCTGGCCTATGACGCGGTGACGGTGAACCGGCTGCGCCGCATCCGCGCGGTGAGTCGCAGTCGGCCATCGGTTGAATCAGAACAGCCCGCCACCTGACGGTGACGGGCTGTCTGGGAGAGAATTCGATCATGGCGTGACGTTGCGGCGCCCGCAATTCACCCCTGGCTTGTTGGGTCGAGCAACTTGCCCATGACGTCGGCGGCCGCCTGGGCACTGCGGCGGTCAAGGTGGCCGTAGGTGCCAACTGTGGTCTCGATGGACTCGTGGCCTAGGTGCTGCTGAATTACCGGGAGCGGGATGCCGGCCTGAATGAGCCAGCTCGCACACGTGTGGCGCAGATCGTGCACCCGGGGGGTCTTGTGAATTTTCGGTTCTGCGCGCTTGATGGCGGGCCGCCAGACTCGCGGCGCGAACCCGTGGATGCGGACAGGGGCGCCGACGCGGTTGACGAACAACCATTCATGCGAGTAGTCGAGCCGATCGAGGACAGTTTTCGGCACGTTGATGGTGCGCAGCGACTTGCGCGTTTTGGTCGCGCCGAGCGTGTAGCCGGTGTCGCTGCTGTATTTCCATGCCCGCGCGATGCGCACGGTACCGTCTTCACGGTTGACGTCGCTGGGCCGCAGTGAGGTCGCTTCTCCCCAACGGCAGCCCGACGCCACAAGGAATTCGACGAGCGGACGCCACGGCTCGGTGATGGCGTTCAACAAGATCGCGAACTCGTCACGCGACAGGAACACCATTTCGCGTTTCTCCCCGCGAGGGATGCGCGCGCCGGCGGCCGGGTTGGCGGCGATCTTGTCGGCCTTGACTGCGGCGGTCAGTGCCGACGACAGGAACCGTTGTTTGTTGGCGATGGTTTTCGGCGATCCGGTCATGCCTTGAATCCAGCGCGCGACGTCGCGGTCGGTCAACTGGTCAAGCGGCACCGATCCGAGGGTCGGGGCGATGTCATTTTTGAGGTATGCGCGGTACGTAGCAACGGTGTCGGCTTGCGCTCCGGTCAGGTGGTCTATGTGCTCTTGGACCCATTCCGTCACTGTGACGCTGTGGGCGGCGCGGGGCTGGCGGTCGAGGCGGTGAAGCGCGATTGCCTTCTCGGCGCCGAGCTGGTTGACGGCGGTCTTGAACGTCTGCGCCAACTGCTCGGTCTGGAAGGTGTAGCAGGACTGCCGGCCGTCGCCGTATCGGAAGAAGACGCGGTACGCGGTGGTGCCGTCTTTGCGTTGATTGGTGCGGATGGACGCCACGGCGGACACTTTACCGCGCTGTTGTGGTGAAAAATATGGTGAAAGGCTGTCGAATGCTAGATTTATGCCGTTCTACCTGCTACTTTCGGTGGAGCTAAGGGGACTCGAACCCCTGACCCCCACACTGCCAGTGTGGTGCGCTACCAGCTGCGCCATAGCCCCAAGATGTCGTGCCCATCGAAGTTACACCAACGGCAACCGCGGTTCAAAGTTGCTGCTCAGGCAGGTTAGACGTGTGCGGAGACGGCATCGGATCAGGCTCGGCGACGGGCACCGGCCGCGTTTCGGGCGCCGCGAGCCACCCGACGGCAGCCACCAGCAAGACGATCCCGCTGATGGTGAAGCCCCAGCCGTAGTTCAGCCGCTCGGCGACCCACCCAAGCGTCATCGAACCGACGATGGCGCCCAAATCAGACATCATCTGCACCGCTGCGACTGGACTGCCCGCGCGCGCCTCGCTGCCGAGGATGTCGGCGACCGCAGCCTGCATCGGTGACATATAGATGCCCGTCACCGCACCGACGACCACCGCAGCGACCAGAAAAGTCATCAACGACGATGCGGCGCCCAGGAAGACGGTTGCCACACCGGACAATGTCAGACCGACGATCATCAACGTGCGCCGTCCCATCCGATCGGACAGGTAACCGCTGGGGATCATGGCCATGGCATTGCCTCCGGCGAACGCCGCCAGCGCAATACCAATAATGCCGACACCGCGGCCCATGATGTCGGTGATGAACAACGGAACCAGGGCGACACGAAGGCCGAACGCCGACCAGCCGGTCGCGAAATTCGCCCCCAGCGATGACCAATAGGCGCGGACCCGCAGCGCCTCGCGCATCGTCACCGTCGATCGTGTCGGCGGCCCGGGAGCGGCCAGGGTCGAATTCCGCAGGCTGTAGAACAGCACCACCACCACGCCCAGCAGTGCGACGCCGTACACGATGAACGGAGCGGTCAGCCCCCAGCCCGCGGCCACTGCACCGACCGCCGGACCACCGACCGCACCGACCATGAATGACGTGGTGAATAAGCCCGCGACGCGTCCGCGCGCGTCGGGCGGGCTGATATGGATCATCAATCCCAACGCCGACACATAGAACATCGTCGAGCCGATTCCGCTGATGACGCGGTAGACCAGTAATTGCCAGTAAGCCTGGGAAAAGGCGCATGCCGCGGTCGCCACCGCAACGATCAGCATGCCGCCGATATAGATGCGTCGCTCCCCCAGCCGCTGCACCAGTTGGCCGCTGATCGGCGCGAAACACAGTCGGCTCAACGAGAAAACGGTGACCAAAAAAGTCACCGCCTTGATGCTGACCCCGAAACTTCGGGCAAAAGACGGCAGCGCGGGCGAAATGACACCGTAGCCCAATGCGACCATGATATTTGCCCAGCTAAGGATCCAAACTTCGTGCGGCAGACGGGTCGAACGCAACGAGCGCCCTCCCGTGCGGGCAAGGCGGAGGGAAAGCGTCACCCAATGACTTTAGAAACCACCTCGCGCGCGCTTTGTTGCACCTCCGCTAAATGCTCGGGTCCGCTGAAAGACTCCGCGTAGATTTTGTAGATGTCTTCGGTGCCCGACGGCCGCGCGGCGAACCACGCGTTGGCCGTGGTGACCTTTAATCCGCCCAGCGGTGCACCATTCCCGGGCGCCGCGGTCAGCTTGGCGGTAATGGGCTCCCCCGCCAATTCCGTCGCGGTCACCTGGTCGGCCGAGAGTTTCGACAGAAGGGCCTTTTGGTCGCGATCAGCGGGCGCGTCGACCCGCGCATAGAACGGCGTGCCGTACTCGGCGGTCAACCGCTGATAGCGCTGAGACGGACTCGACCCGGTGACGGCGAGTATCTCCGAGGCCAGCAGCGCCAGGATGATGCCGTCCTTGTCGGTGGTCCACACCGACCCGTCGCGCCGTAGGAAAGAAGCCCCGGCAGATTCCTCTCCACCAAAGCCGATGGTGCCGCCGATCAGGCCGTCGACGAACCATTTGAATCCGACCGGCACCTCGATCAACTTGCGGCCGATGCCGGCGACCACCCGGTCGATCATGGACGAACTGACCGCGGTCTTACCCACGGCGATGCCGCCCGGCCATGACGGCCGCTGCGTGTAGAGATATTCGATGGCCACCGCCAGGTAGTGATTCGGGTTGAGCAGACCCCCGTCGGGCGTGACGATGCCGTGCCGGTCGGAGTCGGCGTCGTTGCCGGTGGCGATCTGGTAGCGGTCGGGGTTGGCGGACACGTTCCGGATGAGCCCCGCCATCGCGCACGGCGAGCTGCAATCCATCCGGATCTTGCCGTCGTGGTCGAGCGTCATGAACCGCCATGTCGCATCGACCAGCGGATTGACCACGGTCAGATCCAGGCGATGCCGCTCGGCGATCTCGCCCCAATAGTCCACGCTCGCCCCGCCCAGCGGGTCGGCCCCGATGCGCACCCCGGCCGCGCGGATGGCATCGATGTCGACAACGTTGGGCAGGTCGTCGACGTAGTTGCCCAGGTAATCGTGGCGCTGCGCCGCCTGGAGCGCGCGGGCCAGCGGCATGCGCTTGACTCCCGAACCGTCGCGCAGGATTTCGTTGGCGCGCTTGGCAATTGCGTTGGTCGCATCGGTGTCGGCCGGCCCGCCGTTGGGTGGGTTGTATTTGAAGCCGCCATCCGATGGCGGGTTGTGCGACGGTGTCACCACGATCCCGTCGGCCAACGCCTCGGTGCGGCCGCGGTTGTAGGTCAGGATGGCGTGGCTGACCGCGGGTGTCGGCGTGTACCGGTCGCGGGAGTCGATCATGGCGACGACATCGTTGGCGGCCAGCACTTCCAGCGCCGACACCCAGGCCGGCTCGGACAGGCCGTGGGTGTCCCGGCCGATGAACAACGGACCCGTGGTGCCGTGGGCGGCGCGGTACTCGACGATGGCCTGGGTGATCGCCAGGATGTGAGCCTCGTTGAACGCTCCATCCAGCGCCGACCCGCGATGACCCGACGTGCCGAACGCCACCTGCTGAGCGACGTCGCCGGGGTCGGGCTGAGTCGAGTAATACGCCGTCACCAGGTGAGGCAGATCGACGAGGTCTTCGGGCTGGGCCGGCTGACCGGCGCGAGGGTTGGCCACCATGGTTACCAATTCTGCCCGTGTCCGAGTCCCCCCGGGCTGCGCCGGTCTGGACTCCGGCCATACGCTGCGTAGCGCATCGGCAAACGGAGGGATCAACCCAGGTGGCGCAACGGGACTATCGCGAATTGGCCGCGGTTTTCGCCGGTGGGGCGCTGGGCTCCCTGGCCCGCGCCGGACTGAGCACCCTCGCCGGCGGCGACCCGGCGAGCTGGCCGTGGCCGACGTTCACGGTCAACATCGTCGGGGCTTTTCTGGTGGGCTACTTCACCACCCGGCTGCTGGAGCGGTTACCGACGTCCAGCTATCGGCGGCCCCTGCTCGGCACCGGATTGTGCGGCGGTTTAACCACTTTCTCGACGATGCAGGTCGAGACGCTGAAGATGATCGAACACGGCCATTGGGGGCTGGCCGTCGGCTACACCGTCACCAGCATCGTGCTGGGATTGCTGGCCGTACACCTTGCCACCAAGTTGGTGCGGCGGGTACGGGTGCGCCGGTGACCGCCGCCACGGTGACGACGGCTGCGGTCTGGGTGGGCGTCGTGCTCATCGGCGGCGTCGGCTCGGTGCTGCGGTTCGTCGTCGACCGTGCGGTGGCGCGCCGGGTGTCCCGGCCATTTCCATTCGGCACCCTTGTCGTGAACATCAGCGGCGCAGCGGTTTTGGGCTTCCTCGCCGGTCTGGCACTGAACAAGGAGGCGGCCCTGTTGGCGGGGACCGCCTTCGTCGGCGCCTACACCACGTTTTCCACCTGGATGTTGGAAACGCAGCGGCTCGGCGAGGAGCGCCGACTGAGCGCCGCACTGGCCAACATCGTCGTCAGCGTCATGCTCGGTGAAGCCGCCGCCTTCATCGGACAGCTGATCGCACACCAGCTTTGATACGCGCCTGCCGTCAGATGCCGCGCTGCCGCGGGATGTCGTCGGGAGTGCGAGGCAGCACGTATAGCGCCATCCGCCGATTCGACATGTCGTGCTCACCGAGGAACACGCAGCCGCCTCGCTCACAGAACTTGCGCGCCAACACGTTGCGATGATCGGGGTCGAACATGATTCGGCGACATTGCGGATCGAGGGTGAAGATGCTGATCACCAGATACGGCAGCAGGTGACTGACGTGTCCGCGCTCGATGTAGTCCAGATCGGCGACCGCGACGTGCAAACCCAGATCGTGCGGGTCGTGTTCATACCGCCGAGCGATGGAATCCTTTGCCGCTCTGTATAACTCAATGTATCCGCGGTCGACGCCGTCCAGCGTCGCGACAAACGGCCGAGAAAAGTCGCCCTCCAGTTGCGCCCGCAGGTATCGATGCCACCGCGCCACCGGCCAGTCGGACTCCCAAGCCTCGGCCAAGTGCGGCCGGTTCATCCACTCCGAAATCATCTCGGCGTCGGCGTCCGGGTCTGCAAGGCGCATACCGTACGGCTCGGGCAACTCCGGAATGGGCGGCGGCGGGACGCTGCGGATCACCTCGGGAAGGTCGGTCAGTTCCCGCGGGAGGATGCGGTCGGAGTTGGTCATATCAACGGGACGAGCCTACGACGCTGCTGGTTCGAACCCGGTTCAGCGGGGCTTCAGAAGCTTAGCCAGGACGGCCGCCTGGCTGATGTCCGGATCACGGGTCGCGGTCACCAGCGTGACGGAACCGCGCTTGGCGAGCTCGCGCAGCTCGTCCAGGGCGCTGCTGTGGCGCAGTTCGCTCTTATAGCGTGATGCGAATTCGTCGAACCGGTCCGCATCGTGCTGATACCAATCGCGGAGGTCCTTTGACGGCGCGACGTCCTTGCACCAGATACCCACCCGCGGATCGTCTTTGCGCACTCCTCGCGGCCAGATCCGATCGACCAGCACCCGCTGCCCGTCGTCCGGGCTGACCTCGTCATAAACCCTCGCCACCCGGATCCGGCTCTTGGCGCTCACAGGTCCAGGGTAACCGCGGACCTCGTCGCGTCGACCGGTTCAGTAGTGGTAGGTATCCGACGGTGCCGGCGAGTGATCGCGCTCTTCCTCGTCGATATCCAACGCCTCGATGCCGTAGGCGCGCGCCAACTCGAGGATCTTGGTGGCCCGGGCTATGCGAGGCAGATCGGATCCGTTGCGGATCTCTCCCCCATCGCGCTCGAAGTCGACGAAAAATTCTTTCGCCCAAGAGATTTCGTCCTGAGACGGTGAGAGTCCCTCATTGACGACGGCACATTGGTCGGGGGTCAGGCAGATCTTGCCGGTCATCCCGAACTGCGTGGAGACAGCGGTGGCCTCGATCAATTTCAGCGGATTCGAGCCGATGGTCGGACCGTCGATCGCACTGGGCAGATCGGCGGCCTTGGAGGCGATGGTGAAGCGTGACCGCGTATACGCCAGGGTGGCCGGGTCCTCCCCGAAGCCGGTATCGCGGCGGAAGTCGCCGATGCCGAACGCCAGCCGGAAGGTGCCCTTGGTCGCGGCGATCTCGGTGATGCGCTCCAGGCCGCGCGCCGTTTCCACCAGGGCGACGATCGGCACATCGGGCAGTCGTTTCGCGGTCTCGGTGACGTGGTCGACCGATTCGACCATCGCGAGCATCACCCCGCCGACCGGCGTCGTGGCCAGGGCGGCCAGGTCGTCCGCCCACCAGGGAGTGCCGAAGCCGTTGATGCGGACCCAGTCGACGTTGCCGGCACCCAGCCAGCCCACCACGTTGTCGCGGGCGGCGTGCTTGTCTTTGGGTGCCACCGCATCCTCGATGTCGAAAACGACGATGTCAGCACGCGAATTCACCGCGGACTGGAACCGATCGGCATGCGCACCGTTGACCAGCAGCCAACTTCGGGCGAGTACCGGGTCGATGCGAGAGCCGATGTCTTCGGGCTCGGCGGCGGCGGTGCTGTTGACCTGTTCGTACATTTCGCTGATCTGTCGTCTCTGTGTGTCGGTTCCGGCTTGCTGTTGATAACGGTAGCGATTATCCAGAACCCGTGGTCCCATATGAGCCGCGAAAACAAAGGCACTGGGCATCGGCCACCGCGCACCGGCGGTGCGACGACCACCAGCCCGACCTATGCCATTACCGAAAAGGACCGTGCCGCAGCGCAATACAGCTTGCTGAAGAAATGAGCATCGGCGTAAATCTCCGGGTAAGGGCCGAGGGCCCGCGGTGGTCCGGCGTTTAGCCGTTTGCTTGCCGGGTACTTCTCGCAACAGCCGCACACAGCCCAGCGTGCGTTTCCCACTCAGCCCAGCACAGGAGGTACCTGCGATGGCCGAGATGATTATCCAGTCACCCGACGAAGTCGTCGCGTTCCTCAAAGCACAGCACAACCTCATCGAGGACATGTTCGATCAAGTGCTGCACGCCACAGATCCGAAAGCGCGTGAAGAGCCGTTCGCGGCGCTGCGCCAATTGCTGGCGGTCCACGAGACGGCCGAAGAAATGGTGGTGCATCCGCGCGCGCGGAAGGAACACGAGGACGGCGACGCGATTGTCGACGCCCGGCTGAAAGAAGAGCACGAAGCAAAGGAGCTGCTGTCCAAGATCGAGCAGCTCGATATCACCTCGCAACAGTTCATCAACGAACTCACCAAGCTGCGCGAAGCTGTGCTCGACCATGCCCAGCTTGAGGAGAACGAGGAGTTCCCGGTGCTGCAGCGCAACCTGGACACCGACGATCTGAAGCGGATGGGCGCGGCAGTACGCGCCGCCGAGGCCATCGCACCGACGCACCCGCACCCTGGCGTGGAATCGGCCAAGCTGAACTTCGCGCTGGGCCCGTTCGCGTCAATGCTCGACCGTGCGCGCGACCTGATCGGACGGGCCTTGCCCTAGCGGCTCACCCGGCGAGCACAGTGGACGCCACGCGGGTTTCCGTAGGCTCGATCAGATGAGCGTTGCCCCGGATACCACCGTTGCCCTCCAAGACCGGTTCTTCCGCGAGTTGCCGGAGATGGCGGTGCGTTGGCAGGCCGAGACGTTTCCCGAGCTGCAGCTGCTGGCACTCAATGAGCCGCTTGCCGCCTCGCTGGGCCTCGACGCCGACTGGCTGCGCGGCCCCGAAGGGCTGCGCTTCCTGGTGGGCAACATGGTGCCCAGCGGCGCCACTCCGGTGGCGCAGGCCTACGCCGGGCATCAGTTCGGCGGCTTCGTTCCGCAGTTGGGCGATGGGCGGGCGCTGCTGCTCGGCGAACTGGTCGATGCCGATGGACGGCTGCGAGACGTGCACCTCAAGGGTTCCGGTGCCACACCGTTCGCCCGCGGCGGTGACGGCCTGGCCGCGGTCGGGCCGATGCTGCGCGAGTACATCGTCAGCGAGGCGATGCACGCCCTGGGCGTGCCGACGACGCGGTCGTTGGCCGTGGTGGGCACCGGACGCCCGGTCTTTCGCGAAGAGACACTGCCTGGTGCCGTGCTCACCCGGGTCGCCAGCAGCCATCTACGGGTGGGCAGCTTCCAATTCGCAGCGTCGACCGGCAACGTCGACCTGCTGCGCCGCCTCGCCGACCATGCGATCGCCCGCCACCACCCCGATGCCGCCAAGGCGAAGAATCCCTACCTCGCCTTATTCGAAGCGGTGGTCGCCGTCCAGGCCTCGCTGATCGCCCAGTGGATGCTGATCGGCTTCGTCCATGGCGTGATGAACACCGACAACACGACGATCTCGGGCGAAACGATCGATACGGACCGTGCGCATTCATGGAGGCCTACGACCCGGACACCGTCTACAGTTCGATCGACTTCTGGGGACGCTATGCCTACGGAAACCAACCGGTGATCGCCGGATGGAATCTCGCCCGGTTCGCCGAGACGCTTCTTCCGTTGCTCTCGGAGAACACGGACGAGGCCATCGCGCTCGCCGAGCAGTCGTTCGGGATATTCCAAACCCGCTACGACGCGGTATGGAGCACCGGGATGCGCACCAAACTCGGCTTGGCCGCCGACGTCGACACCGAAGTCGCCGCGGGGTTGGTCAACGACCTTCTGCTGCTACTCAAGCAGAATCATGTCGATTACACCTCGTTCTTCCGGCAGCTCGGCTACGCGGCACGGGGAGACAACAAGTCCGACGCTGAACCCGCCCGCGGGTTGTTCCTGGATCTCGCCGGCTTCGACGCGTGGTTAACGCGTTGGCGCGCCCTGGGTCCCGATGCCGACACGATGGACCGCACCAACCCGATCTACATTCCGCGCAACCATCTGGTCGAGGAGGCCTTGGCGGCGGCGACGGCCGGCGACCTCGGCCCGCTCGAGCAGCTGCTCGGCGCGGTGACCGCGCCCTACGCGCAGCGGCCCGGCCTCGAGCGCTATGCCAGCCCCGCCCCCGAGGATTTCGGCAAATACCAAACCTTCTGCGGCACTTAGCTTTTAAGCCAGTTTCACAAACTCGGCGTGCAGGTCGTCGAGACGGCGAAGAGTCTGGTCACGTGGTTCGGTGGGCAGATCCAGCAATAGGTGTTCCACACCCAACTCCGCATAACCCTCGAGCTCGCTCGCTATCGGTTTGCCGCCGTGGAAGTGGATCACCGGTAGGTTCTGGCCGGCCACGTCACGCAATTGGCCAAGCAGAGGCGACAAATCTTTCGCCGATCCCGTCATCGAAAGCCAGCCCGCGTTCAGCCGGGCGATGCGCTTGAAGCCTGCCGGTCCGCCGCCCAGATACAGCGGCGGGTAGGGCTTCTGCACCGGCTTAGGCCAGCTGTAGATCGGGTCGAAGTTCACGAATTCTCCATGGAATTCTGCTTTTTCGTTCGTCCAAATCTCGATCATCGCGTTCAGCCGGTCATCGACCACACGACCTCGCACCGAGGGATCGACACCGTGATTGGCGATCTCCTCGCGCAGCCAGCCCACCCCCACGCCGAAGCGGAACCGACCCTGCGACACCAGATCCAGCGACGCCACCTCTTTGGCCGTGTGGATCGGATCGCGCTGCGGCACCAGCGCGATGCCGGTACCCAAAACCAAGTTCTCGGTCACCGCGGCGGCCGCCGTCAACGCGACGAACGGGTCCAACGTGCGGTAGTACTTCGGCGGAATCGGGCCGCCGCTTGGGTACGGGGTTTTCGCGTCGACCGGAATGTGTGAATGCTCAGCCAGGAATAACGATTCAAAGCCGCGCTGCTCGAGCGCCTTGCCCAGGTCCACCGGACCAATGCCATCGTCGGTAACAAATGTCAGCACTCCGAAACCCATGACGCTCAGTCAACCGCATCACCGCCGGCCTGTCAGCGCGTAGTTGTTTCGGCGGCCAGTTGTCCGCCGTCGGTGACCGGGGCCAACCGCGCCATTCCGCGCAGGATCCACGGGGTGTGCCGCGCCAGCAACGCCACCGCCCGGTCCGATCGACGCATCGACGTTCGGGGACCGGGCGTGGGTGCCGCAGCCAACCGCGCTTCACGCGACGCCATGCTCACGCTATGACGGTCAACGGCGACCAACTCCCACTTGCCGGGAACACCGCGCAACTCGACGACACCCCGCTCCCGGAAACCGATTCCGGAGCCGACCACCAAGTCACGAACCGTGCGCGACACCAGGATTTCACCGGCACCGGCGTGACCGAGGATCCGAGCCGCGATGTGCACCGCGATTCCGCCGATGTCGGTATCCATCAGTTCGCACTCGCCGGTATGGATTCCAATGCGAATCTCGACGCCCAGTTTCTCGACACCGTCGCGCAGGTTCTCAGCGCACCCGATGCCTTGGGTGGGGCCGTCGAACGTGATGAGGTAGCCATCGCCGGTGCTCTTGACCACGGTGCCGCCGTACCGAGCCGTGGCCTCCGCGGTGATCTCGCCAAAGCGCTGCAGGATTGCCCGCCATCGCTCGTCGCCAGTCGCCGCCGCACGTTCGGTCGAGGCGACGATGTCGGTGAACAGCACGGTGCGCAAAGCGCGATTCGACGGTGGCGGCGTGGCGTGACTACCGGTGAGAAGCTCTTCGATCTCGGTGGCGATCTTGTCCGGATCGGTGAACCATGGCGCATGGTCCGTGCCGTCGAGCTCAACCATCTTCGCGTTGGGAATGTGGTCGGCGAGGTACCGGCCCGCCTGCACGGGGACGCCGGGGTCTCGGGTGGCATGCACCACCAGGGTGGGCATGGTCAGCGTCGGCAAGATCGGCCGCACATCGATCTGGAACGCCGCTTCGAGTGTGGCCCGTGCCATTCCCGGGCTCGCGCACATCCGTTCCAACATTCCCAGCTGCCGCGAAGACCGGACCGAGGGCAGCAGACATTTGAGGGCCTCGCCACTTCCCCACGCCGACAGGACAGCCCGGCCGAACTTCTGAAAGCCGATGATCTGTTCTTTAGACGGCGTGTACTCCTCGCCGATCTCGAGTATGGAGCGTGCCCGCAGCTTGGCCGGATCGACATCGAGGTCGTCCCAACCCTCGCTGGGAAGGTATGCCGCCGTGCCGGTGAGGATCAGAGCCCTCGTCCTCTCCGGACGCGTCGCGGCGAACAAGATGGCCGCCGGGCCGCCTTCGCTCACCCCTAGCAAGGCGGCCCTTTGGAAGCCCGCGGCGTCCATGACCGCCTCGATCTCGCCAGCCCGATCATCCAGAGTGCGGACCCGTGGAACCGGATCCGACAACCCGACGCCCGCCTTGTCGAAGAGGATGATCCGACAAAACGTCGCGAGCCGCTCCATGAAGGCCTGGAACTCCGGCATCGTCCAGTACAGCTCGACGTGGCTGGCGAACGAGCCAGCGAAGACAAGGTCGATCGGCCCGCCGCCGAACACCTGGTAGGCGAGGCTGAGATCACCGCAGTTTGCGTACGCCGTCTCCGGCACGAACTGAGCGTACCGATTGCATCGCGTTCTAGGGCAGCAAAAACTGACCGATTCGCTTAGGCAACTCGGCTCACGGCGTTGGTTCTGCCGCCACCGGCCGACGGGCCGGACGTACCGCCCCCCACAGTCCGGTGGCGACACCGACGGCGGCGCCGCCCAGGCCGATCATCTGCTGCGAGGGCTTCAGCTCGCCGTGCACGCTCATCCCGCCAACCAGGTCGGCAACGTCGGCACCGGCGGAGGCCAGGAACCAGCCTCGGGTGTTTTTCCCGCGCAGCGCCGCGGCGGCGAGCAGGGCACCGATCAGCGCGTCGCGATAGCCCATCGACCGCAACAGCAATTGCGCGGTGGGCGTCGGCTCATCCGGGTCGCCCCACAACTTGTTTGCGCGTAAAGGATCGACGAGGAATGAAACACCAGAGGCAAGTCGGATGGTGCCCGCAAGTAGGCCGAACCGGTCAATTGACATGGTCTGTGAGCCTAAGAGGAAACCGCCCGATCGTGCACGCATTCAAAGCGAAAGTCGATCACGGCGCCGGGCAGGCGTCGGCGATCTGCAGCGACGCCGGCCACAGCGCCGTGGTCAGCCCGAAGGCGGTGACGTCAGCGCCGGTCGGCCACACACTTTCGATACGCGCCTGAATCCGCTGGGTCTGCTCGGGGTGAAAAACCGTCCACACGAAGCCAATACAGAGATATGGGAGGGCCAGCCACACCGCCAGTTCGATCAGCGCGCCGACGCTGACCTTGTGCCCCAGGATGCGTCGGACCGGGTTCATCGCACTTTCGATTCCGCCCATAACCGCACTCCCAGCTACCGCAGCACCAGCTTCAGAGCGTAGTCGACCACGGCATCGAGATCACTGCCCAAATGCCCGGCCAGCCACTGCTGCGCAAGCTCGGCCATGGCACCCGTGTACAGGGCCGCGGCCACCTCTGCGGCCACCGGATCGGAATCGGGGTTGAGGCGCCAGCCCTCGGTCAGCACGCCCTCGCGCAGCATGTCCTCCGTCGCGCGACGCCGCGCCGCCAGTACCGGGTTGGTGCGGGCATCCGTGAACAACATCCGGCCGCGGCGCGGATCGGCCGACGAGAAGCCGAGCACCGCCGCGATGCCGGCCCGCGTCCGGGCCCGCAGCGAATCCCCCGCCTGCTCGATGGCGGCCTCGACCACTTCGGCAAGCTGCTCACTCACCCGGTCGTAGACCGCACCAAGCAGATCGTCGGTGTCGCCGAAGCTTTCGTAGAAGTATCGCGTGTTCAGCCCGCATTCCCGACATACCGAACGCACCGAGACCGCCGCCTCACCCCCACTGCCGAACAGCCGATAGGCGGCCTCGACCAGCAGCGCGCGCCGCTCGGCGCGGCGGTCCTTGAGCGGTATACCGGCCCACCGGGTGGGACTCGACATCCCTACAGCCTAAGTCGAGGTACCCCAGGTCTTGTCACACCCGTAGCCAAAACTTATTCTGGTTACAGTCGTGACCAGAAATTCCGAGGGAGTGCGTCGTGTTTCTGCCACACCAGATCGTCGGGCAGATGATCAACAAACGGTTGGACGACAACGTCCGGCGGTACTTTTTCCGTGGCATGGAGTTCGCCGCGCCCGTCGGCGATCCGGGCTGGTTCGGCCCACGCAGCGCCGTCTGGCACGTGCATTCGCACCTGCCCGCGCTGATCTTCGGACTGCAGTGCGCCGCTTTCATGGAAACCCTTGACCCATCGATTTATTGGATGGGAATGCAACACTCGCGACTGATCAAGCGGGACGCCAACGGAAACCCGATATCGCACGTGCCCCACATTGATCCCAAAGGCGCCGCCACACGCCTCGGCCACTCGGTCGCGTTCTTTATCGGCACGGCGTACGGGTCGACGGAGACCGCCGAACGCCTGGCGAAATCCGTGCGAGCGATGCACCACACCATCAAGGGCACCCGCCCGGACGGCGCACACTACGACGCCGACGATCCGGAATGGCTGCGGTGGAACTACGCGACGGTCGTCTGGGGTATCGCCACCGCTCACGAGCTTTATCACCCAATGCCGTTGCGCGGCAAGAAACTCGACCGTTACTACGGTGAGTTCGTCCGGGTCGGGCACGCGTTGGGAGGCACCGATCTGCCCACCACCAAGGCCGAGACGCTCGAGTGCCTCAAGTCGTACTTACCGAAATTGGCTGTCACGCATGGGAAAGCGATGGGGACCGGGCCGAACGTGCCGATGCCGCAGGCGGCCGTCGACTGGGCGATCCGCGACACCATGCCGAAATGGGCTAAGCAGATGCTGCAGCACCGCGACTGCAACATCGTCGAACGCACCGCCCGCCGCACCGCGGTGTGGTCAATCATCAACGGGATCAACGCCGCATCCGGTCCCGCCCCGGAATTCCGGCAGGCCCAGGCCAGGGTCAAGAGCGGCACCACGGTCCCGCACACCCTGCCGACCTACGTGCTCGGCAGTGATCCGGTGTGCAGCCGCTCCGAGGTGGAGCGCAGCTTCGAATCGGTGTAGCCGCTTGCCCTGCCCGCCGTTTGCCGTGCCCGGCGGTTGCATGGATGTTCGACACTGGGGGCATCTCACAAACTTCCCCGGCGAAACGTCTACCCAACATGACAGTGAAACGGCCGTTCGAGGCGGTGGTCGTCGACCACGGTTCCGCCGTGTTGCGGGTGTGCCGCGCCATCCTCGGGCCGGTCGACGCCGACGACGCCTGGTCGGAGACCTTTTTGTCCGCCCTGCGCAGCTACCCGGACCTGCCCGCCCAGGCCAACGTCGAGGCCTGGCTGGTGACCATCGCGCACCGTAAGGCCATCGACTTCACCCGAGCCCGGGCACGACGCGCGGTGCCCACCGACCACGTCCCCGAGATTGCCGGCCCGACGGCTTCCGGCGCGGACGACGACCTCGCCGACGCACTGGCCCGCCTGCCGGCCAAGCAGAAGCAAGCGGTGGCCTACCACTACCTGGCCGGCCTGCCCTACTCCGAGATCGCCGCCATCCTCGGCGGTAGTCCCGACGCCGCCCGGCGCGCCGCCGCCGACGGCATCGCCACCCTCAGACGCACATACCCCGGCATCACCGCCGGCACAACCGGGACAGGAGACCACAAATGAGTGACGAATTGACTCGCGGTCTGGCGCGCATCACCGATGCCAGCGCCGAGCACCTCGACACATTGCACGCCCGCCTGGCCGCCACCGCAGAACGCGAGGGTCTCCTCGACGTCGCCTACCGGGTCGTCGACAGCCCGGTCGGCGCCTTGCTCATCGCGGCCACCGAACTGGGCCTGGTCCGTGTCGCCTATGCCAGCGAGGGACACGACGCCGTCCTGCAGAGCCTGGCCGACCGGATCAGTCCACGCATTCTGCGCGCACCCGACCGCCTCGACGCGGCCGCAAGGCAACTCGACGAGTACTTCACCGGCAAGCGCCGAGAATTCAGCGTGCCGCTGGACTGGCGGCTATCGGCCGGATTCCGCAGCACGGTGCTGCGCCATCTGCCCGAGATCGGGTACGGCCACACCGCGAGCTATGCCGCGGTGGCCAAGCTGGCCGGCAACCCCACCGCGGTTCGCGCCGTCGGCAGTGCCTGCGCCACCAATCCGCTACCAGTGGTGGTGCCATGCCATCGGGTGATACGTAGTGACGGCGCCATGGGCGGCTATCTCGGTGGTGTGCAAGCCAAACGCATCCTGCTCACCCTCGAGGCCGCGGCGTGAGTCGGGGAAAAGTCGAATCCCGTTGCGGTGCGGCCTGATCCGGCCGCTAGGCCGCGCCGGGCGTACGGATGGGGCCGTCGGCGGCCGGCGTCGGCGCCGGCGGCGGTGGCGTCTGGGTGACGTGCTGGCCCAGGTGCTGGGGACAGTAGGCGCTGGCCGCGATCATGGTGAACTGGGCGGCGCCGTCCACGGTGAACCCCGGATTACTCGATGACACGCTCTTGATGACCTCGACCTGCGGACTGCCCTCGTCCATCAGTTGACACGCCCTCTTACCCACCCCGACGGCGGCAGCCGGATCCTGATAGGTGATGCCCGCTTGACTGAGCGCGGCGAGGAAGCTCGCGTCAGCGCCCGAAGTGCCGACCGGATCGGCATACGCGGGCGCGGCCACCCCGATGAGGGCAGCGCTGCCCGCAAGCACTACCAGCATTCGCATCGCTTCATCCTCATACACATCGGCGCCCTTGTCCTGCCGAGCCGTCCGCGGCCCTGCATAACCGTTCCGAACTCCCAAGTTGGGCCGGTTGGCGGCTATTCCTAACGAATCCTGACACGCGGCCGCAATGTGGTACACAGTGGCTATGTCCGCGCTGACCCATCAATATCGTTGAGAGCCCCAGCGTGCGCGACGACCGAATTCTGACTGCGGGTCAGACGTGCTGGCGCACGGCGCACGCCGATCGATGCGCCGCGATCATCGACGCCGCCGACTACTTCAAACACGCGAAGGCGGCGATGCTGCGGGCCCGCCACCGAATCATGCTGATCGGCTGGGACTTCGACTCACGCGTGACTTTCGAGCGGGGCGAGAAGGCACTCCCCGGGCCGAACCAGCTGGGCGCCTTCCTGTATTGGATGCTGTGGAAACGACCTGGTCTGGATATCTATCTACTGAAGTCCAATCTGCGTCTGCTTCCGGCCTTCGACGGAGTGTGGTTCGGCATCACGCCCGTGTCGCTGCTGAATCAGATCAGCAGCAAGCGAATGCACCTGGCCATCGACGGCGCCCACCCGCTCGGCTCTGTGCACCATCAGAAAATCGTGGTCGTCGACGATGTGGTGGCGTTTTGCGGAGGCATCGATCTCACTGTCGAACGATGGGACACCCCCGCGCATGAGCATGCCAATCAGCACCGGCGGACGACGGGGCGCAGCTATGGACCGCGACACGATGTCGGCCTAGCCGTCGACGGTGCCGCGGCCCGCGCACTCGGCGAGCAAGCCCTGGCGCGGTGGCAGACCGCGACCAAACAATCGTTGTCGCCGGTCCAGGCCAAGCACAGCGCCTGGCCCAGCAAGCTGGAACCGAGGCTGCGCAACGTGGAGGTCGCAATCGCGCGCACGGTGCCGGAGCTCGACGACCGGCCAGAAGTCCGGGAGGTGGAGGCACTCAACCTGGCCGCAGTCGCGGCGGCACGCGACACGATCTACGTGGAGAACCAGTACCTGGCGTCCCGGACCATTGTCCGAGCACTGGCTGCGCGGCTGCGCGAAGACGACGGTCCAGAGATTCTCATCGTGCTGGCCCGGCGCGGCAACAACCCGCTCGAACGGGGAACCATGGACAGCGCGCGCCACCGCCTCATCCGGCTGCTCTGGGAAGCCGATGAGCATGGCCGGTTGGGCGTCTATTGGCCGGTGACCGACGGTGGTGCCCCGATCTACGTCCATTCGAAGGTGCTGGTGGTCGACGACCGGCTGCTGCGTATCGGTTCCTCGAATTTCAACAACCGGTCAATGGGGTTCGACAGCGAGTGCGACGTGGCCGTCGAGGCCCAGCCTGCCGATCCCGAACACGATGACCTGCGCCGCGAAATCGCCTCGGTGCGAAACGAATTGGTGGCAGAGCACCTGGGCGTCGCGGTGGACGAGTTGGAACGGGCGATCGGCGAACACGGTTCCGTCCTCAAGGCGGTCGAGGCCCTTCGGGGAGACGGCAAGACGCTGCGGCGATTCACCGAGCGCACCGTCGCCGATGAGGCCGGCCCGCTGGCCGAAAACGACCTGATGGATCCTGACCACGTCCCACGTTCGCTGACCCGCAGCGTGCAGCGGTTCATCACCGGCCTTCGGGGTTGACCGCGATTTGGGTGTGGGTTGAGCCGAACTCGGCTTAGTGTGGGCAGAAGTGCCGGTGGACTAAGGACGAGCACCAATGAGCATCGACGACGAATCCGTCACCACGCTGGAGGATCTGCGCGGGGATCTGGCGCTGCGATACAAGCGGACGCCGACCGGTGGGAGCTCGGTGGACAGCGCGATCGTCGAGGCCGACATGGCGGCGCTGGACCGCGACGGCTACGTCATATGGGAGAACCTGCTCAGCGACCAGCAGTGCTCGCAGATCCGTGAGGTGGTGAGCCCTTGGCTCGGGCACACCGGACGCAACTCATTCGAGGGCCTGCGCACCCAGCGCATCTACAGCGTGCTGAGTAGGACCCGGGTGTGCGATCGGCTTGTCGATAACCCTCGGGTGCTCGCGGTGCTCGACCGGCTACTGATGCCCAATTACCTGCTTTCGGCGTTGCAAGCCATCAACATTCAGCCCGGCGAGGCCGCGCAGCTCGCACATCACGACGACGGCTTCTACCCGATTCCACGGCCCCGGGAACCGCTGGCGGCCGCGACGATCTGGGCGATCGACGACTTCACCGCCGACAACGGCGCCACGGTCATCTACCCGGGCAGCCACCGCTGGGGCAAGCGCCGGCCGGGCCCGGAAGATCGGCCGGTACCCGTCGTCATGCCCGCCGGCTCGTGCGTCTTCTTCGTGGGCACGGTGTGGCACGGCGGAGGCGCGAACGGCACCGACCGCGAACGCCTCGCTGTCACCGCGCAGTACTGCCAACCGTGGCTACGCCCGATGGAGGCGTTCTCCTTGTCGATATCGCGCGACATCGCACGCGCGGTGTCCGATGACATTCGCCGCATGCTGGGTTACAGCATCCACCCGCCGTTCGTCGGCAATGTCGACGGCCTGCACCCGTTGCGGCTGTTGGACGTTGAGCCGGAGTCCTAGACTTTTCGACACCTTTCGCCCCGGCGGAACCCTGCGCTCCGCCCTGCGTGCGCCATTCAGCTTTGCCGTGCGGACTGTCTCGATCCCCTATTCCCCGGTTTCAACCGCCGCGACCTGGTTATTCTCGGTTCTGACATGACGCGTCGAGCGGGCCCGCCCGTCGAGCCACAGGCAGATTCAGCGACGGCCGGGCCCCGGAATCGCTCACACCGCAACCACTTGATTGTGGCCGGTGCCAAGGTGCTGGCCGCGTTGGTATCGCTGAGCGTGGTGGCCGTCATCGGCATCGCCTGGCACACCTACCGGAGTGCGTCGGCGGGCATCACCAGGTCCGAGGCGTTGGCCGACGACGAACCCGCATCGACCGACAGCGACCAGAACATCCTGATCATGGGCCTGGACAGCCGTCGCGACCAGCAGGGCCGGCCGCTGCCGGCCGAGATCTACGACGCTCTGCACGCAGGCAATGAGGATTCCGCCGACGGCGATTCCGACGCGCTCATCGTTGTCCACCTGCCCGCCGGCGGCGCCCCGGCCACCGCAATCTCGATCCCCCGCGACGACTACGTCGATCTGGCCGGATGCCCCACCTCGGATTGCCGCGGCAAGATCAAGGAGGCCTACAGCTACGCCTACCAGCGAGTGATGGCCGGCCACGACTCCGCCGGCGTGCAGACAGATCCGACCCGGCTTCAAGGGCAGGACTCCGCGGCGAAAGAACAGGCCGCGCGGGAGGCGGGCCGCAAAGCCGAGATCAGCACCGTCAAGAGCCTGCTGCACATCCCGATCGACCACTTCGTCGAAGTCACCTTGGCCGGGTTCTTCCAAATCGCACAGGTGGTCCAACCGATCACCGTGTGCCTCAACGCGGACACCTCCGACCGCTACTACTCCGGCGCGGACTTTCATCGAGGCACGCAGCAGATCAGCGCCGCCCAGGCAATGGCCTTCGTTCGGCAACGCCGCGACCCCAACGACGCGGCGTTCACCGACCTTGATCGAAGCCGGCGCCAGCAGGCGTTCATCGTCTCGGTGGTCAGCGCGATGCGCCGCGGCGGAGCGTTGTCGGACCCCACCCGGCTGCGGGCCCTGTTGAACGTCGCCAAGCAAAACGTCGCAGTGGACTCCGGTTTCGACTTTGACGGTTTGGTTCGTAATGCCTTGGCGTTCGCCGACAGACCGGTCACGCTCTACACGCTGCCGGTCACCGGTTTCGGCGAAATCTCGAACGGCGCATTCGTGAACTTCATCGACGTACCCACCATCCGCTCCATCGTGCACAACCTGGTGGCCGCCGATTCGCCTTCAGCGGCCTCGACCAGCAGCCTCACCCCAACAGTTCAACCGGACGCCGGCGCACAGAGCACCACGGGCAGCGTCACCCTCGACGTGGTCAACGCATCAGGCCAGCAGGGCGAAGCCGCAAGCCTCGAAAATTCCTTGGCCACAGGGAAATTCACACAGGGCAAGGTCAGTACCGCAGATTCCACCATCGAGACGAGCACCATCAGCTACGGACCCGGCGCGAAGGTGGCGGCCACCGAACTCGCCGACGAATTCGACATCGCTGCGACGGCGTCCGACAGCGTCGCACGCGACTCGGTGCGGCTGACCGTCGGGACTGATTTCTCGCGGTTTGGCCACAACCGCGATTACACGTCGGAAACGTCGGCCACAACCGCCGCGGCACCGGTCACCACCGTGCCCGCCACCGGCACCCAAGAGCCGGCCGTCACCAACCTGTCGCGAATGACCACCGACAACATCCCGTGCGTGAAATGACAAGACGCTAACGAGGTTTCGGACCACCAGAAGTTGGGGGTGTGGAACCGTAGAGATGCAAGGCCCGCGCCGCCGTCGTAGCTACCGCACCCCGGAGATTTGAGATGGGCGCACTGCCCCGGACATGGATTGCGTTCGACAGCAAAATGACATACGTATCCGAGCCTGGGTCAATCCACAGCGTCGTCCCGGTAAAACCGGTGTTGCCGAAGCTGCCGATGGGGAAGATCATGCCTCGCGGCTTGGAGAACGCCGTATCGATATCCCATCCAAAACCAAACAGGCTTTGCCCCTCGATCGCCGGATAATTCGGGGCCAACAGTGGATTCGTGGTGTTGGGACTCTTCGCGATGGCTTCTTGGGTGGCCCGGTTGGCCGCTTCGACCTGTCGGTCGGTGTGGCCGGGCTGCTGGGGAGTCGTCATCAACTCGAGAGTCGCCTGCTGCAAAGGGAACTCACTCGGGCGCCCGGCTAGCCGGTCAAGCAGTGACTGCGCATAGACGCCGACATCGTGGGCCGTCGAGAACACGCCGGCATTGCCGGCCACTCCTCCCATGCGGCGCGCGGTCGGGTCATGCACCGTACCCCGCAGCAGGGCATAGAAATCCGGATTCTTGCTCGGGTCGTCTCGGCTTTCCTCGTCACGCGCGGTCGGTGCGACGCGCGGCAGAAGACTAGTGCTCCATGTCTCTGCGGGACAAGGAGGTACCTGATGATCCGCTGACCCGGCAGCCCACGCCACCGCCGACCCTTTCACCACATGCGGCCCGCACGCTTTGGCCACCGGAAGGTAGCGGGTGTCTGGCAGGCGCAGCGGCGCAAACACGTTGCGCTGCACGTACGCATCTTCGGCCTCACCGGTGATTTTCTCGAGCATCGCTCCAAGCAGGATGTAGTTGATGTCGGAGTAACGGAAAACCTCACCGGGACCGGACTGCAGCGGCGTGCTGAGCGCACGATGGATGCCTTCGGCTTTGTCGGGTCCGCCCAGTCCCCACGGATCTTGCAGGCTGACGTCAATCCCTTCGCCGGACGTGTTGGTCAGCAACATGCGAACCGTGACTTCCGCCCGCCGTGGATCGTTCGCAGGGTTGAAGTCGGGCAGATACTTCTGCACCGGGTCGTCGAACGCAACCTTGCCCTGTTCGTAGAGCTGCATGATGGCGACCGCCGTTGCGAGGCACTTCGTCAATGACGCCAAGTCGAAGATGGTGTCCTCGGTCATCGGCTCGGCGGGTGCCGGTGCTCCGTCCAGCCCTGGTTCGCCGTCCAGTTTGCGCGACCCGTACGCCTGGTGGAAGACGACCTTGCCGCCGTGCCCGACCACCACCACGCCACCCGGGAGACGATTTGCGGCGATCGCGTCGTTCATCAGCGTGGAGACCGCTGCGAACTCGGGTGCGGGCGCCTCGGCTGCGGGAGGGGCTTCCGTCGCCGGCGCCCGCGTCGGCGCGGGCGGCGGCGGGCGGTCGGTGACCGGCGTGTGTTTGGTAAAGACCCACGGGGAAGCCGCGATGAGGCCGAGTAATACAACGGCGACAACAACCGTCTTGCGTGGCGATGGTGGCCGGATCATCCACCTGCCCCTGACTGCCGGCATATCGCAAGGGTAAGTCGACGGCGTGGCGCCACGCACGAGAATGTCGGCCGGCGGCAACGTCGCGCGCCATTGCGACGTGCCGCCGATCCGGCACACAGTCTTGACGAGACGGGATCCGCCTCAAGCACAACGGTTTTCGGTGACAGCCCAATTCCGCACACCGGGCGCCGGACAGTTTCACGCGGATGCATAGGGCTGCTTACGGTAGCGTTGACGCCGCAGACTCGCGACACCTGATCACGGCCGTGTTGCCGGGACGGAGCAAGCGGTGAGGGGTCATCGCCATTGATGCCCCGCAGGCGGTGGGTTGCCGTGCTGGCGGGCACGATGGCGGCTGCGGTCACGCTGACGACGCAATGCGGCGCTCCCCGGCCCACGATGGCCGAGCCCACCGCATCGTCGACGGTTAACCGGCCGCCACCACCACCCAACCAGACGGTTTGGCCGGTCACCGCCGCGGAACTCGGCGCGAGCTGGCGGCCCGGCTGCCCGGTGGAACCCGAACAGCTACGACGAGTCGAGGTCGACCACATTGGTTTCGACGGCCAGACCCACCGGGGCGAGCTGATCGTTCATGAGGACTTGGTGCCGGAGGTCATCATGCTTTTCGACCAGCTCCGGCGAGTGGGCTTCCCCATCGAGAAGATTCGCACGGCCGACCACTATCCGGCCGCAGACGACGAGCTATCCATGGAAGACAACAACACATCGGCGTTCAACTGCCGAAGCATCCCGGGAAGCCACCACTGGTCGCAACACGCCTATGGTCGGGCCGTCGACCTCAATCCGCGCCTCAACCCCTGCCTCTACCCCGACGGCACCTTCCAACCTCGTAATGCGGCGGACTACCTGGACCGCAGCCGCACCGACCCTGGACTCTTACACGACGGCGATCCCGCCGTACGCGTCTTCACGGACCACGGCTGGCAATGGGGAAGGTACTGGAGGGCTCCCATCGACTATCAGCATTTCGAGCGGCCCTGAACCGCCCTCTGGAAGAATGGAGCGATGCCGCGTTCATTCGACGTCCTGGCCGAGTCGCCCGCCACTGTCGAGCAAATTCATGCCGCATTCAGTCGCGAAGACTATTGGCTGGCCCGCATCGCGGCCGGTGGCGCCAACGTCACGTTGGACAAGCTGGTGGTCGACGCCGACGACACGGTGACCGTGTGCACGACCCAGCACCTGGGCCGTCAGCTGCTGCCGGGGCCGGTCTCCAAACTCGTTAACGGTGACTTGAAGATCGTCCAGACCGAGACTTGGCGGCCCGACGGTGACCGGCAGGTACGCGGGCACGTCAGCGTCTCGGCTTCCGGCGGATTGGGGTCAGGTCATGCGGACACTTGGCTGGCGCCGACGGACGACGGCGGATCACAACTGCGCACCGCACTGAGGGTGCAGATCAAAATTCCCCTGGTGGGCGGCAAGCTGGAGAAAACCATCGGAGCCGATTTGGCTAAGGGCATCCCTGAGATGATGCGCTTCGTTACCACGTGGATCATCGAAAACACCTAGGCATACCTCGTCGGCCGATGTCGCAGTGACCATTCCCGGCGACTACTGGCGGGCAGTCACTTAGACGTGGGCGGGCATGCTGTCCCAGCCGCGCACCGCCGAGGACGACGAGAATACCGCGGCGTCAAGGTCGACCTCCCAATCGGGAAACCGAGTCATGATCTCGTCCAGCGCAATTCGTCCCTCGATCCGCGCGAGTGCGTTGCCCAGGCCCACCAGCGCGCGGTTGACGTCATCGAACCGGGCTCAGTGCATAGAAGTCATGTTCGGTGTTGTAGTACAGCGGCGCGTTCTCGCGGATGCGCCGGAACATCGGATAAGGATCGGCGTTGAGGTCGACGTCCCACGGGTCGTAGTACAGATCGTCGGCGGTCCTGATGGTCATGAGCTTCCTGTCTACGGCGTCTGTGCGTCGGCGCCGAAGGCTTCACGATGCAATTCGATCAAGGCATGAAGCTGCTCGAGGTAGTGCTGCAACGAATGATGAACGAAGCGAGCCGACAACGTTGTGGTGCCGCCGTCGGCCAACTCCCGCAACGTTTCCGTCGTCGCTTCGGGCTTTCCGGCCGGATCAAGGGGTTGCTCGGCCGGCATCACCACCTCGAAGTCGGGCGGTAACTCGAACTGCCGCAGCCAGTCCGCCGCGGTGTGGATCGACACGTAGTACGGACACCAACCCTCGGCAAGGGTGACCGCTCGCCGTAGCGAACGTCGCGTCCGCCCGCCGACCCAGATCGGCATGTGCGGTTGTATCGCGCAGGGATCCACGGTCAGCCCGCTGAACGAGTAGAACTCACCGTGATAGGCCGGTTCATTGTTCGGCAGCGCCGCTCGCAGCGCCTTCAACGCGTCATCGCCGCGAGCGCCGCGGTCGTCGAAATGCACGCCGAGCAGGTCGAACTCCTCTTTGAGCGAGCCGACGCCGACACCCAGGATCACCCGTCCACCGCTGACGTGATCGAGTGTGCCGTACCGCTTCACGATTGCCAACGGATGGTGATATCCCAACACCAAGGTCATGGTGGCGAATCGAATTCGCGTGGTGCGCGCCGCGACATAGCCGAATGTGGCGAGTGGATCCCAGTAGCGTGCCTCGCGCCGCCCGGATTCGCTCGCGGGTATACCGATGTGCTCGCTGCAGGTCATGTGGTGATAGCCGAGCCGATCCGCGACCTCCGCGACCCGGCCGATGTCGTCGATACCGGCGTCCTTCTCCCACTCCAGTGCCGCACCCGCGACGTTGGTGACGACCGGGGTGGCGATGCCGAGCTTCACAGCAGCGGCTCTTCACCCGCGAGAATGGTTCGGTGCATGAGGCGGCCGCTGTCAACCGCGTACGGCCATACCCGGTGCATGGTTCCGGTGTTGTCCCAGATGAGCAGGTCACCAGGCTGCCACTCATGCCGGTAGACGTACTGCGGTTGGGTGGCCCAATCACGAAGGCGCGCAAGCAGTGCGCGGCTTTCCTCTACCGGCAAGCCGATGACATAGTCTGCCGTCGCGCCCAACAGCAGTGACTTGCGGCCGGATTGATGAGTCCACACGATCGGGCAAGCCTTGGTGGGCGACTTCTGCCAGAACGCCACTTCGTCATAACTCATCTCCGGGGTGACGTAATACTGGGAGCGCTCCGCACTGTGCACCACACGCAGCTCCGCTATCGCTTCCTTCTCCGCTTCCGGAAGGTCCTCGTAGGCCGCATAGGTGTTGCAGAATTCGGTCTGCCCGCCGGTCTCGGAGAGCTGCACTGCCCGCAGCAGCGTGGCCAAGTTCGGCAACGGCTGCAGCGACCCATCGAAGTGCCAAAACATCGATCCCTGTAGGTATTTGGCCCGCTGATTCACCTTCTCGTCCAGGGAAATCTTATTGATGCCACCCTGGCCCTCGTTGGCGACCAGAGTCCCGAGGGTCTCGGCGATGGCGACCTGCTGCTCGTCGTCGATGTTTAACCCGCGGAAAAACACGACACCGCGCTGCTCGAGAATTTCGCGAATGGTGGCGGCCTCCCGCCCGCTCAGCAGCGTGTCGAGGTCGGTCCTGATCTCGCTGCCGATGCTCGGTGTGAGGTCGACGATTTCCAGCTGTGCCGAACTGAGTCCCATGGTCTTAACTGACTCTCGTGAGAATGGTGTTGGCCGAATGCTTTACCCGCGGCTGCTTCCACAGTTCGACCGCCAACGAGACGGTGATCAGCGAGTAGAGCAGGTTGCGCAGATTCGCGACGTCGTCCGGCAACGGCTCGGAGTAGTCGAACTTGTCGATGTAGGCGACGGCTTCCTCGGCAAACGGGAACACCGCATCGTAGAAGGCCCGGATCTCCTCCATGGAGCTGTTGACGCGTTTGATGTAGCGCTGGTGGCCATCCTCGATCGCCCACTCGGGAACCAGGTGTTCGAGCTGCGAGAATTCCGGTGGCAGAACGGGTTTCATCGGAAACCGGCCTTCGCCGCTTCACCGGCCTCGACGTAATCGCCGACCACCTTGTGTAGATGACGCAGCAGAATCTCCTCGTCATTCATGGTGAAATGCGTCAGGGCACCACTGTTGAGCATCGCCTGCAAGCCTTCGGAGGGGCTGGCATCCTCGAGGATGATGTCGTTGAGATAGGTCACCGTCAGCTCCTGGCCGAGTCGCTCCTTGTGGGTCTTCGGCGGCGGATAGAACATCTCGACTTCGAACAGATGTGAGTGCGGGCCGGTCGGCCAATGCGTGTGTGTGCTGAAACCGGACGAACCGAAGATCACGACGAAGTTCGGAAAGAACTGGAACGAATCGAAGCCGTATTTGTCCGATCGAGTGGGATTGAGCCCCGGCGGCATTGGACCGCGATCGGTGCGCTTGTTCCAGGGACCCGCCGCGCTGGCTTCCAACACGCATTCGATGGGCTTGGAATACGGCGTCTTTTGCGAAGGCTCGCCGGAGAAGGAAAACATTCGATGCGGGCCCTTCAGCTGGTAGGCCAGCGCGTCGGTGAACGGGTTGGGCTGGTCGAACGCATCCCTGGCCTCTGCGGTGAGAGCGCCGAACGATGATGCGTGCAAATACGGTCCGTGATAACTCTCGGCGAAGCTGTCGACGAAAATCTTCCAGTTGCACTGCAACTCGGCGGAGAACT
>NZ_LZKU01000253.1 GCF_001672975.1 Mycobacterium sp. 1465703.0
TGTCGGTGCTGGGCGGGCTGCACGCCGGCGAGCGGGTATTGGTGCACACCGCCACCGGTGGAGTGGGTATGGCCGCGGTGCAACTGGCGCGGCATTGGGGTGCCGATGTGTTCGTCACCGCCAGCCGCGGCAAGTGGAATACCTTGCGCGCGATGGGTTTCGACGATGACCATATCGGCGACTCCCGCACAACGGAGTTCGAGGCGAAATTCGCGGGCCTTCTCGCGGCCACCGGGGCCGCCGGATTCGACGTCGTGCTCAATTCCCTGGCCGGCGAGTTCACCGACGCGTCGTTGCGGCTGTTGGCTCCTGGCGGTCGATTCATCGAGATGGGCAAGACCGACGTGCGCGATCCGCACGACATCGCCGATGCGTATCGGGGCGCCCAGTACCGGGCCTTCGACCTGATGGAGGCCGGACCCGACCGCACCGCGTGGATGCTGGCCGAGATCGTGAGATTGTTGGCGGACGGAGTCGTGACACCGTTGCCGCTGAAGACCTTCGACGTCCGATGCGCCTCGGCGGCATACCGATACGTGAGCCAGGCACGCCACATCGGCAAGGTTGCGCTGACCGTCCCGACCGGTCCCGGCCAGGTGCTCAGCGGCTGCGGCGGCGGGCTGGCCGGGTCCACGGTGGTGATCACCGGCGGCACCGGGATGGCCGGTTCGGCGCTGGCCCGCCACCTGGTCGACCGTTACCGGGTGGCGCACGTGGTGCTGGTCAGCCGGGCCGGCGCGCAGGCCGACGGGGTCGCCGAACTGGTGGCCGGGTTGCGGGAATCCGGTGCGCAGGCGTCGGTGGTGGCCTGTGATGCCGCCGATCGGGACGCGGTGTCGGCGATGCTGGCTCAGATACCCGCGCAGTATCCCCTGCGTGGTGTCATCCATGCCGCCGGCGTTCTCGACGACGGGTTGATCTCTTCGCTGACCCCGGATCGGGTGGACGCGGTACTGCGCGCCAAGGTCGACGGGGCGTGGAACCTGCATGAGCTCACTCGGCACCTGGATTTGTCGGCCTTCGTGGTGTTTTCGTCGATGGCCGGGATCGTCGGAACACCGGGGCAGGCCAACTATGCGGCTGCCAACAGTTTCCTCGACGGGCTGGCGGCCTACCGGCGCGCCCATGGACTTCCCGGGCTGTCGCTGGCCTGGGGTCTGTGGGAGCAGGCCTCGGCGATGACGGCCCACCTGGGGGATCGGGACAAAGCGCGGATGAGCAGGATCGGGCTGGCGCCGCTGTCGACCGCCCAGGCGCTGGCGGCTTTCGACGCCGCCATGCTGGTCGAGAGTCCGTTACTGGTGGCGGCTCGAGTGGACCGGGCGGCGTTGTCCGACAACGTCGCCGCGCTGCCCCCGCTGCTGCGCGAACTGGTGGCCGGCCCGACCCGGCGCGTCATCGACGACACGGACATCAGCGCGTCGACGAACGGCCTGTCCGCGCGCCTGCACGGCCTGAGTCCCGAGGCGCGACAGCGTGAACTGGTCGACCTGGTCTGCGGCAACGCGGCGATGGTGTTGGGCGTGCCCAACCCGGCAGACATCAACGCCGCCCGGGCATTCCAGGAGCTCGGCTTCGATTCACTGACCGCCGTCGAATTGCGCAACCGGCTCAAAAACGCTACCGGGCTTACGCTTTCACCGACATTGATCTTCGACTATCCCACCCCCACGGTGCTGGCCGGACATCTGGACACCCAACTGGCCGACACGGCAGAGGCAGGCGTCGGCGATCGGCCGAACCTGATGGGCCGTTTCAACGACATCACCCGCGAACTGCAGGCACTGCTCGCTGCGCCCGACTGGACTGCCGACGACAAATCGACGCTGCGGACCCGTATTCAGCAACTGCTGGCCGCGCTGCCGAGCAAGCTTTCCGATTCCGGGCCACTCGACGATGACCTCGATGCCGCCACCGAAAGCCAACTCTTTGCGATTCTCGATGAAGAACTCGGCCGCTGATACCCCACAAGGAGCAACGATGCCGGGCACCACGCAGCACGTCGACTACCTGAAACGCCTCACGGCGGATCTCAGGCGGACCCGTCGGCGCATCGCGGAACTCGAGGGTCAGCTGTCCGAGCCGGTGGCAGTGGTGGGCATGGCCTGCCGCTATGCCGGCGGCGTGGAATCGCCAGAAGACTTGTGGGATCTGGTGATCGAGGGCCGCGACACGGTGTCGGACTTCCCGAACGATCGCGGGTGGGATGTCGAGGGCTTGTATGACCCCGATCCCGACACCAAGGGAAAGATGTACACCCGGCAGGGCAGCTTCCTGCAGAACGCCGGAGACTTCGACGCCGGATTCTTCGGCATCGGGCCCAGCGAGGCGCTAGCGATGGATCCCCAGCAACGGATGATGCTGGAAATTTGTTGGGAAGCGTTGGAGCGGGCCGGAATTGACCCGTTCGCGTTGCGCGGCTCGTCGACCGGTGTGTTCGCCGGGGTCATCCACGCCGGCTATGGCGGCGAGGTCAAGGGTGAGCTCGAGGGTTACGGGCTCACCGGATCGACGCTGAGCGTGACCTCGGGTCGGGTGTCCTACGTGTTGGGGCTGGAGGGCCCCGCGGTGTCGGTGGACACCGCGTGTTCCTCGTCGTTGGTGTCCATGCATCTGGCCGCGCAGTCGTTGCGGTCCGGGGAATGCGATCTGGCGCTGGCCGGTGGTGTGACCGTGATGGCCACACCCGCGGCCTTCGTCGAGTTCAGCCGTCAGCGTGCGTTAGCCCCCGATGGCCGGTGCAAGGTGTACGCCGGTGCCGCGGACGGGACTTCGTGGTCGGAGGGCGCGGGCGTTCTGGTGCTGGAGCGGTTGGCCGATGCCCGTCGACTGGGACATCCGGTGTTGGCCGTGCTGCGCGGCACGGCGGTGAATCAGGACGGTGCGTCGAACGGTCTGACCGCACCCAATGGTCCATCACAGCAGCGGGTCATCCGGGCGGCGCTGGCCAACGCCGGACTGACGGCCGCGGACGTGGATGTGGTTGAGGGCCATGGGACCGGGACGGTGCTGGGGGACCCGATCGAGGCTCAGGCGCTGTTGGCCACCTATGGGCAGGATCGCCCGGCGGACCGGCCGCTGTGGTTGGGATCGATCAAATCCAATATCGGTCATACCTCGGCCGCGGCGGGGGTGGCCGGGGTGATCAAGATGATCCAGGCGATCCGGCACGGTGTGATGCCCAAGACGCTGCACGTGGATATGCCGTCGCCGCACGTGGATTGGACGTCCGGCGCGGTATCGCTGTTGACCCAGCCGCAGCCGTGGCCGGACCACGGTGGGATACGGCGAGCGGGCGTCTCGTCGTTCGGGATCAGCGGCACCAACGCGCACGTGATCGTCGAGCAGGCCCCCGCGCAACTCGACGCCGAGGCCGAACCGGCCGCGAACCCCCCGGATCCGGTGATTCCGTGGGTCGTTTCGGCTCGGTCCGCCGAGGCGTTGGCCGGTCAGGCGCAACGATTGCTGCACCGGCTGAGCGCCGACCCGAGTCTGCGGGCGGTGGACGTGGGGTGGTCGCTGGCCACCACCCGGGCGGCCTTCGAGCACCGCGCCGTGCTGGTCGGCGCGCACCGCGACGCGTTGACGGCGGGATTGGCGTGCCTGGCGTCGGGGCGGCCGGAGCCGGCCGTGCTGGTCGGCCGGAGCCGCTCGGTGGGCAAGCGGGTGTTCGTCTTCCCCGGCCAGGGCTCGCAGACACTCGGGATGGGCGCCGAACTGTACCAACGCTTTCCGGCATTCGCCCGGGTTTTCGACGAGGCCGTCGCGGCGGTGGATGGTCATTCGCGGCTCCCGCTGCGCGAGGTGATGTGGGGTGCCGACGCAGAGTTGCTGCAGAGCACCGAATTTGCCCAGCCGGCCCTATTCGTGCTGGAGATGGCGTTGGCCGCCTTGTGGCAATCCTTCGGCGTGACACCTGATGTGGTCATCGGGCACTCGGTGGGCGAGATCGCCGCGGCATGCGTGGCCGGGGTGCTGTCGCTGCCCGATGCGGCGCGGCTGGTGGCGGCACGGGGCCGGCTGATGGCCGGGCTGCCGGACGGCGGTGTGATGCTGGCCGTGACCGCGACCGAAGCCGAGGTGGCTCCCTGGCTCAACGGCGCGGTGAGCATCGCGGCGGTCAACGGCCCGCGATCGCTGGTGCTCTCCGGCGAGCAGGCCGCGGTGCAGGCGGTCGCGGACCGGCTGATCGCCGGCGGCGCGAGGGCGCATCGGCTGGCGGTATCGCACGCGTTCCACTCGCCGTTGATGGAGCCCATGATGCGCGAGTTCGCGGCGGTGGCGGCCGAGGTGTCGGCCGGTGAACCGCGAATCGCCTTGGTGTCCAACCTCACCGGGCAACCGGCCGGCCCGGGATATGGGACGGCCGCCTACTGGGTGGACCATGTGCGTCAGCCGGTGCGGTTTGTCGATGGTGTGCAGTCGGCCGAATCCCTGGGTGCCGGGGTGTTTCTGGAGGTGGGTCCGGGCGCGGCGCTGACGTCCGCGGTCGAGCAATCCCTCACCACCGACCGGGCGACGTCGGTGGTGTCGCTGGCCAAGGGCCGCCCCGAAGCCGACTCGCTGCTGCTGGCGGCCGGGCGGCTGTTCACCGCCGGTGCCGACGTACAGTGGGCAGCTGCGTTCGCCGACGCGAACGCCCGGCGGGTCGAACTGCCCACCTACGCCTTTGCGCACCGCCGGTTTTGGCTGTCGAATGATTCGGTGGGCTCGGCGAACATCGCCAGCCTGGGTTTGGCCGAGGCCGAACACGCGTTGTTGGGCGCGGTGGTGGACCGGCCGGATTCCGGCGGTGTGGTGCTGACCGGCCGGCTCTCGGTAGCCGCTCAACCGTGGCTGGCCGACCACGCGGTGGCCGGCACGGTGCTGTTCCCGGGGGCCGGCTTCGTGGAGTTGGCGTTGCGGGCCGGCGACGAGGTCGGCTGCTCGGTGATCGAGGAATTGACGCTCTCGGCGCCGCTGGCGGTACCGGCGGCCGGGGTGGTGCACGTTCAGGTCGTGGTGTCACCGGCCGGCGACAACGCTACCCGGTCGGTCGCCGTGTATTCACGTGCGGCGCAATCTGATTGGATCTTGCACGCCGAGGGCGTGCTGACCGATGGTGCCCCCGCACCGGCTGCCGACATGACGGTATGGCCGCCGGTGGGGGCCGACGCGGTGGATGTGACCGGCGCGTACCAGGGCTTGGTGGGCCGGGGCTATGGCTACGGACCGGCCTTCCAGGGATTGCGGGCGGTGTGGCGGCGGGGCAGCGAGACGTTCGCCGAGGTCGAACTGCCGCAACAGGCCGGCGTATCCACCGGTGGTTTCGGCATCCATCCGGTTGTCCTGGATGCTGCGCTGCATGCGCTCGGGGTGGCCGACGAGCGGATCGAAGCCGCCTTGCCGTTCTCGTGGCAGGGCGTGAGTCTGTATGCGGCCGGCGCATCGCGGGTCCGGGTGAGGCTGGCGCAGGTTGGTGTCGGTGCCGTGTCGGTCGAACTGGCCGACTCGTCGGGGCTGCCGGTGCTGTCCGTCCGGGAATTGGTGACGCGCGCCGTCTCGGCCGATCAGCTGACCGCGGCGGTGGCGGCCCGCTCCGGCAGCGGTGAGCTGCTGGACGTGGTGTGGTCTCCAATCTCGTTGCCGGGCAATGATATTAGCCCTGCCGCCACGGTGTGGGAGCCGCCGGCCGCCTCGAGCGCGGAGACCTCGGTGCACACCGTGACCCACCAGGCGCTGGGTGTGCTGCAGTCCTGGCTGACCGGAGAAGCGTCCGGCGTCTTGGCGGTGCTCACTCGCGGGGCGGTCGGACTGGCCGGCGAAGACGTTTCGGACCTGGCCGGTGCGGCGGTGTGGGGTCTGGTGCGTTCGGCGCAGGCCGAGCACCCCGGCCGCGTGGTACTGGTCGATACCGATGGCTCACTGGATGCCGCAGCGGTAATCGGCTGCGGCGAGCCACAATTGGTGGTACGGCAGGGGGTGGCCTACAGCGCCCGGCTGAAGCCGGCGGCCCCGCGAACCCTGTTGCGGCTGCCCGAGCCGCCGTCAGTGTGGCGGCTTGCCGCGGGTGACGCCGGAACGCTCGAGGACTTGGCGGTGCAGGAGTGCACGCCGGCGCAACTGGAAGCCGGTCAGGTGCGGGTGACGGTAGCCGCGGCCGGGGTGAACTTCCGCGATGTGCTGGTGGCATTGGGCATGTATCCGGGCGCCGCGCAACTGGGCGCCGAGGGCGCCGGAATCGTGACCGAACTCGGCGCCGGGGTCACCGATTTGGCTGTCGGCGACGCGGTGCTGGGGATATTCGGGCTGGCGGGCTCCGAGGCGGTCGTCGATCGCCGACTGGTGACCCGGGTGCCGTTGGGCTGGTCGATGGCTCAGGCCGCAGCGGTGCCGGTCGTCTTCCTGACGGCCTATTACGGGCTGTCGGTGCTGGCCGGTCTGCGAGCGGGCGAGCGCGTGCTGGTCCACGCCGCCACCGGCGGGGTGGGCATGGCCGCGGTCCAGCTGGCCCGGCATTGGGGCGCCGAGGTATTCGCGACCGCCAGCCGCGGTAAGTGGGACACCTTGCGTGCCATGGGTTTCGACGATGCACACATCGCGGATTCGCGGACGCTGGAGTTCGAGCAGAAGTTCGCCGCCGCAACCGTGGACGTGGTGCTCAACTCGCTGGCAGGCGAGTTCAACGATGCGTCGCTGCGGCTGCTGGGCGCCGGCGGTCGCTTCATCGAAATGGGAAAGACCGATCTGCGTGACCCGGATGCCGTCGCCCTGGCCCATCCCCGGGTGGCCTATCGCGCGTTCGACCTGATGGAGGCCGGCCCCGACCGTATCGCGCAGATGCTGGCGGAGCTGATGGAGTTGTTCGCGGCCGGGGTATTGAAGCCGTTGCCCGTCAAGGCATTTGACGCGCGGGTTGCCGCCGAGGCCTATCGGTTTGTCAGCCAGGCCCGCCACATCGGCAAGGTCGTGCTCACCATGCCGGACGGGCCCGCCGGGCTGGCCGGTGGCACCGCGCTGATCACCGGGGGCACCGGCATGGCGGGTTCGGCGGTGGCCCGGCATCTGGTCGAGCGGTACCGGGTGCCCCATCTGATGCTGGTCAGCCGCAGCGGTGAACGGGCTGACGGGATGGCCGCGCTGGCCGCTGAATTGCGCGACGCGGGAGCGTCGGTCTCCGTGCTGGCCTGCGATGTCGGCGACAGGGACCAGGTTGCGGCACTGTTGGCGCAGGTGCCGGCGCAGTTCCCGCTGCGCTCGGTGTTCCACGCCGCGGGAGTGCTCGACGACGCGGTGATCGCGTCCCTGACGCCCGCGCGAATCGACACGGTGTTGCGGGCCAAGGTCGACGGGGCCTGGAATCTGCATGAGCTGACCAAAGACCTGGATTTGTCGGCGTTCGTGGCGTTTTCGTCGATGGCGGGCATTGTGGGCGCCCCGGGTCAGGGGAACTATGCGGCGGCGAACAGCTTCCTCGACGCGCTGGCGGTGTACCGCCACGCGCAGGGATTGCCCGGGCTGTCGGTTGCCTGGGGGATGTGGGACGAAACCTCGACGATGACCCAGCATCTCGGTGAGCGAGACAAGGCCAGGATGAGCCGGGCCGGGCTGAGCGCGCTGACCACGCGGCAAGCACTGGACCTGTTGGACGCCGCGTTGCTCGGCGATCAGCCCATGGTGGTGGCCACCCGCCTGGACCGCAGCGCGCTGGCGCAGCACAGCGCCACGCTGCCGCCGCTGCTGAGCCAGTTGGCCGCCCGGCCGTCCCGTCGGATGCTGGAGCACACCGACATGGTGTCTTTGACCGGTCTGCGCGCGCGGCTGGACGGCATGACGCCCGACCAACGACACAGCGAACTGGTGGAACTGGTCTGCAGCAACGCGGCCACCGTATTGGGTCACAGCACCGCGGATGTCAACGCCGACGATGCGTTCGGCGACCTCGGCTTCGACTCGCTGACCGCCGTCGAGTTACGCAACCGGCTCAAAATCGCTACTGGGCTTACCCTTTCACCCACGCTGATCTTCGATCAACCCACCCCGGCCGCGCTCGCCGAACACCTCGACACCCAGCTGGCCAGCACTGCCGCCGGCGGAACGGCTGCTACACCGCCCGATCGGACGGCCCGCTTCAACGACATCGCCACCGAACTGCAAGCACTGCTCAACCAGCCCGGTCTGAATCCCGGCGACAAGGCGCAACTGATCACCCGGCTGCAAAGCCTGCTGGCCACCGTCACGGGCCCGTCGTCAACCGCGCCGACCCCGTCGCTGGAACATCCAGGCGACGCGTTCGACGATGACATCGCCACCGCCACCGAGAGTCAGCTGTTCGCCATTCTCGACGACGAAGTCGGCCCCTGACCTTGCCTTCGACAGACGTAGCGATCATCGGATTGGCATGCCGGTTCCCCGCCGCGGCCGACCCGGGTTCGTTCTGGCGGTTGATCCGCGACGGGCGCGAGGCCACCGAGTTCGGCACGGACATGGGCGAATTCGACGCGGACTTCTTCAACGTCTCGCCCCGTGAGGCGTGCGCGATGGATCCCCGGCAACGGCTGGCCCTCGAACTGACCTGGGAGATGCTCGAAGACGCCTTCGTGGTGCCGGAAACGCTGCGGGAAGAACCGGTCTCGGTGTATCTCGGCGCGATGACGGATGACTACGCGGCACTGACGCTGCGCGATCTCGCCGACAACCTGGACCACCACAGCTTCACCGGCATCAGCCGTGCGATGATCGCCAACCGCATCTCGTATGCCTTCGGGCTGCGCGGACCCAGCATGGCCGTCGACTCCGGTCAGTCGTCGTCTCTGGTCGCAGTCCATCTCGGCTGCGAGAGCGTGCGCACCGGGCGGTCGTCGTTGGCCATTGCGGGCGGGATCCACCTCAACCTCGCCGACGAGATCGGCATGCTGGAACGGGAATTCGGTGCGGTTTCGGTGTCGGGTCACACCTATGCGTTCGATCAGCGCGCCGACGGCTACGTGCGCGGTGAGGGCGGCGGCCTGGTGCTGCTGAAGCCGTTGGCGGCGGCCCTGGACGACGGCGACCGCATCCACGCGGTCATTCGGGGAAGCGCCGTGGGCAATGCCGGGCACAGCACAGCCGCCCAGACCGTGCCATCGGCCCGCAGCGAAGCCGACGTGATTCGGCGCGCGCTCGACGATGCGGGTCTGGTGGGCAGCGACATCGACTACATCGAGGCCCATGGCACCGGAACCAAAATCGGCGATGCGATCGAGGCCGAGGCGCTGGGCGAGATCTTCGCTGAGCGCGCACACGATCCGGTGCGGGTAGGATCGGTGAAAACCAATATCGGCCACGCGGGAAGCGCAGCGGGAATCGCGGGCCTGATCAAAGTCGTTCTGGCAATTGAGCATTCGGCGATCCCGCCCAGCCTCCACTATGCAGATCCGGAAACCGGCATGAATCACCTGGGCCTGCAAGTCAACACCCGCCTGGTGCAGTGGCCGTCGGTTGGCCGTTCGCGACGGGCCGGGGTGTCCTCGTTCGGTATGGGCGGCACCAACGCGCATGTCATCGTCGAGCAGGCCCCCGCCCGCAGCAGCCCCGGGGCGCAACCGAAATCGCCGCCGAACGAGGTACTGCCGTGGGTGCTGTCGGCCCGTTCCGAACAGGCGCTGGTCAACCAGGCGCAACGGTTGGCGGGCTTTATGGCCGACAACGGCGATATGCGGCCGCTCGACGTGGCCTGCTCGCTGGTCGACACCCGCACGGTCTTCGAGCACCGCGCGGTGGTGGTGGGCAGTGATGGGCGGGCGCTGACAGCGGGTTTGGCTGTCGTCGCGGCGGGGGAGTCACGGCCGGGCGTGGCCGTCGGCCGGACGATGCCGACGGGCAAGACGGTCTTCGTGTTTACGGGTCAGGGCTCGCAATGGTTGGGGATGGGGCGACAGCTCTATGACCGGTTCGGCGTGTTCGCCCGCGCCTTCGATGAGGCCGCCGCGGCGGTGGACGGTCATTTGCGGCTGTCGCTGCGCGACGTGATGTGGGGTGCAGACCCAGAGTTGTTGCAGAGCACCGAATTTGCCCAGCCCGCGTTATTCGTGCTGGGCATGGCGCTGGCGGCGTTGTGGCGGTCCTTCGGTGTGACACCGGATGTGGTGATGGGGCACTCGGTGGGTGAGATCGCTGCGGCCTGTGTGGCCGGGGTGTTGTCGCTCGAGGATGCGTCGCGGCTGGTGGCGGCGCGGGGACGGTTGATGGCGCAGCTGCCGGGCGGCGGCGTGATGGTGGCGGTCGGCGCCGGCGAAGCAGAGGTGGCCGGCCTGCTGACCGACGACGTGAGCATCGCGGCGATCAACGGCCCCAACGCGGTGGTGATCTCCGGTGCGCAGCGCCCGGTGGAGGTGCTGGCGGACCGGCTGGCCCAGCAGGGCCGCAGGGTGCATCGGCTGGCGGTCTCACACGCGTTTCATTCGCCGCTGATGGCACCCATGATCGCGCAGTTTTCCGCCGCGGTGGCCGACGTCGAGGCGGCGCCGCCGCGGATCGAGCTGGTGTCCAACCTGACTGGTGAGTTGGCCGGCGCCGGGTACGGGTCGCCACAGTACTGGGTGGAGCATGTCGGTCAGCCGGTCCGCTTCTTTGAGGGCGTGCGCGCCGCCGAGGGGGCGGGCGCTGCGATTTTCGTGGAACTGGGCCCGGGTGCGGCGTTGACGGCAGCGGTGGACCAATCGCTGCGCGGCGAGCTGGCCGTCTCGGTGCCCACCATGGCCATGGACCGCCCCGAGGCGGAGTCGCTGCTGGCGGCGGCCGGGCAGCTGTTCACCCGCGGCCTTGGCCTGAACTGGGCCGGCGCCTTCACCGGCCTGGACGCTCAACGGGTAGAGCTGCCGACGTATGGCTTTGCGCGGCAAAGGTTTTGGCTGGGGGCCGGGGGAGCCGCGGCGACCGGAGCGCCGCCCGCGACGTCCACTCGAACGCCCGACCTGGCTCACCGGCTGCATGGATTGACCCCCGCCGAGCAGCACCGGGTGCTGCTCGAGTTGGTGTGCGAACATGCGGCGGCGGTATCGGGGCATCCGGATGGCCACGCCATCGGGCACGACCGCGCGTTCGCCGACCTCGGGTTCGACTCGATGATCGGGGTCGAATTGCGTAACCGTCTCACCAGCCATACCGGCTTGGCGTTGTCGCGAACGCTGATCTTCGATTACCCCACACCGGCCGCGTTGGCCGATCATCTTCGCCAACAACTTCTCCATGACGAGCACGGTGAATCCGACGATGAAAAGATTTGGTCGGCGCTGCGCAAGATTCCGGTGCGCGAGCTTCGAAGAACGGGATTGCTCGAGAAACTTTTATTACTCGCCGGAGTGCCGGAAACAGCTGTTGTCGACGCAGAAATCAGTGCTGACGACATCGACTCATTGAGCCCCGACGCGTTAATCGCGATGGCCCTGAGCTCGGCGGATGATGAAGACACCGAGTGATGAATTCCGCGCTGCCGGAGCAGATTACGCGCACCCAAAACCACCCTCGTAAGACATGTGTTGAATACGGGAATTTTTGCGAGATTGAACCGAAGCCCATAAGCTTTCGTTGTCAAGGGGGAGTCTTCAAACCGATTGGCAATCAAGAGAGTAGAGCATGAGCGTCATCGCGGGTGTATTCGGCGCCTTGCCGCCACATCGTTATAGCCAACGCGAAATCACCGACCAGATCGTCGAGCTCCCCGCGTTGAAAGAACACGAAGGGATCGTCCGGCGACTGCACGCCGCCGCCAAGGTCAACAGCCGCCACTTCGTGCTGCCCCTGGACCAGTACCCCTCGCTGACCGACTTCGGTGACACGAACGAAATCTTCATCGAGAAAGCCGTGGAGCTGGGCTGCGACGCACTGCTCGGTGCGCTGGACGAGGCGGGCCTGCAACCCCAAGACATCGACATGATCGCCACCACGACGGTCACCGGCATCGCGGTGCCGTCACTCGATGCCCGGATCGCCGGGCGGCTCGACCTGCGCCCGGACGTGCGCCGGATGCCGCTGTTCGGCTTGGGCTGCGCGGCCGGAGCGGCAGGCGTGGGCCGGCTGCACGACTACTTGCGTGGCGCGCCGGACGGCGTGGCTGTGCTGGTGTCGGTGGAGCTGTGTTCGCTCACCTTCCCGACGGTCCGGCCGACCGTGTCGGGATTGGTCGGGACGGCGATGTTCGGCGATGGCGCCGCCGCGGTGGTTGCCGTCGGCGACCGTCGCGACGAGCAGCTGAGTTCGGCCGGGCCCGACATCGTGGATTCGCGCAGCCGCCTGTACCCAGAGTCGCTGCACATCATGGGCTGGAACATCGGGTCGGACGGAATGCAGCTGGTGATGTCTCCGGAACTGCCGAACATCATCGACCGATACCTGGCCGATGACGTGAAGGGGTTCCTCGGCACGCATGGGTTGACCAAGGACGACATCGGCGCCTGGGTTACCCACCCAGGCGGGCCGAAAGTCATCAACACCATCGCCAAGACCCTCGAACTGCCCCCCGAGGCGCAGGAACTGACCTGGCGCTCGCTCGGGGAAGTCGCCAACCTGTCGTCGGCGTCGGTGCTGCACATTCTGCGCGACACCATCGCCAAACCGCCGCCCAGCGGAAGCCCAGGGCTGATGCTGGCGACGGGTCCCGGTTTCGGCTCCGAACTCGTGTTATTGCGCTGGCACTGAGTCGCGCACCTCGACGATCAATCCGGGCTTGGGCCGCAGCGCGGCAAGGTTGACGGCGCGCAGGCGCTGAGCCGGTAACCGCAGTCTGGTTCGGGCCACCAGTCGCGCGAGCATGACCGTCAGCTCGGTGGTGGCCATCGCGGCTCCCACGCAGCGGTGCAACCCCGCGCTGAACGGTATGAACTCGTGCGGTGCGGGTTTGCGGTACTCAGGGGAGTTTGGGTCCCACCGTGACGGGCGGAATTGCGTTGGCTGAGGCCATATCTCGGGCAACCGGTGAGTGACATAGGGGCTGAAGATCAACAACCGCCCCGATTGGATACGGTGCCCGTCGAAGGAGAGGTCACGCATCACCCGGCGCGCCGAGATCACGCCGGGCGGATACAGGCGAAGGGTTTCGTGCACGACGCCGTTGAGGTAGACCAATGCGCTCAGGTCGGCTGCGGCGGGCCGCTTGCCGGCGAGTACCCGATCGACTTCGGCGGCGGCGGCGTCCCATGCGCCCGGCTGCGACAGCAACAGGTAGATCGCCCAGGCCAAGGCACCGCTGGTGGTCTCGTAACCGGCGGTGATGAGGGAAACGACTGAATCGCGAATCTCGTTGTTGCTCAACGCATAACCCTCTTCGCCGCGACCGTTTATCAACATGGCCAGCATGTGGTCGTCGGCGTTGGGTGCAACACGCGCGTCGGCGATCTGGGCATCGAGGAGGTCGTCGATGCGTTTGCGGGCGGCCATGGCCCGCCGCCAACAGGGGGCGTTGATCCGCTGCTGCAGACCTGTCAGCTGTGGCAGCTGGTGGGTCAGATCGAGCAACGGCTGTAGTTGCTCGCCGAGGAAGTCGGAGTGCACGGCCAGGCGCCGGCCGAACAAGCTCTGCACCGTGCTGCACCGCACCGCGGCACGGCATTGCTGGTAGATATCCACCAGTTGAGCGGGCCGCCACCCGTCGATCACAGTGTCGATGTTGGACACCATGGTGGCCACGTAGTCCTGGACCTGTCGGTGCCGCAGCCCGGGCGCCACCACACTACGGCGACGCCGGTGGTCGTCGCCGTCGCTGACGATCAGCGCGGTGGGCCCATCGACGAGAGCCAGAGTCTCGAACGTCTCCCGCCAGCTGAAAGCGTGGGCATTGGCGAACACGAACTTGTTGGCCTCTGGACCCAGCAGGTAGATGTAGCCGTGCCGGCCTATGCCGGAATTGGTGACCGGACCCCGCCGGCGATACAAGGCGAGCAATGCTTCACCGGGCCGATAGCGCACCGGCTTCATTCCAGCGACTCCGACAGCTCCAGCCAGCGACTCTCCGTCGCCGCGACCTCGTCTTCGAGCGCGCGCAATTCCTGGGTAAGCCGGCCGATGCCGACGTGGTCGGACTGGTCGTGCGCGGCGAGTTCGTGGTGCTTGTCCTCGATTCGGGCAGCCAACCGCTGCAGTTGGCGATCGATAGCGGCCACCTCTTTTTCGGCGGCGCGGCGCTGTGCGCCGGACATCGACGGCTCTGACGGCTGGGTAGCCGTGGGTGACGGCCGCGACGGTTCAGCGCTCCTCTGCTGTTCGGCAAGTCGCAGGTACTCGTCGACGCCCCCGGGCAGATGCCGCAACCGGCCGTCGAGCACCGCGTACTGCTGATCGGTGACCCGCTCCAGCAGGTAGCGGTCGTGCGAGACGACGATCAGCGTGCCCGCCCACGAATCCAGCAGGTCCTCCATGGCGGTCAGGGTGTCGGTGTCGACGTCGTTGGTCGGCTCGTCGAGCAGCAACACGTTGGGCTCGGACAACAGCGTCAGCATCAGCTGCAGTCGCCGCCGCTCACCGCCGGATAGATCCTCGACCCGGGCGGACAGCTGGCCGCGGCCGAACCCGAGCCGCTCCAGCAGCTGCGCCGGGGTCACTTCGCGGCCGTCGACCTGGTAGCCGCCCTGCAGTCGGCCCAGCACATCGGCGATCCGGTCGCCGCCGACCTCGGCCAGCGCGTCGCCTTGCTGGTCGAGCACCGCCAGGCGCACGGTCTTGCCACGTTTAACCCGCCCCGCGTCCGGCGCGATGGTCCCGTCGATCAACCTCAGCAGGGTTGACTTGCCGGCGCCATTGGCCCCAACGATGCCGGTGCGCTCGCCGGGCGCGATCCGCCACTCGATATCGCGCAGCACCGGGCGGCCGTCAAATGAGACCGACACGTCGAGCAGATCGATCACGTCCTTGCCCAGCCGGGCGGTCGCCAGCTTGGCCAGTTCGACGGTGTTGCGCAGCGGCGGCACGTCGGCGATCAGCTGATTGGCCGCCTCGATCCGGAATTTGGGTTTCGAGGTCCGCGCCGGCGCGCCGCGGCGCAGCCAGGCCAACTCCTTGCGCATCAGGTTTTGCCGCTTGGCCTCGGCGACCGCGGCCATCCGGTCGCGCTCGACCCGTTGCAGCACGTAGGCCGCGTACCCGCCGTCGAACGGTTCGACGATCCCGTCGTGCACTTCCCACGTGGTGGTGGCGACTTCATCGAGAAACCAGCGGTCGTGGGTCACCAGCAGCAATCCGCCGGCGTTGCGCGCCCAGCGTTGTCGTAGATGGCCCGCCAGCCACGTGATGCCCTCGATGTCCAGATGGTTGGTGGGCTCGTCGAGCGCGATGACGTCCCATTCGCCCACCAGCAACCTGGCCAGTTGCACGCGGCGGCGCTGGCCGCCGGACAGCGTGGCAACCGTTGCCTCCCAGGCGATGTCGGAAACCAGCCCGGCAACCACATCGCGAACACGCGCATTACCGGCCCACTGGTGGTCGGCGGCATCACCGACCAGCGTGTAGCCCACACTGCAGTCCGGGTCCAGGGTGTCGGCCTGGCTCAGCGCGCCGACCCGCAATCCGCTGCGCCGGGTGACCCGTCCGGAGTCGGGTCGTTGCTGGTCGGTCAGCAGCCGCAACAGGCTGGATTTGCCGTCTCCGTTACGCCCGACGATGCCGATGCGCGCGCCGTCGTTGACCCCGAGCGTGATCGAGTCGAAGACCACCCGAGTCGGATATTCCAGGTGTACGGCCTCGGCTCCCAGTAGGTGTGCCACTGGCCCGACCCTAGCCGCGGCGCTATTCCAGGGTGAGCAGCGCCTGGTCGACTTGGCTTTGCGTTTCCGGCGACACCTTGCTGGCCACGGCGTCCAGGAAGCGGCTTGCGACGTCACGCAGCTTGAGGTTCGTCTCCTGGGACCGCCACACCAGAATGTCGAACGCGCGCTCGGCCGAAATGCCATAGGTGGCCATCAGCACACCCTTGGCCTGCTCGATGCGCGCCCGGGTCTCGGCAACCGCCGACAGCACGTTGGTGATGTCGGAGTGCAGTGAGTCGGTGACGTCGACGTAAAACCCCGAGGTGCCGACCAGCGCACCTCGGTCATCGAGGATCCGATCCCCGGCGACGACCACGCAGCGGGTGCGTCCGGCGGCGTCGATGATGCGGTGCCGGCTGCTGAACGGCTTGCCCTTCACCACCCGGTCCAGCACGGCGGCCACCCGCTCCCGGTCGTCCGGATGCTTGTGCTGCACCAGCAGTTCCGTGCTGGGCTCCACCTGTCCGGGCCGGTACCCGTGCATACGGGCTACCGCATCCGACCACTCCCAGCGATGGCCGTCGAGGTAGAACCAGAACCTGCCGACGCGTTGCGGCTCGCCGAGGCCCAGCACCTTGTCGAGATCGCTCATATCGGGTTGGTCGACGGCATCAGACACGGGCGCCGTCTCAACAGTTTCGTCGTTGGAGTTGACTGTCATCGCGCCTGTCCTGACCGCTCATGTGAAATCCCTGGCGTATCGATTCCCGTTTTTGGGCGCGTCCATTCCTCGCAGCACGGCGAGGAATGGACGAGGCATGTCGGTCAGGCCACCCGGTACCCCTCGGCGTCTTGGTGCTTGAACTCCAGACCGAACCCCGGCCGGTTTTGATCGGGCCGCAAAGCGCCGCCCTTGGGCGACAGGGCGCCGTCGAAAAGCTTCTGTTCGATGCGGTGGTGGTCGTGGAAGTACTCCAGGTGCCGCAGGTTCGGGATGGTGCTGGCGACGTGGGCGTGCAGATTGGGCGCGCAGTGCCCGGAGACGTCCACGTTGCAGGCGGCGGCCACCGCCGCGGCACGCAGCCAGTCGGTGATGCCCCCGCAGCGAGTGACGTCGATCTGCAGGCAGTCGACCGCGTCGGCGGCGAGCATCCGGTTGAAGTACGCCAGGTCGTAGCCGTACTCACCGGCGGTGACGTCCGGGGTCACCTGGTCGCGCACCTCCCGCAGTCCGGCCAGATCGTCGGAGGAGACGGGCTCTTCGAACCAGGTGACGCCGTGGTCGGCCATGGCGTGGGCCACCCGGATCGCCTGCTTGCGCCGGTAACCGCCGTTGGCGTCGACGTACAACTCCGCCCCGGGCCCGATCACCTTGCGCGCCAAGGCGATTCGATCGAGATCCCGGGGTACGCCGGATCCCCAAGACGCACCGATCTTGATCTTCACCCGCGGGATGTTCCACTCATCGACCCAGCGTTCGAGTTGTGCGCGGGTGGTGCGTTCGTCGTAGGTGGTGAAGCCGCCGCTGCCGTAGATCGGCACTTCGGCATGCGCCATGCCGAGCAACCGGCATACCGGCAAATCCAGCAGCTTGCCCTTGAGGTCCCACAGCGCTGTGTCGACCGCCGAAATCGCACAGGACACCAATCCGGGCCGGCCGTTGTTGCGCATCGCGCGGACCATCGACGCCCATCGGGCCGGGATGTCCACAGCGCTTTCTCCGGTGAGCGTGCCGGCCAGTTTGCCATTGATCAATTGGCCGCACGCGCCGTCGGCATAGGTGTAGCCGATCCCGCGGCGGCCGCCGGCCGCAACCTCGGCCAATACCAGCGTGGTCGACGACCAGGACAGGGTGCCGTCGGCTTCCGGTGCGTCGGTGGGGATTTCGTAAACTTGCGCGGTGACTTCGTCGATCCGCGCGTACGGCGTCATCGGGCCCACCGGCGGCCCGCCCACGCCGCCAGCCAGGCCAGTCCCGTCGCGCTCAGCGCGCCGGTGCCGCTGACCACCGGATGCTGGGAGGCCCACAGTTGCGGACTGTGAACGTGCGACTTGTCGTCGAACTGGCCACGCGGCCCGTGGTCGGTGCCGGGCTCCTGGTCCAGCGGCTGCCACAGGTTGTGCGGCCGGTCGGGGCCGACGTGCTCCTCGGTCTGCTGCGAGTCGTACCCGGTGCGGCCAAGATAGCGGTCCAGCAACGGCGCGACGAACTTCTGCCCCAACAGCGTCACCATGGTGGAGCCGCCGACCCAATATTGTTTGCGCCCTGGATGATCGGCGGCATACAGGATGCCGCACGCGGCGACCTCGGGCTGGTAGATCGGCGGCACCGGCTGGGGATGGCGCGGCAGCCGGGATAGCACCCAGGAGAATTGCGGGGTGTTGACCGCCGGCATCTGGACCACGGTGATGCGCACTTTCGAGCCTTCGTGGAACAGCTCGCAGCGTATCGATTCGGTGAACCCGTTGACGGCGTGTTTGGCGCCGCAGTAGGCGGACTGCAACGGGATCGAGCGCTGGCTGAGCGCCGAACCTACCTGCACGATGGTGCCCTTGTTGCGTGGCCGCATTTTGTCCAGCGCCGCCATGGTGCCGTGCACGTACCCGAGGTAGGACACCTCGGTCACCCGTTTGAATTCCTCGGCGCTGATCTCGCTGAACGGCGCGAAGACGGAGGTGAATGCGATGTTGACCCAGACGTCGATGGGGCCGAAGGCCGCTTCGGCCTGGTCGGCGGCGGCGACGACGGCCGAGTGGTCGGCGACGTCGGTCGGGATGGCCAGCGCCTTGCCGCCGCCGGCCTCAACGTCTCGTCCGGCGCCGTCCAACCCGGCGGTGCCGCGGGCGAGCAGGACGACGTTCGCACCGCGCTGCCCGAACTCCTTCGCCGTGGCGCGGCCGATACCCGCGCTGGCTCCGGTGATCACCACTGTCTGTGTCATCGCAGAACTGCCTTTCGTTGTCGTCCCGGGTCAGTCGTGATGGTCGGCGTCGTCGGTGAGAGTGGCCGTACATTCCAGCATCAGCGCGTGCGCGAACGCTTGGGGCAGGTTGCCGCGGAGCTGGCGCTGCCGCACGTCGTATTCCTCGCAGAACAGCCCCGGCGGGCCGCACGCGGCGCGGTTGCGTTCGAACCAGCGCATCGCGCAATGGCCATGGCCCAGTTGATGTTCGGCGAGCGCCATCATGAACCCGCACAGCAGGAAGGCGCCCTCGGCGTCGCCGAGATCGCGGTCGTCGTGCCGGAATCGGTAGACGAACCCATCATCGGTGAGTTCCCGGCGAACGGCGTTCAGAGTGGCCCGGGTACGGGGGTCGTCGGCGGGCACCGCCCCGCGCACCGGCGGCAGCAGCAGCGACGCATCGACGCCCGTCAGTCGCGGGCTGCGCTGCCAATAACCGTGTGGGTGCAGGCTACTCGACGCGGTGTCGGCCAGGATGGTGTCGGCTAGCGAAGCGCAGGAGGCCACCTCGGGACCGGCGCCGGCCAGCTTCGCGGTGGCGCGCAGCCCGGCCACACAGGCCAGCCGGGACTGCGTCCAGTGATCGTCGTCGATTTCCCAGACCCCGGCATCCGGTTCGCGCCAACGCTTTTCAATGGCTCTGATGGCGGTCTGCGCGGCGCGCCAGCCGTCTGGGTCGAGTCGATCGGCGGCACCGGCCTTGGCCAGCAGCTGCAGCGCCTCGCCGAAGACGTCAAGCTGGAATTGCTGATTGACCCAGTTGCCCACCTTGTCGGTGCCGCCGGGATAACCGGGCAGCTCGAGTGCTTCCTCGTTGGGTACTGCGCCGCCGGTGATCGTGTAGGCGGGTTTGAGGTTCGGGCCGTCTTCGAGCAGTCGGGCGCCGACGAATTCGACCGCCCGATCGAGTAGTTCGGTGGTGCCGACGGCGGCGGCCGCCATGCCGGCGTACACCTGGTCGCGGATCCACGCGTAGCGGTAGTCGTAGTTCTGGTTGGTGTGCGAGCGTTCGGGCAGGCTCATCGTGGCCGCGGCCACCATGCCGCCGCCGCTGCTGGTCAGCCCGCGCAGCACCGCATAGGAGTGACTTCCGTCGCGGGGAGCGACGGTGCAGTTCAGCGGGGGCACGCTGCGCTGCCAGGTGTCCGCGGTGGCGTCCCAGGCCAGGTCGGGGTCGGGGGGTCGTTCGGGCAGTGCGCGTTCGGACAGCTCCAGCACGAGATCGTGTTGCCGGCCCTCCTCGAGGGTGATCTCACAGGTGAGCATGTCGCTTTTCGCCTGCGCCGATTGCACGGTGAGCGCGTCGCACCCGCCCAGCCAGCGCCAGCGCAACCGGCCCGACTTGCCGCTCCACACACCGTTATCCGAGGTGGGGCGGCCGAGGCCGTGCCGGCCGAATCCCGCATTCGGCGCCAAAAGCACCCGCACCCGCGCGGTCCCGCGGCACACCATCAGGCGCCGCAGCAGCACCACCCGGTCGGGGTCACCCGGAAAGGCAAGTGCCTCACGGCATTCCACGGTGCCGTCCCGGGTGATCCAGCGGTTACGCCAGATCAAGGTGCCCGGCTCGTAGTAGCCGCCCCATACGTGCCGTGCATCGGTCGGTGTGACGGCGTAAATGCCGCCGCCGCCAATGAGATTGGAGAAGACGGCATCGGAATCCCAGTGCGGCGCGCACATCCACGTCACGTCACCCTGCGGCCCGATCAACGCTCCCCGCTCACCGTCGGCGAGCAGGGCGTACTCGCGCAATACCCGGGGCGCGAAGGTTTCCTCGACGTTTATCATCCGTTCAGCCACGGGCGCCCGCCTTCGACCTCCGTCCCGCGGTGGTATCGATCTTCCCGGCGGCCAACCGTTCGCCCAGCCGCGAGGCCAGCGCCATGATGGTCAACGCGGGGTTGGCCGAGCCCTGTGTCGGACACACCGAGCCGTCGGCGAGAAACAGGTTCGGTACGCCCCACACGCGCTGATCGGAGTCGACTACCGAATTTTGCGGGCTGGTGCCCATCCGGGCGCCGCCGATCAAATGGGCGAAACGCTGGATGGTGAGCACGTCCTGGGCATCGGCAGCGTGCAAGATGTCACCGATGACCTTGGTGGAGTAGGCCATGTTGGCCTTGTCGTTGTCGCAGAGCGTGTAGTCGAACCGGGCCACCGGGATGCCGTTCGGGTCCTTCTCGTCGGCCAGCGTCACGCGATTATCCGGCAGCGGCAACAGTTCGTTGAGCACGCCGACGGTTGCCCAGTGGTTGTAGTCGCGCATGTACTCCCGCAGCGCGCGGCCCCAGTGCCCCTCGGCCATCACATGTTCGGCCCAGCCGATGGGCATCGGCGACACGGTCTGGATGGCGAAGCCGCGGGCAAAGCCACGATGCAGGTCGGTCTCGTAGAACTGTTCGGAGGTGACCTCCGGGGGAGGGGCCTTGTACATCCGGACCTCTTCGGACCACCGGCCCGCGGACTGGGTGGCGCCCTGCACCATCACGTAGCGCCCGAGCTGGTCATCGTTGTTGCCCAGCCCGTGCGGGAAGCGGTCGCTGGGCGAGTTCAACAGCAGGCGCGGTGTTTCGATCGAATACCCTGCTATGGCAACCACTTTGGCGCGTTGTAGCCGCTCTTTGCCGCCGGCCTCGTCGTAGTAGACCACGCCGCGGGCCGCGCCGCTCTCGTCGAGCTCGACGCGCGACGCCATGCAGTCGGCGCGGATCTCGACGGCGTGGGCCAGCGCGTCGGGAAGATGCGTGACGTACGGGCTGGCCTTGGCGTTCACCTTGCAGCCCTGCAGGCAGTAGCCGCGGTAGATGCAATGCGGTCGATTGCCGAAGGTGCCGTTGACGATACCGACCGGACCTACCCGCATCTCGATGCCAAGCTTGAGCGCGCCCTCCCAGATCTTGGCGGCAGCGCGCGATATGGGATGGGGGGCAAAGGGATAGCGATGCGGGTCTCCCCAGGGCCAGTTCTGGCCGGCGACCGGCAGCTCGAGCTCGACGCGCTCGTAATGGCGGCGGATGTCCTGGTAGCCGATGGGCCAGTCCGCCCCGACCCCGTCTCTGGTGTAGGTCTGGAAGTCGCTGGGGTGGAATCGCGGCGTGTACCCGGCGTAATGAACCATGGAACCACCGACCCCGCGCCCGGAGTTGTTCTTGCCCAATTCGATTGGGTCGTCGCCACCGATGATGCGTTTCTGCGTCCAGTACAGCGGATGGGCGCCGGCCTCGTCGGACACCCAGTCCTCGTCGGGGTGCCAGAACGGGCCGGCCTCGAGGATCACCACCCGCCAGCCCTGGCGCGCCAGTCGCTGCGCGAGCACCGAACCACCGGCGCCCGCCCCGACGACAACCAGATCGACCTCGTCGTCGTCGGCGTAGCGACGCATGGTCTGCTCGCCGGGCAGGTCGCGGGTGTGCACGTCGAGCAGGAACCGCGAATCGTTGTCCTTCGGTCCGACCGCTCCCTTGAACAGGCCGCGCCACAAGTCGCCCATCACAGCCCCTCGTCCTGCACGACTTGAACTGGATCTTCGTCCGTGGCGCCGCGGGTCTCGTACGGTTCACGCGCGGCCGCCGGTCCGGTGGCGCCGCCAAGCCGCATGAACCCGCGCGGGTAGGCCGGGCCGCCGAACCCGATCTCGTTCCATGCCCACGGGTGAGAGTAGAAGCCCGCCAACGTCATTCGCATGCACACCGACCACGCGCGCTTGACGTTCAGGCTCTCCCACGCGCCGCCGTGAAGGTCGCCGTGCGAGAACCGGCAGATGATCGCCTCGCGGGTGAGAATGTCGGCGTTGGCGAAGGAGGATTTGGCGTACTCCGTCAATGCGGTCTCATCGAGGCCGCGCAGCACCAGCCGCCAGGTGTCCCGGTCGTCGGGCATGTCGGCGTACTGGTAGCCGTCCAGGCGCCCGTCGGCGAGCTTGGAGTCGACGGCCTCGGCGACCGGCACTCGCGGTTCGACGTCCTGCGCCAGCACCGTGTCGCAGAACGCGCGCAGGCACGGTTCCTCTTCGCGGGTGAAAAAGCGCAACGGCCCAGGCGGTTCCAGCCGGGCGAGCACTACCTTTCTGGTGGCTTCGTCCCACGTGTGCGCGGTTTCCAGCACGTCGTAGTCGGGATAGCGCCCGATCATCTGCGGTGTGACGCCACGGCGTTGCCTGGGCAGCCAGGACGGGTGCGGCGGCTTGCCGTCCGGGCGCAGGTTGGGCAGGTGATCGGGGCGTGAGGTGTTGGCCATCTGTGACATCCCAGCGCCCTATGCCCGAAATCGTTCGCGACGCAGGATCGATGCCAACAACCCCATCCCGCCGACCATGCACATCAACCCCGGCGCCGCAATCGGTGGCCCCATGGGCACGTTGTAGGAAGCGTTCTTCCACCCGCCCGGCTTGCGGGCTACCCCGCGGGCATGCAGGTATTCGCCCATCAGCCCATTGGCCGTGTAGATGCCCGCGGTGATCGGCAGCCAGAGTTTGGCCCACCGCCGGGAGAACACCCCGCCGATTCCGGCGACCACCACCGGCGGAGTCACCACGATCGGGCTCCACATCCACTTGTTGCCAAAGCTGGCTTTGTAGTGCTCGAAATAGATTTCGGCCGTTGTGACCAATGCCGCCATGGCCGTCAGGCCGGACAGCGAGCGTTCGAACCGGCCGTGCGCGACGTCATACAGAGCCCGACCGGCCAAATGTTGAACCTCGCCGAGTCCGTCGCCGCCGGCGGTGCGGTCTTTGTGCCGTCCGCCGTTGCCCAGCAACATCATCTGCATCCCTTTCTCGGTCGTGTTCGTGCCGGACCGGCGATCACCGGCCCGCTGTGCTGTGTTTGGTCCTCGGCGCGCTGAAGAAAGGTCTGGGACGGCGCGTGGGTGATGTTTCGGCGCCGTTCGCCGAGCGAATCCGTGACCGTTGTGCCCATGAGCCACCTCGCCTTTGCGCTGGAAGGAACACGGTCTGGCAGGCTCCGGTCCCGGCACTGTCAGTGCAGTGGCGGTCGCCAAAGCCGCCCAGAAAACTGGAGCGCCCAGCTGTGTCTTTCAACCGAGGTGGTCCCGACGGCGTGTCGCGACCGAAGCGCATCGGCTGTGTACCCGGCGTCCTCCTGGGCAAACGGGTTCGCAGCCGGTTCTCAGCGTGTCTTAAGGAGGGCAGGCCGGGGCGAGGACGACGCCAGGTTCATCGCGGTGTTGCGGTGAACCCGTTCGCACTGTCGAAAGAATGACTTGTCATGGGGCGGATTGCATTTCGCGCAACCGCTTGAGTGTGAGTCGCGCCGCTCGCGTCGAAATGGTCGTCGAGAGGCGGTCCAGGTACCACAGCGCCTTCCACCAGGCCGGCACGATGACGATTGTGTCTCCACGCAACACGGCGCGCAGGGCACGGTCGGCGAACTTCTCGGGTGCCATGGGGCGCATCGGCTCCCAGAATTTGAGCAGGTCCTCGTCGCTGGCGCCGGTGTTCGTCATCCGTCCGTATGCGCCCCCGGTGAGGATCGGGGTCCGGATCGCGCCCGGGCACAGTACCGACACCTTGACGTTGTGGCGCTCGGCCTCCAGTCGCATCGCCTTCGACAGCGCGACCACGGCGTGCTTAGAGGCGGTGTAGCTGGCGGTACCGGGGCCGGCCAGCAGACCGGCCATCGACGCCGTGTTCACGATATGGCCCGAACGCTGCCGGATCATGATTGGGTACACCGCCTGGATGCCGTGCACCACGCCGTGCAGATTCACGGCGAGGACGTCGTTCCAGTCATCGGGCGTGTAGGAATCGACCTCGCCGCCGACACCGATGCCTGCGTTGTTGAACAGGTAGTCGATCCGCCCGGATTGCCGGACCGCCTCGGCGACTGCGGCCTCGAATCCGGCATAGTCGCGGACGTCGAGTTCGATCGCGTGTGCTTTGGCGCCATTAGTGCTGAAGCGTTGCACCAGCTCCTGCGCTGCGCCCAGTTGGCGATCGGCGATCCAGACCTCCGCGCCGCCATCGACCAGCTTGGTGGCCAATGCGGCGCCGATGCCGGAAGCACCGCCGGTGATGAAAGCGACCTTGCCCGATACATCCGACGCCATGAGGGCAGGATAGGCCGCATCTGCGCTGCTAGGACCGTTCTTCCGGAATCGATCGGACCGTTTTCGCCGCATTTTTCGGCGGGCATCGATGTCGCAAGTTGCCTCACGTCAAGATGCGCGCGTTGGGGGAATTGTTGCCTCACGTGAGCGTGCGCGTTTGGTGACTGGAGCGG
>NZ_LZKU01000254.1 GCF_001672975.1 Mycobacterium sp. 1465703.0
AGCGGGGGATTTTGCGTTCAGCGGGCCGTGCTAGACGGCGCGATAGAAGGCCGAACAGCAAAAAGGCCGCCGCTGGATCCCCTCACTCCAGCGGCGGCCCTTTTCGGACGCCCGTCGCGCAATAGACAGGGCAGTCGTTCCGGGGGATGCCCCGTATTGCCGTCGGGGTCGGGGGGTCAGACCACAACACGGGGCCATCCGAAGAGTCGGATACCCGCGCCCCTACGGTGCTAACCCGATGTGACTCAACTCATGGCCCGCCGGGGGAGCCGGTCAGGCCTCCAGAATGGCGGCGACGCCCTGGCCACCGGCCGCACAGATGGAGACCAGGGCGCGCACGGTGGCGCCGCCCTTTTGCTCGGCCTTGCGCTGCGCAAGCTGCTTGGCCGCCTGAGCCAGGATTCGTCCGCCGGTAGCCGCAAACGGGTGGCCGGCGGCCAGCGAGGAGCCGTTGACGTTGAGCTTGGACCGGTCGATCGAGCCCAGCGCGGCGTCCAGGCCGAGCCGCTCCTTGCAGTACTCCTCGGACTCCCACGCTTGCAGGTGACACAGCACCACCGACGCGAACGCCTCGTGAATCTCGTAGAAGTCGAAGTCCTGCAGGCTCAGGCCGTTGCGGGCGAGCAACCGCGGCACCGCGTAGGTCGGCGCCATGAGCAGCCCGTCGCGTCCGTTGACGTAGTCGACCGCCGCGGTCTCGGAGTCCACCAGATACGCGAGTGGGGTCAGCGAATGAGCGGCCGCCCACTCGTCGGTGGCCAGCAGCGCCACCGACGCACCGTCGGTCAGTGGAGTCGAGTTGCCGGCCGTCATCGTCGCGTCGCCGGCCTTCACGCCGAACACCGGACGCAGCTTGGCCAGCTTCTCAGCCGACGAGTCCGCACGCAGGTTGTCGTCGCGGTAAAGCCCCAGGAACGGCGTGACCAGGTCGTCGAAGAAGCCGCGGTCATAGGCGGCCGCCATGTTGCGGTGGCTGGCAGCGGCCAGTTCGTCCTGAGCGACGCGGGCGATGCCCATCTTCTTGGCGGTCAGCGCCTGGTGCTCCCCCATGGACAGCCCGGTGCGCGGTTCGCTGTTGACCGGGATCTCGACGCCCAGGGTGGCAGGCAGCGTGCCCACCAGCTTCAGCCGTTGGAGATTGGACTTGGCCCGGCGCAACTTGAGCAGGGTGCGGCGCAGGTTGTCGCCCAGACCGATAGGTGCATCAGAGGTGGTGTCCACACCCCCCGCCGCGGCCACGTCGTAGCGGCCGGCCGCGATGCCCTCGGCGGCGGTGACGGCCGCCTGCAGCCCGGTCCCGCACGCCTGCTGCAGGTCGAACGCGGGCGTGTAAGACGACAGCTGCGAGCCCAGCACACACTCACGGGTCAGGTTGAAGTCGCGGCTGTGCTTGAGCACCGCGCCGCCGACCACCACGCCCAGCCGCTCACCGGCCAGTCCGAAGCGATCCACCAGCCCACCCAATGCCGCGGTGAACATGTCCTGGTTGGACGCCTCCGCGTAGGCGCCGTCCGACCGGGCGAACGGAATGCGGTTGCCACCCAGCACAGCCACGCGTCGCCGCTCAGAACTGCGCTGAGCAGACCCTTTACTTGCCTCAGAACTTGCAGGGGCCACTATTCTTCTCCGTGTTTTTGCGGTCTATTCGGTTTGGGAATCGCCCGTCTGGGGCCATACTACCCACTGTTCTTACTCTGCAGTAAGTTCGTCCCCGATACGGTTGTGCTGTAGGCATACCCCGACTTCGCAAGAACATGAAAGGTAGCTACCGGTGGCTCCCAAGGCTTCGTCCGATCTGTTCTCTCAGATCGTCAATTCCGGTCCTGGATCTTTTCTCGCCAAGCAGCTCGGTGTTCCCCAGCCCGAGCCGCTGCGCCGCTACCGGGCCGGCGAACCGCCGCTGGCAGGGGCGCTGCTGATCGGCGGCGAGGGGCGGGTGGTCGAACCGCTGCGCGCGGCGCTGGACGCCGACTATGACCTGGTGGGCAACAACCTGGGCGGTCGCTGGGCCGATAAGTTCGGCGGCCTGGTGTTCGATGCCACCGGCATCACCACGCCGGAGGGACTCAGGGGGCTCTACGAGTTCTTCACCCCGCTGCTGCGCAATCTCGGTCATTCCGCGCGGGTCGCGGTGGTCGGCACCACGCCCGACGCCGCGGCCAGCCCGCACGAACGAATCGCGCAGCGCGCGCTCGAAGGCTTCACCCGCTCTCTGGGCAAGGAACTGCGCAACGGCAGCACGGTGGCGCTGGTGTACCTGTCGCCGGACGCCAAACCGGCGGCGACGGGCCTGGAATCGACCATGCGCTTCATCTTGTCGGCCAAGTCCGCCTACGTCGACGGCCAGGTCTTCTACGTCGGAGAGGCGGACTCCACGCCTCCGGCAGACTGGGAGCGGCCGCTGGACGGCAAGGTCGCCATCGTCACCGGCGCCGCCCGCGGCATCGGAGCGACGATCGCCGAGGTGTTCGCCCGCGACGGTGCCCGCGTGGTGGCGATCGACGTCGAATCGGCTGCCGAGACGTTGGCCGAGACGGCCAGCCGGGTCGGGGGCACCGCGTTGTGGCTCGACGTCACCGCCGAGGATGCCGTGGACAAGATCACCGAGCACCTGCGCGAGCACCACGGCGGCCGCGCCGACATCCTGGTCAACAACGCCGGCATCACCCGGGACAAGCTGCTGGCCAACATGGACGACGCTCGCTGGGACGCCGTCCTCGCGGTCAATCTGCTTGCCCCGCTGCGTCTTACCGAGGGGCTGGTGGCCAACGGCACAATCGGGGAGGGCGGACGGGTGGTCGGGCTGTCGTCGATGGCCGGCATCGCCGGCAACCGCGGCCAGACCAATTACGCGACAACCAAGGCCGGGATGATCGGCCTCACTCAGTCGCTGGCGCCCGAGCTGTACGGCAAGGGCATCACGATCAACGCCGTCGCGCCGGGGTTCATCGAAACCCAGATGACGGCCGCCATTCCGCTGGCCACCCGCGAGGTCGGACGCCGAATGAACTCGCTGCTGCAGGGCGGGCAGCCGGTGGACGTCGCGGAAACCATCGCCTACTTCGCCAGCCCCGCTTCAAATGCGGTGACGGGTAACGTTATTCGCGTCTGCGGCCAGGCCATGCTGGGCGCCTAGACAACCGCTGTCAAGGAGAACGTTATGAACCAGCCAAGCGGCCTCAAGAACATGCTGCGCGCGGCCGCCGGCGCCCTGCCGGTGGTGTCCCGGGGAAGCGAGCTGCCCAGCCGCACGGTGACGATCGACGAATTGCCCATCGACCGCACCAACGTGGCCGAGTACGCGGGTGTCACCGGATTGCGCTACGGCAATCACGTGCCGCTGACCTATCCGTTCGCGCTGACCTTTCCGGCGCTGATGTCGCTGGTGACCGGCTTCGACTTCCCTTTCGCCGCAATGGGAGCGGTGCACACCGAAAACCACATCACGCAATACCGCCCGATCGCGGTCACCGATACGGTCGGCGTGCGTGTGCACGCCGAAAACCTGCGCGAGCACCGCAAGGGTCTGCTGGTCGATTTGGTGACCGACGTCAGCGTCGGCAACGACACCGCCTGGCATCAGGTGACGACGTTTCTGCATCAGCAGCGGACCAGCCTGTCCGACGAGCCCAAGCCGCCCCCGCAGAAGCAGCCCAAGCTGCCGCCACCGTCCACGGTGCTGCGCATCAGCCCGGGGCTGATCCGGCGCTACGCCGCGGTCGGGGGCGATCACAATCCGATCCACACCAACCCGGTCGCAGCCAAGCTGTTCGGGTTCCCGACCGTGATCGCACACGGAATGTTCACCGCCGCAGCGGTATTGGCGAACGTCGAAGCTCTGTTTCCCGATGCGGTGCGCTATTCGGTGCGGTTCGGCAAGCCGGTGGTGCTGCCCGCGATCGCGGGTCTGTATCTCGACGAACACGATGGCGGCTGGGATCTCTCGCTGCGCAACATCGCCAAGGGCTACCCACACCTGACCGGCACGGTACGGGCGCTCTAGTGCCGGCGGTGGCGACCCGCTTCGCCCGACTCCGTCGCGCTCGCGATCGCCACTGTTGCCGACGGTGGCGACCCGCTAGCCCGCGTGCGTCGTAATGCGGCCCTGGGCAAGCACTTTCAGTGCGTAGGCGCTGGTAGCGGTCAGCAAAAACAGCAGAAAAAGCCACAGCGGTGGCCGGGCGAGTTCCCACACGAAGATCGCCGCCCAGATCGGCGACCCCTGGGTCACCGCGAGCACGCCGGCGGCGCCGGCTAACGACACCGCCGGCACATGCAGCTGCGTGCCGCCGGCCCAATTGATCAGCAGCACCACCGCCGCGCCGGCGGCCGCGCCGGTGGCCAGCGACGGCGTCAGCAATCCGCCGGCCCCGCCGGCGCGCAGAAACAGCGCTGTCAGTAACGGTTTGAGCGCCAGAATCGCCAGCGCCGACAGCAAGGTCATGCCGCTGGCCAAGCTGACGGTCAGGATGCTTCGCCCGTTGCCGGGCAATTCGGGCCACCAGTGCGAAAAGACACCCATCACCAGGCCCGCCCCGGCGAGCGCGGGGACCAACACCCAGGTCCGCATCTCGCGGGCCGGTCGTGCCGCGGCCATCAACCGGTTGAAGGCCAGACCCACCACGAGAGTCACCGGCGCCAACAGCAATCCGTGCGCGGTCAGCAGGTACGTCGACTCTTCGATCGGCCACTGCAGGTTGGGTTGATTGCGGGTGATGGCCGAACCGACGGCGACCGCCAAGCCGGAGGACAAGAACGCCGCGCCCACCGCCCGCGGCTGCCAGGTGCGGAGCAAGATCCGAATCGAGAACAGCGCGCCGGCCAGCGGGACCGCATACACCGAGCCCAGGCCGGCTCCCGCCGCGCAGGCCAGCAGCACCTCGCGGTCGCGCGGTGATAGCCGCTTGAGCCATCCGGTTCCCAAATCACCCAGCGCAGCGGCGAATTGACGTGGAGCGCCTTCTCGCCCGAGCGAGGCCCCCGATCCAACCAGCAGCACCTGCAGCATGGCGTCGATGCTCCAGGAAAGCCGCGGCACGGGTTCACGGCCGGCGATGGTCGGCGCCAGCGGGGGCACGTCGGCCCGGCGCCGCAGCAGCCACCACCCCAGCGCCGCCAGCGCACCGCCGATCATGGGGCCCACTGCACGGCGTATCGGGCTGCTGGCCGCGACCCCGGCCAGCATCGCGCCGAAGCTGTAGTTGTAGGTGGCGTGCTGGACGACGCGCAGCACGAACGTCGTCGCCAATCCGGCAACTCCGGCAAGCAACCCGACGATGATTACCGCACAGAAGAAGTCGAGGTTGCCGCGGTTCGAGCTGGGGTCGCTCATCCGGGCCACCTGGACGAATCTAGGGGTTAGTCGGCAGCGGCGTCCGAGCCGGCCGCCTCGGCGGCCGCTTCCCGCTCGGCCGGTGATCCCTTGAGGCCGTACCAGAACAGGTCGATCATCAGCTGGGCCGCCTCGTCGACGTCGACGTCGCCGGTGCTGAGCCGATTCGCGACCGCCTCGCCCGCACCCACCAGCGCGACGGCCATCATCTCGTGTTCGCGCTCAGACCGCGGGTTGCGGCTACCCGCCCGCATCAGCCCGGCGACCAGATCGATGATCTGCTCGCGTCCTTCACGGACCATGTGGGCGAACGCCTGCGAGCTGGTGGCCTGGGTGTACATCACGATCCAGGACGCCCGGTTGGCATCGATGTAGCGCATGAACGCGGCGATGGTGTTGCGCAGCATGTCGTTGGGGCTCTGCTGAAAATCGATGTCGGCGCGCACCGCGCCGATGAACCGGCTCATCTCGCGGTTCAGGCAGGCACCGAACAGGTCTTCCTTGGAGCCGTAGTACAGGTACAGCATCGGCTTGGAGATCTGCGCCTCGGCGGCAATGGCGTCCATCGAGGTCTCGTGATAGCCGTTGACCGAGAACATCTGCACGGCGGCGTCGAGCATCTGCTGCTCACGGACGGCACGCGGTAACCGCTTGGTGCCACCGGCCATCGCTTGCCTCTCCAACCCGTCTATCTGACTCAAGAGTAAGCAATGTGCTTTTGCCGCACACCCGCTAGTGTCCGCAGGTCGCGCTGCGCCCCTTCATTGCCGCCACCCGCACCAGCGACTCGTCGACCTGCCGCGCCGGCAATTCTCCGGATGCCACCGCCTTCTGCAGCCGGTCCAGTACGGCCGGCACCTCGTCGGTGGTGACCCACAGCGCGACGTCGACACCGGCGAGCAGGCTGCGCAGCACCGCCTCCGACACCCCGTACCGGTCGGAGATGGCGGCCATGCTGGACAGGTCGTCACTGAACACCGGACCGGTGAACGGCGGGCCCTTGTAGCCGACCCCGTCACGCAGCAACCGCACCGCCTGGGGGCTCAGGCTGGCCGGGTCATCACCGGTGAGCCCGGGAACCTGCAAGTGGCCCACCATCACCCCGACCGGCGCCGCGGCCACCAGGGTCCGGTACGGCACCAGATCGCTGTTCTGCAGGTCGTCCAGCGGCGGCGTGAGCACGCCCCCCTTGTGGGAATCACCCGAGCCGTGCCCGTGGCCGGGAAAGTGCTTGAGCACCGGCAGCAGCCCGGCGTCCCGCAACCCCTGCGCATAGGCCCCCGCGTACTCGGTGACCTTGGCCGGATCCGCGCTGAACGAACGGTTGCCGATCACGGCGTCGTCGGGCTCGTCGCTGACGTCGACGACGGGCGCGAAGTCGACGGTGATGCCCAGGTCGTGCATCTTCTTGCCGCGGTCGGCCGCCAGGTCGTGCACCTGCTGGGGGGTCTGCGTCTGCGCCAGCTCGCGCGGCGACGGCGACGTCCCGATCAGCGACTTCAATCGCGAGACCCGGCCGCCCTCTTCATCGACGCTGACCGCCAGCGGCAGCGGCCCGGCCTTGGCCGTGATGTCGGCCAGCGGCCCCTTGAAGATCGACAGGTCCGTCCAGCTGCCGATGAAGATGCCGCCGACGTGGTAGCCGTTGACGACGGCCCGGGCGTCGTCGGCGTTTTTCACGCCGACCATCAGCAGTTGGGCCAGCTTGTCGCGGATTCCCAGGGTGGCCGGAAGCGCCGACGCGTCGGCGCACACCTTCGGCGCCGGCGCGGCCACCGGCTTGCTCGACGTCGACGGGTGGGCCTGGCGCGCGGCGTGGTGGCCGCAGCCGGCCGCCAGCACCGACACGGCTGCGAGCACGGCGAAGCTGCGCGAAAATGCCATCGGGCCATGCTTTCACGGCAGGTGTTTCGTACCGGGCGCCAGGGGGCATCAACGGTACGTTGCTGATCAGGGGGCCGGGGTGCCCTGACTGGCGGGGAGGAGCCAGCGATGACGGGTTTCACGTTGGCCGCCGTGGTCAGCATCGCGGTGGGCTTGTCCGCCGGGGTCGCGACCACGGTCGGGATCACGCTTGCCGTGGCTGACCACAGCCTGACGCCGGTGCCGAGCCTGCAGCGCCCTGCGCTTCCGTCCGGGCCGTATCAGGTGGAATACGGCGACCGCTGCTGGCACGGACACTGCCTGCGCCGGTGACCAGCGCTCGGTTTGGCCGGGCGGTCTTCTGCTAGGTTGGCGTCAGGTTGAAAGCCGCGACCGCAAACCCCGCACAGACCCAGGAGCCGTCGATGAACCGGATCGTTGCGCCCGCCGCAGCGAGTGTTGTGGTTGGCCTGTTGCTCGGCGCGGCTGCGATCTTCGGAATCACCTTGATGGTCCAGCAAGACACGAAACCGCCACTTCCCGGGGGCGATCCGCAGTCGTCAGTGCTCAACCGGGTCGAGTACGGAAACCGTAGCTAGCGGCGATCGCAAGCGCGGCGGAGCCGGGCGCAGCGGGTCGCCGCCATTTGACCCCGGCGATCGCAAGCGCGGCGGAGCCGGGCGCAGCGGGTCATCGCCCTCCGATTCAGCGCCGCGAACGGGGAGTTCAGCGGCGGTCTCGTACGCGACTGGCGGACCGGCGTCGCGCCGGTGGCTGCTGTTGGTCGGCACGATCGCACTAGCCCTGACCTTCGCGCAATCACCCGGGCGGATCTCCCCCGACACCAAACTCGACCTGACGGCGAACCCGCTGCGATTCCTGGCCCGAGCGACCAATCTGTGGAACAGCGAGTTGCCGTTCGGGCAGGCGCAGAACCAGGCCTACGGTTACCTGTTTCCGCACGGCACATTTTTTCTGATCGGGCATCTGCTGGGAGTGCCCGGCTGGATCACCCAGCGGCTGTGGTGGGCGCTGCTGCTCACCGTCGGCTTCTGGGGACTGCTGCGGGTCGCCGAGGCGCTGCGGATCGGCAGCCCGGCGTCACGGGTGATCGCTGCGGCCGCATTCGCGCTGTCGCCGCGGGTGCTCACCACGCTCGGATCGATCTCGTCGGAAACCCTGCCAATGATGTTGGCGCCGTGGGTGTTACTGCCCACGATCATCGCCCTGCGGGCCACCTCCGACAGGTCGGTGCGCGCGCTGGCCGCGCAAGCGGGTCTGGCCGTCGCACTGATGGGCGCGGTCAACGCCATCGCGACCCTGGCCGGCTGCCTGCCTGCGGTGATCTGGTGGGCATGCCACCGGCCGAACCGGTTGTGGTGGCGGTACACCGGGTGGTGGCTGGTGGCGCTGGTGCTGGCCACCCTGTGGTGGGTGGTGGCGCTGGTACTGCTGCGTGCGATCAGCCCTCCGTTCCTGGACTTCATCGAATCGTCGGGTGTGACGACGCAATGGTCGTCGCTGGTCGAGATGTTGCGCGGTACCGAAGCCTGGACGCCGTACGTGGCGCCGACCGCCACCGCGGGGGCTCCGCTGGTGACCGGATCGGCGGCCGTCCTGGGTACCTGCCTGGTCGCGGCGGCCGGGCTGGCGGGGCTGGCCGGCCCGGCCATGCCGGCGCGTGGGCGGTTGGTGACGATGCTGTTGGTCGGCGTGGTGTTGATGGCCGCCGGATACAGCGGCGGGCTGGGTTCGCCGGTGGCGCACGCGGTGCAGGCCTTCCTGGACGCCGGCGGCGCACCGCTGCGCAACGTGCACAAGCTGGGGTCGGTGATCAGGATCCCGGTGGCGCTGGGCCTGGCACAGCTGCTGGGCCGCATCCCGTTACCGGGCAACGCCCCGTTGCCGGTATGGCTGCGCGCCTTCGCGCACCCGGAGCGGGACCGACGGGTGGCGACGGCGATCGTGGTGGTTACCGCGCTGATGGTCAGCACGTCGCTGGCGTGGACCGGTCGGCTGACCCCGCCGGGAACGTTCACCGCAATCCCGCAGTACTGGCACCAGGCTGCCGACTGGCTCACCGAGCACAACACCGGGACGCCGACGCCGGGGCGGGTGCTCGTGGTTCCCGGCGCGCCGTTCGCCACTCAGGTCTGGGGCACCAGCCATGACGAGCCGCTGCAGGTACTGGGTGCCAGCCCGTGGGGGGTGCGCGATTCCATCCCGTTGACTCCGCCGCAGACCATCCGGGCGCTGGATTCGGTGCAGCGGTTGTTCGCCGCCGGGCGGCCCTCGGTTGGCCTGGCCGACACCCTTGCCCGTCAAGGCATTTCATACCTGGTGGTGCGCAACGACCTGGACCCCGACACATCGCGGTCGGCGCGCCCGATCCTGGTGCATCGGGCCATCGACGGATCACCCGGACTACACAAAGTCGCCCAGTTCGGTGACTCGGTCGGGCCCGGCACCCTGGCCGGTTTCGTCACGGACAGCGGACTGCGGCCCCGATACCCGGCGGTCGAGATTTTCTCCGTCGGCGGCGAAAGCGACCCCGGCACACCGTATTTCGTCGATGCCGATCGGCTGGCCCGGGTCGACGGCGGCCCCGAGGCGCTGCTGCGCCTCGACGAGCGGCGGCGGCTGCTGGGCCGGTCGCCGCTGGGCCCGTTGCTGATGACCGCCGACGCGCGGGGTGCCGGGCTGCCCCCGACCAACGCCGGTGTGACCATTACCGACACTCCGACGGCGCGTGAGACGGATTACGGCCGGGTGGACCAACATTCGTCGGCTATCCGGGCCCCCGGCGATGCGCGGCACACCTACAACCGGGTGCCCGACTATCCCGTCCCGGGCGCCGACCCGGTGACCGGTGCCTGGACCGGTGGCCGCATCACGGTGTCGAGTTCGTCGTCGGATTCCACTGCGATGCCCGATGTCGCACCGGCGAACTCGCCGGCCGCCGCGATCGACAGCGACTCGGCGACCGCATGGGTGTCCAACTCGCTGCAGGCCGCGGTCGGTCAATGGATGCGGATCGATTTCGACCACCCGGTGACCAACGCCGCCATCACGTTGACGCCCAGCGCCACCGCGGTCGGCGCCCAGGTGCGCCGCATCCTCGTCGAAACCGCGACCGGCAGCACCACTTTGCGCTTCGACGAGCCGGGCAAGCCGCTTGCCGCCGCACTCCCCTACGGCGAAACCCCATGGGTGCGGATCACCGCCGCAGGCACCGACGACGGTTCCGCCGGGGTGCAGTTCGGCATCACCGACCTGTCGATCACCCAGTACGACGCGTCCGGGTTCGCCCACCAGGTCGACCTACGGCACACCGTGCGGGTGCCCGGGCCGCCGCCCGGTTCGCCGATCGCGGGATGGGACCTGGGATCGGAGCTGTTGGGCAGACCGGGTTGCGCGGCCGCCCCGGACAATGTGCGGTGCGCACCCTCGATGGCCCTGGTTCCGGAGGAGCCGGTCAACTTCAGCCGCACGCTGAGCGTGCCGGCGCCGATGTCGGTGACCCCGACGGTATGGGTGCGGCCGCGGCAGAGCCCCAAACTGGCCGACCTGATCACCGAGCCGAATACCACTGCCGCGCAAGGTGATTCGGATACGGTGGACGTGCTCGGCTCGGCCTATGCGGCCACCGACGGCGACCCGGCCACCGCGTGGACGGCGCCGCAACGGGTGGTGCAGCACAAGAGCCCACCGAGTCTGACGCTCAGGCTGCCGCACGCCACCGAGGTCACCGGCGTGCGGCTGGTTCCCAGCCGGTCGGCATTGCCGGTGCGTCCCACGATGGTGGCCGTCAACCTGGGCGACGGCCCCCAAGCCGTCCGATTGGCATCCGACGGCGACGGGGCGGACCGGGCGCAGACGGTGCCGCTCAAACCGCGGGTGACCGACACGGTGACCATCAGCCTGCTGGATTGGCAAGACGTCATCGACCGCAACGCGTTGGGTTTTGACCAGCTGAAGCCGCCCGGGCTGGCTGAGGCGGTGGCGCTCGGCGCCGACGGCAACCCGATCGCACCCGCCGATCCCGGCCGCAACCGCAGCCGGGAGATCGCCGTCGGCTGCGAGCGCGGACCCGTCATCGCGGTCGCAGGCCGGTTCGTACACACCGCGATCCACACCACGGTCGGGGCGATCCTCGATGACGCGCCCGTCGCGGCGGTGCCGTGCGAACGCGACCCGATCGCGCTGCCCGCCGGCCAACAGGAATTGTTGATCAGCCCCGGCGCCCAGTTCGTCGTGGACGGCGCCGAGCTGGCAACCCGGCCCACCGCCGAAGCCCCACGGCCCGTGCGTATTTCGTCGTGGCTGGCGTGGGGTCCGGATCGGCGCGAAGTGCAGGCTCCCGCCTCGGCCACCGCACGGATTCTGGTCATCCCGGAAAGCATCAACCCAGGGTGGGTGGCGCACACCGGAACCGGGGCCCGCTTGACGCCGATCGCCGTCAACGGGTGGCAGCAGGGCTGGGTGGTGCCGGCGGGCGACCCGGGCACCATCACGCTGACGTTCGCCTCCAACGCGCTCTATCGCGCGGGTCTCGCCGTGGGACTGGCGCTGCTGCCGCTGCTGGCGCTGCTCGCGCTTTGGCGGACGCGACGAAAGGACGCCGACGACGAAGCCGCGCCCGCGCAACCGTGGCGGCCCGGCGCCTGGGCGGCGGTTCCCGCATTGGCCGCCGGGACAGTCATCGCCGGCGTGGGCGGTCTGGTTGCGATGGGGTCCGCCCTGGGTTTGCGGTACGCGTTGCGGAGGCGGCCCTGGGAACGCCTCAGCGTCGTGTGCAGCGCCGGTGGCCTGATTCTGGCCGGTGCGGCGCTGTCCCGGCGGCCTTGGCGCTCGCCGGACGGTTACGCCGGCCATTCCGCGAGTGTGCAACTGCTGGCACTGATTTCGCTTACGGTGCTTGCCGCTTCGGTTGTGGCAATACCACATCGGCGGGGTGATCGGACGGGCGAGCGCGGCGACGAATAGTCGTCAGGGCTATTGGCTAGCCGTTTACCGGCTGATTGACTGGATATGCGGGTTGGCGTAACCGTCACCAACCGAGGAGTTAGCGCCATGGACTGGTTTTCCGCACCCGAATATTGGGTGGGCAGACTGGTGCTCGAGCGGGGCGCCGCGGCGATCTACCTGCTGGGATTCCTCGCGGCCGCGGTCCAGTTCCGCGCCCTCATCGGCGAGCGCGGCATCCTGCCCATCCCGCAGTACCTGGCGAGGCAATCGTTTTGGCGGACGCCGAGCCTGTTTCATCTGCACTATTCCGATCGGCTGTTTTCGACCGTCTCTTGGTTCGGCGCGGCGCTGTCGGCGGCGATCGTCGTCGGGGCCGCCGACGCGGTGCCGCTGTGGGCTGCGATGTTGATGTGGCTGACGCTGTGGGTGCTTTATTTGTCGATCGTCAACGTTGGCCAGACCTGGTATTCGTTCGGCTGGGAATCGCTGCTGCTGGAGACCGGATTTTTGATGATCTTCCTGGGCAACCACGACGTGGCACCACCGGTGCTGACATTGTGGATGATTCGACTGCTGTTGTTCCGGGTCGAATTCGGTGCGGGCCTGATCAAGATGCGCGGCGACCCGTGCTGGCGCGATCTGACCTGCTTGTACTACCACCATGAGACGCAACCCATGCCGGGGCCGTTGAGCTGGTTCTTCCACCATCTGCCCAAGCCACTGCATCGGGTCGAGGTGGCGGGCAACCATTTCGCGCAACTGATCGTGCCGTTCGGATTGTTCGCGCCGCAGCCAATCGCCAGTGTGGCCGCCGGGATCATCGTCGTCACCCAGTTGTGGCTGGTGGCCTCGGGCAATTTCGCCTGGCTCAATTGGGTGACGATCGTGCTGGCGTTCAGCGCCATCGACGACTCGTCGGTTGCGGTCCTACTGCCCAAAAGCCTTGTGCCGGCCCACCCGGGTCTGGCGCCGACGCCGCTGTGGTTCGTCGCTCTGGTGGTCGCGGTCACCGCTGCGGTGCTGTTCATGAGCTACTGGCCGATGGCCAACATGTTGTCCTCGCGGCAGCGAATGAACATGTCGTTCAACTCATTCCACCTGGTCAACACCTACGGCGCCTTCGGCAGCATCGGACGAACCCGCCGGGAGGTGGTGATCGAAGGCACCGACGACGCGGTCATCACCGGCCAAACCGTCTGGAAAGAGTACGAATTCAAAGGTAAGCCGGGCTCGGTACGGCGGCTGCCGCGCCAGTGGGCTCCCTATCATCTGCGCCTGGACTGGTTGATGTGGTTCGCCGCGATCTCGCCAGGCTACGCGCAGCCGTGGTTGAGACCGTTCCTGCAACGACTTCTGCAAAACGATCGCCCGACCCTGCGTTTGTTGCGGCGCAACCCCTTTCCCGATTCGCCGCCCCGATTCGTGCGGGCACAGCTCTACCGGTACCGCTTCACCACACCGCCCGAGTTGCGGCGCGACCGGGCGTGGTGGCATCGCGACCTGGTCGGCGGCTATGTGCCGCCAGTGAGTCTGTCGACCTCAGATCCGCGCGCCCACGACTACTTCTGGTAGGACAGCGCTGCGGTGCGATCGAGATCACACTCTGCACCCGATCAAAACCCCACGGAGCGAAGCAACGGCACGCTACATTCTGCGGCGACCTCACAGCGAGGTCAGCATCAGAAGGGATGTACACCATCGTGATTCGCGCACTGCTCGTCGCTGCCGCGGCGCTGGGGATTATCACCGGGGCCACCGTCAGTGCTCCTATGGCAAGCGCGAGCGGGCCGTACCGGAACTGCACCGAGGCGCACAAGGACGGGCGGTACAACATCCCCAAGGGTGACCCTGACTACCAATCCAAGATGGACCGGGACAACGACGGTATCGCCTGCGAGGGCTAAATAATCGCGGGCCTTTTAACGGCGGGCAAAGGCCGCGATTACAGCGTTTCGTCCAATTCGCCGAGGCGGTCGGTCAGCCGCAGGTTCTCGGAGTAGTCGACCGGGCAACTGATCAGCGAAACACCGTCATCATCGAGCGCGGTCCGCAGCGTCGGCAGCAGTTCATCGGCGTTGTTGATCCGGTATCCCTTGGCGCCGAAGCTTTCGGCGTATTTCACCACGTCGGGGTTGCCGAACTTCACGTAGTAGTGCGATCCGAGTTCGAGATCCATTTTCCACTCGATGAGGCCGTATCCGCCGTCGTCCCAGATCAGCACCACCAGCGGGATCCGCTCTCGCACGGCCGTCTCGATCTCCTGCGAGTTCATCAGGAACGCTCCGTCGCCGACGACGGCCAGCACCTTGGACTCCGGCTGTGCCAGCTTGACGCCCAGCGCCCCGGGCAGCGCGAAACTCATGGTGGACAAGCCGTTTGAGATCAGGCAGGTGTTCCGCTCGTAGGTCGGGTACAGCCGGGCCATCCACATCTTGGTGGCGCCGGTGTCGACCAGCACGACGTCGCTGCGACCCAGCGCCGCGCGGGTGTCGGCGACCACCCGGGCGGGCGCCAGCGGATAGCGCGAATCCTGTTGACCCCGTTCGAATTCCTCGGACAACAATCCCGATCCGGGCACATCGGCGGCGTGAGCGAAGTTGTGGCCGGACAGCGCGTCGGTGAGTGCGTTCAGCGAATCGCTGATGTCGCCGATGATGCCTACGTCGACCGAATAGTGCGCGTCGACCTCGGCCGGGAACCGGTGAATGTGAATGATCTTCTTGTCGCCCTGCGGGTTGATCCGGACCGGGTCGAATTCCTGCAATTCATAGCCGACGGCGATGACGGCGTCGGCGTGGTCGAACCCGAAGTTGACGTAGTCGTGCCGCATGAAGCCCAGCGTCCCGATGCTGTTTGGGTGATCGTCCGGCATGACGCCCTTGCCGTGGAAGGTGTTGGCGACCTGGATGCCGAATTCTTCGGAGAAGCGCACCAGGGCTTTGGTGGCGTCGGCGCGGGCGGCGCCGTGCCCGGCCAGCACCACCGGGCGCTGAGCGCTGCGCAGGACGTCGACGGCACGGGCCACCTGGCGGGGCGCCGGCGCATCGGGGCGGACGACGTTGCGCGGCAACGGCCCCAGGTCGTAGTCGGTGTCGTCGGCGTCGATGTGTTCGGGCACCGCGAGGTAGACCGCGGCCGGCCGTTCGGACTCGGCGAGCTTGAACGCCTTGCGGACCATCTCGGGGATGGCGCGCGCGGTCGGAATGCCGGCCGCCCACCGGGTGATGGGGGCAAACATCGACACCAGGTCGACGTACTGATGCGACTCCTTGAACTCCCGGTCGTGGCCCACCTGCGCGGAGATGGCGACCAGCGGAGTGCTGTTCGTGGTGGCATCGGCCACACCGAGTTGCATGTTGATCGCGCCCGGCCCCAGCGTGGACGACACCACCGCGGCCCGGCCGGTGACCCGCCCGTACATCTCTGCCATGAAGGAGGCCGCCTGCTCGTGCCGGGTGAGCACATAGCGGATGTGTGATGCCGCCAGTGCCTGCACGAAGCGGATGTTCTCCTCGCCGGGTAACCCGAACACCACGGAAACACCCTCGTTTTCCAGGCACTTGACGATCAGCTCAGCGGCTTTACTCATCCGACACCTCCGTTAGGGGAACGATAGTGGCAGGCTAGGTGTTGGACTTTCCGCCCACTAAGCGACACGAACCTGATGAAGGAGGGCCGACGTGCCCATCGCCACCATTAACCCGGCTACCGGCGAGACAGTGAAGACCTTCACCCCGGCCACCGACGACGAAGTCGACGCCGCGATCGCCCGCGCTTATGAGCGCTTCCTCGACTACCGCCACAACACCACGTTTGCCCAGCGGGCGCAGTGGGCAAACGCCACCGCAGACCTGCTGGAAGCGGAGGCCGACGAGGTCGCCGCCATGATGACGCTGGAGATGGGCAAGACGCTGAAGTCCGCCAAGGCGGAAGCGCTTAAGTGCGCCAAGGGTTTTCGCTACTACGCCGAAAACGCCGAGCAGCTGCTGGCCGACGAGCCGGCCGACGCCAAGGCGGTGGGCGCCAAGAAGGCCTACACCCGCTATCAGCCGCTCGGGGTGGTGCTGGCCGTGATGCCATGGAATTTCCCGCTCTGGCAGGCCGTGCGGTTCGCCGCGCCGGCACTGATGGCCGGCAACGTCGGGATCCTCAAGCACGCGTCGAACGTCCCCCAGAGCGCGCTGTATCTGGCCGATGTGATCAGCCGCGGCGGTTTCCCCGACGGGTGTTTCCAGACCCTGCTCGTCTCCTCCAGCGCCGTCGAGCGCATCCTGCGCGATCCGCGGGTGGCCGCGGCCACCCTGACCGGCAGCGAACCGGCCGGCCAATCGGTGGCGGCCATCGCCGGTGACGAGATCAAGCCGACCGTGCTGGAGCTCGGCGGCAGCGACCCGTTCATCGTGATGCCGTCGGCGAACCTGGATGAAGCCGCCAAGACCGCGGTCACCGCCCGGGTGCAGAACAACGGCCAATCCTGTATCGCCGCAAAGCGTTTCATCGTCCACACCGACATCTACGACGCGTTCGTCGACAAGTTCACCGAGCAGATGCAGGCACTGATCGTCGGCGACCCGACCGACCCGGACACCGACGTGGGCCCGCTGGCCACCGAGTCGGGCCGCGACGAGATCGCCAAGCAGGTCGAGGACGCCGCCGCAGCGGGCGCCACCATCCGGCTCGGCGGCAAGCCCCTCGACCGGCCGGGGTGGTACTACCCGCCGACGGTGGTCACCGACATCACCAAGGACATGGCCCTGTACACCGAGGAGGTGTTCGGCCCGGTCGCGTCGATGTACCGAGCGGCCGACATCGACGAAGCCATCGAGATCGCCAACGCCACCACCTTCGGCTTGGGCTCCAACGCCTGGACCAACGACGAGGCCGAACAGCAGCGGTTCATCGATGACATCGAGGCGGGCCAGGTCTTCATCAACGGGATGACGGTGTCCTATCCCGAACTGGGGTTCGGCGGCGTCAAACGATCCGGGTACGGCCGCGAACTCGCAGGCCTGGGTATTCGCGCGTTCGTCAACGCCAAGACCGTGTGGGTCGGCGAATCCGAGAGCGGCTCCTCAGCCGGCGACAACAAGGTCGAGTGAGCTGCTAGGCGGACACCCCCGCCAGCAGCTTCTCGTCCTCGTCGGCAAAGGTGTCCTCGAGCTGCAGCGGCGAGTAGTCCAGGTCGATCTCGCCGAGCGGGCGGCCCCGCGCGCTGGAGATGGTGCCGAACCGCCGCATCCCCTTGTCGCTGGCGTACTGCATGAACTCGTCCAGCGACAGGTTGAAGGGCATCGGGTCGTAGAGTGCGAAGCCCTCCTCGATCAGCCGCAACCCCAGCGGCATCAGCTCGTTCATCCGGGTCTCGAAGACGCCCCAGTTGGCGTCGTCGGCGGCGACGTGGCGGCGGCAGGTGAAGGTGCCCCACGCCATATGGCGCCGCTCGTCATCGCCGATGCGCCGGACCAACTCCTGCATGCCGGGCAGGATGCCGCGCTCCACGCAGATCTTGTGCCAGCCGAAGTAGCCGGTGAGCGCCAGCATCCCTTCGACCATGTGGTTGTAGGTGACCGACGCGCGGACCTGGGCGGCCGGTGACGGATCAAGCGTCAGCGCGTTCAGGCAATCCGGCAACTCCTCGTAGAAAATCGTCTTGTAGGTGGGGACGTCCTCCAGGAAGCTGTGCAGATCGTCGGTGATGCCGACGGCATCGAGCCACATGCGGAACACCTGGACGTGCTTGGCCTCCTCGAAGGCGAACTGCGTCAGATACATCTCGTCGCCGAGCCGGCCCTCGGCCCGCATCGCGGCCATGAACGGCTGAATGTCCTGCGTCACCGATTCCTCGCCGGCGATGAACTCGGCGCACAACCGGGTCGCATAGCTGCGTTCGTCGTCGGTGAGGCGTTCCCAATCCTCCCGGTCGCGGGAGAAGTCGATGTCGGCCGGATTCCAGAATTTTGCGTTGCCGCCGGCAAACAGCTTGAGCGGCAAGCTGTCCCAGTTGAGCCCGCCCTCGGCCATCGAGGCGATTCGGGTGCGATTCATGTGACCTCCTCAGATCGTTTGGGGGCTGCGATGGTTGACGGCGCCGAGAAAGCGGCCGCCAGCACAGCGACCAGCCGGCGCACTGCCAGCGCCGGCTGTTCGGGTGTGGGCTCGTCGAGCCCGAGAATCGGATCCAGGCCGCGCATGTAGGGCGCCAATGCCAGGTGCGGAAAGATCAACAACAGCAACGACAACAGCGCGTCGGTGTCTGAGTCCGCGCGCAGGTCGCCGCGCAGGTGGGCGTCGCGGACCAGCGGGCGCATCACTTCCAGGTAGTGACGGTGAATGACGTTCTGCACGCTGACGCGGGCTTCGGTGTCGACCTCCAGGGTCGCCGCGGCGTGCAACGCGCGTTCGTGCGGGTGGTCGGCGAAGTAGGCCACCCACGCGTCGAGCCAGTCGGTCAGGAAGTCGAAGAAAGGCCGGGTCGAGTCGAGTTCGCGGATGCGGTCCTCCATGTAAGCCCGCACCCGCTGGCTGCCGATGTCGGCGATGAACGCATACAGGTCGCGCTTGTCCGCGAAGTACTGGAACAGACTGCCCTTGGCGACCCCGGCACGACGCGCGATGACGTTCAGGCTGCCGCGGGAGAACCCATGCGCCCCGAACTCCGACTCCGCGGCTTCGATGATCGCGGCGCGACGGGCGGGATCGACCCGCGCCCAGGTGACAGTCGGCAATGCGCCTCCTCAACAGAATGACCACTGGTCATTTTACTGTGAGCCACGCCACAGTCAAGGGCCGCATCGGTCTGCGACACCGGCGCCGGGCGGCCAGACCGAACGCTGGGCGAGAAACCCGGCAAGCGAGCACTATCGGTGATGGCGACCCCGCCGAATAGAGCCGAGGAGTGATCGTGACGACGCACCACAACGACAACGTTGCGTGGCCCAGCCTGCGGGTCGACGACTGGACGGAGACAAGACAAACACTGCACATGTGGGCTCAGATTGTCGGCAAGATCCGATTGGTCCATTCGCCGCTGGTCAACCACTGGTGGCAGGTCACCTCATATGTGACTGCGCGCGGCTTGACGACATCGACGATCCCGTACGGGACGGCGGCCTTCGATATCGAGTTCGATTTCATCGACCACGTGCTGGCGATCCGGAGCAGCACCGGTGCGACCCGCAGTGTGCGCCTGGAACCCAAATCGGTGGCCGAGTTCTACTCCCAAACGATGCAGGCACTCGACGAGCTGGGATTGTCCACCCGCATCCAGGCGCACCCCAACGAGGTAGACCCGGCCATACCGTTCGCCGAGGATGTCGAACACGCGTCGTACGACCGTGATGCGGCGGAGCTGTTCTGGCGTCAGCTACTTGCCGCCAACCGCGTGCTCGGCCAGTTTCGGTCCCGGTTCATGGGCAAGGTGAGTCCGGTCCACTTCTTCTGGGGTGCAATGGATCTCGCGTGCACCAGGTTCTCTGGGCGCGGCGCGCCCCGCCACCCGGGCGGGGCACCCAATTGCGGAGACTGGGTGATGGTCGAGGGCTATTCGCGAGAACTGAGCAGCTGCGGATTCTTTCCCGGCGGCGGTGATGAGGGCGCTTTCTACGCCTACGCCTATCCAGAACCCGACGGCTTCGCCGAGCACCCGGTGCGTCCCGAGCAAGCCGGCTACGACAAGGATCTCGGTGAATACTTGCTGCCATATGAAGCGGTGCGGCAGGCGAATGACCCCGACCAGACTCTGCTCGAGTTCTTGCAGGACACCTACGAGGCGGCGGCAGTGCACGCCGGCTGGGACCGAGCTGCGCTCGAAGACGACCCCGATCGCTGGAAGACCTACCAGACTCGCGCGTGAGGCGGGTTCGGCTCAGGGGCGCATCCGGTAGGCGCCGCTCAACGGCAACACGTGGTCCTTCCAGGTCTGGTCGTAGCGCGCCGGATCGTGGGCGGGCCGGCGGATCATCCGCAGCGCGAAGCGGGCCTGTGCATCCGTCGTCGCGGGCTTGTCGGACAGCTCTACGGCATAGGCGTTGAAGTCGCGGACCAACACGGCGAAGATCTCGTCGAGCAACCCATCATCGACACCCGAGAGCCCGGCCTCTTCCAGGATGAGTTGGGCGTAGGGCACCGTCGCGAACAACTGTCCGACGGCGAAGGCGAAGTCGATGTCCTTCTGCTGCGCGGCATCAGGGGTGGCGCTGGCCAACATCTCGGCGAGCACGTCGATCTGCGAGCGCAGCAGCGCGACGTTAGGCAGATGCCCGAAGCTGTCGAACGGTGCGCGCCAGTCATGGAAGCGCACCTTGCCCAGGCCGCCGGTCGGTCCCTGGGCGAACAGGAAGGCGTCGTCGACGGCATCGTCGCGACGGCCGATCACCGGCAGGGCGCTGTTGGGGGCGAACAAGAAGTTGGGCATGAACTTGCCGAGCAGCCCGATGTTGATGTGGACCGTGCCCTCCAGCCTTGGCAGCAGGCCGATCTCGCGGGTCATCGCCTCGAAGATGGTGTCCTTCTCCACGCCCTTGGCGGCGATGACGTCCCACAGTGCGGTGATGACCCGTTCGCCTTCGCTGGTGATCTTGGCTTTGGTGAGCGGGCTGTACAGCAGGTAGCGGCGGTCGGAGGCCGACGCACTGCGCATGTAGTCGCAGGCCCTGGTGGCGACCAGCCGCATCGCGACCAGCCGGGCGTAGGCGTCGGTGAGCAGCCGCCGCGCGTGGGTGAAGTCGGTGACGACGGTGCCGTACAGGATGCGGTTGGAGGCGTGGGTGACCGCCTCGTACATCGCGTGGGTACACATGCCGACCGCGCCCCAACCGAGGTTGTACTTGCAGACGTTGACGGTGTTGAGGGCCGCGTGGAAAGCCTCGGGGCCGCGGTGCAGGATGTCGGCCTCGGTCACCGGATAGTCGCGCAGCGCGTAGTTGGCCACGTAGTTCTGTGAATTCACCACGTTCTTGATCAGGTGGTAGCGATCGTGTTGCGAGTCGGCGGCGAAGAACACGTACTCGTCGGTGCCGGCGAACTTGCCGAAGGTGGAGACCATCCGCGCCACGTTGGCGTTGCCGATGTAGTACTTCTCCCCGGTGGCGGTCCAGCCGCCGTGCGGCGACGGCGTCAGATTCATGTCGGTTTGGTACACGTCGGCGCCGTGCGTCTGCTCCGACAACCCGAACGCGAACACCTCGCCGGCCTGCAGCAGCGCGGCGGCCTTGCGCTTGGCGTCCTCGTTGGCGCTCATCCAAATCGGGCCCAGGCCCAGGGCGGTGACCTGGAAGGGATACCAGTAGTTCAGCCCATAGAAGCCGACGATCTCGGCGAACTCACTGATCCGGTAGGTGTCCCAGCGGCAGGCGTCCGCTTCCGAGGCGCCGTAGGCAGACGGTGTCAGCAGCGATGCGAAGATGCGCTCCCGGCCGACGTGTTCCAAAAAGTCCGAGTACCACACGCGTTCGTGGTCGTCGGCCTTCAGTCGGGCCTTTCCCCGCGACTCGAAGAAGTCCACCGTCGCCGCCATCATCTCCCCCGAGCGGCGGTCTGGGTACTGGCGTTGCAAATGGTTCGGATTGAGCAACATGACGTGACTCCCAGCGAGTTGTCGACGAAGACGAGGGTGACGGTACTGCAATAGGGCAGCCGCCGGGCTACCTGTAACAAAACGACCCTGTTGGTCGGGTGCCGGCCGCCCTAGCATCAGTCTGGTGTCAGAACTCAATACCGCGCGCGGGTCCATCGATACCGCTGCGTTAGGCGTAACCCTCATGCACGAGCACGTGTTCATCATGACCACCGAGATCGCGGAGAACTATCCCGAAGCGTGGGGCGACGAGGAACAGCGAGTCGCTGACGCCATTAATCGGCTCAACGAGCTGAAGGCCCGCGGGGTGGACACCATCGTCGATCTCACCGTGATAGGTCTGGGCCGCTACATCCCGCGGATCGCCCGGGTCGCCGCGGCGACCGAGCTGAATATCGTTGTGGCAACCGGTCTTTACACCTACAACGACGTGCCGATGTACTTCCACTACCTCGGTCCCGGCGGCGAGCTCGGCGGGCCGGAGATCATGACGGACATGTTCGTCCGCGATATCGAGCAGGGCATCGCCGACACCGGAATCAAGGCCGGGATCCTCAAGTGCGCCACCGACACACCCGGCGTCACCCCCGGCGTCGAGCGGGTGTTGCGCGCGGTCGCCCAGGCGCACAAGCGCACCGGGGTGCCGATCTCCACGCACACCCACGCCGGGTTGCGCCGCGGTCTCGAACAGCAGCGCATCTTCGAAGAAGAGGGTGTCGACCTGAGCCGGGTGATCATCGGGCATTCCGGCGACAGCACCGACATCGGCTACCTCGAGGAGCTCATCGCCGCCGGGTCCTATCTCGGGATGGACCGCTTCGGCATCGACGCGTTCCTGCCGTTCGAGGACCGGGTGAACACGGTGGTGCAGATGTGCGAGCGCGGGCATGCCGACAAGATGGTGCTCTCGCACGACGCCAACTGCTATTTCGACGCGCTGCCCCACGAACTGGTGTCACAAGTGATGCCGAACTGGCACTACCTGCACATCCACAACGACGTGATCCCCGCGCTCAAGGAACGCGGCGTCACCGACGAGCAGCTGCACACCATGCTGGTCGAGAATCCGCGCCGCATCTTCGAGCGGCAGGGCGCGTATGAGTGAGCCGATCCCGCCGATCGGTACGCAGATTTCGGCGCTGGCCGAACTCGCTCCCGACGAGCCGGCGGTCACCTGTGACGGCCTCACCCTCACCCGCGCCGAACTCGACTCCTCGACGAACCGGTTGGCGCGTGCCTATGCCGAGCGCGGCGTGGGCGTCGGCGATTACGTGACGATGGTGCTGCCCAACTCGGTCGAGTGGATCCAGGCCGCGGTGGCGTGCTGGAAGCTGGGCGCGGTGCCGCAGCCGTTGTCCGCGCGGTTGCCGGCCGCCGAGTTGGCCGGCCTGCTCGAGTTGCGGCCGCCGGCGTTGCTGGTGGGCCGCGAGCACCCCGACTTCCCCAGTGTGCCAGCGGGTTTCGACCCCGATCCGGCGCTGTCGGACGGCGCACTGCCGGAGGCGGTGTCGCCGGTGTGGAAAGCGATGGGGTCCGGGGGTAGCACCGGCCGGCCCAAGCTGATCGAATCCGGCGGCGACAGCCGGATACCGTCGGCGATCGGCTATCCGCTGGGCGCCCAGGAGGGCGACACCACCCTGGTGCCGGTGCCGCTGTCGCACAACACCGGCTTCACCACCGCGACCATCGCCCTGTTGATGCGCCATCACCTGGTCCTGATGAGCCGGTTCGACCCGGTGCAGTTTCTGCGGTTGATCGCCGACCATCGCGTCAGCTTTCTCACGACGGTGCCGACGATCATGCAGCGGACGCTGCCGGTGTACCAGGCCGACCCGGGCTGCTACGACCTGTCGTCGATTCGGCGGTTCTGGCATCTGGGGGCGCCCTGCCCGCCCGCCATCAAGCAGGCATGGATCGACCTGCTGGGCGCGGAGAAAGTCTGGGAGCTCTACGGCGGCACCGAATTACAGGCGCTGACGTTCATCTCCGGGGACCAATGGCTGAGGCATCGCGGCTCGGTCGGGATAGTGGTTGCCGGGGAGATGAAGGTGCTCGACGACGACGGCAATCCCTGCCCGCCCGGCGTGGTCGGCGAGATCTACATGCGGCCCGGCCCTAACAGCGCGCCCACTTACCGCTATGTGGGCGCCACCGCGAAAAGCCGGGACGGCTGGGACTCGCTGGGCGACCTCGGCTATTTCGACGCCGACGGGTTCTTGTATCTCTCGGACCGGCGGGTCGACATGTTCACCGTCGGCGGCCGCAACGTCTATCCCGCCGAGATCGAGAACGCGCTGTCGGCGCACCCGGACGTGTTGTCCTGTCTGGTCGTCGGCGTGCCCGACCCGAACGGCGGTGATCTGGGGCAGGTGCCCTACGCCCTGGTGCACACCGCTGACGGCTCCGCGCTGGACGCCGCGGGCGTGCAGGAATTTTTGCGCGAGCAGGTGGCGGGGTACAAGGTGCCGCACACCGTCGAGTTCGTCGACACCCCGTTGCGCGACGACGCCGGTAAGGCCCGCCGGTCGGCGGTGCGGGCTCAGATCATGCAGCGCTCGGCGGCCGCGGAAGCCGGCTGACCCGCACCGATTCCAGGGCCGCCATGGGCCCTTAACACATACGACAGTCCGCGCGAAAATGCTCTAGAAGGAATACTTGCTTCGTCGACTCTGTAATCGTCTGTAACCACTAGGTATTGGAGAACGATGCCGCCTAAGTCCCCGACATCAACCCCGAAACTGCCGCCCGCCCGGGTGGCTCGGGCGGTCGAGCGAGTCCGTCATCACGTGGGGCGGCTATACCAGCGACTGTCACCTCCGCCGATCACTGTCATCGACATGATCTTTGGGGGCTTTCTGTCGCAAGCCATCTCGGCATCCGCGCAACTGGGTATCGCCGACGCGCTGGCTGCGGGCCCCTTGACCAAAGAGGAGCTGGCGCGCCGCGTCGGGGCCGACCCGGACAGCGTGGCGCGACTGATGCGGTTGCTGATCAGCCGCGGCGTGTTTCGCAGGCGTCGCGACGGCCGTTTCGCACTGAACGCGCTGGCCGACACATTGCGCACCGACTCGCCGATCTCGACACATGGGATCGCCCTGTTCTACGGCACCCCGCAGCACCGAGCGAACTGGACACGGCTGGCCGATGCGGTGCGCACCGGAGAGCCGAATCCCCCAAAAGTGTTCGGAAAGGACCTCTTCGACTACCTCCGCGACGACCCTGAGTTCGCGGAGATCTTCAACAACGCCATGACCTCTACGTCGTCAGTGTTGGAGGCAGCGGCGGTCGCGGCGTACGACTTCAGCAACTTCGGCGTCATCGCCGATATCGGCGGCGGCCACGGCCGGTTATTGTCGTCCCTTCTCACCGCCGCCCCCAATGCCCGCGGCGTGCTGTTCGACCTCCCCGAGGCAGTCGAGGGAGCGCCACGTGTGTTGGCCGCGCACGGTGTCGCCGACCGAGTCACCGTGACGGGCGGCTCGTTCTTCGACAGCGTGCCGTCCGCTGACGCCTATGTGATGAAGAACGTCATCCACGACTGGCCCGACGACAAGGCCATCGCGATCCTGGGCACCATCAAAGCCGCGGCCCCTCCGGGTGCGAAACTGCTGCTGCTGGAAATGGTGATACCGGATCATGACCGCGAATTCCTCGGCCACTTCGCCGATATGGAGATGCTGGTGATGGCCGGTGCACTGGAACGCGACCTCAAGCAGTGGACCGACCTACTTGAACGTGGCGGCTTCCGGCTACAGCGCGTGGTGCAGACGGCAGGACCGCTCTGTGTCATCGAAGCCGTGCCCAGTTAGCAGGCGCGCCACCTACCGCGGACCGTTACACGGCGCATCCCAGAGCCTCGATGCCAGAGGGCAATGGACTGCACCGGACTCAGGGCGCGATCGCGTCCGCCTCGGCGTCGACCGGCTGGGCCGTTGCACCCGGCTTCTCGCGTTTCTCCCAGCGGCGCAACGCTTCTCGGCAGGGTGACTCGACCAGGGCGTAGCTGACCGCGGCGATCGCGAAACCGAAGATCAGCGTCAACACCAAAACCGTGGGCATGTGGCCGCTGAACGGGAACACCCCGAGCACCGGGAACACCATGGCCAACGCCGCCAGGTGCCACACGAACAGGCCGTAGGACCAGCGCCCCAGGGTCACCATCGCGGTGGTCCCCAGGATGCGATGCGGGGTATCGACCCGGTCCAGCACTAGCGGGGCGACGAGCGCGAAGGCCACCACCGAGCCCATCGCGGTCTTCACCGCGAACTCGGCCGGAGTGCCGGGCACCAGGCCTTCGGGACCGGCCAGCGGCGACGCCGCGATCAGGTAGGCCGCCAGCGCGACGGCGGCCATCACCAGACGCCGCCGAGCCATGCGGTGTGGCAACCCGATGCCGCTGTGCACCCACTCGGCCAGCAGCATGCCGGCGGCGAACCAGGAGAAAAAGGCCGGCGGCCAGTTCAGCGGATTGGTGCCGGACCCGGCATGGATGGGCAACCAGCCCCACGCCCAGCTGAGGGCGCCCAGCGCGGCGATCGCCGGTACCCGGGCCCGCACCGGCAGACGCCGGGCCAGCAACGCCAGGATCGGCAGCGCCAGATAGAAGCTGACCTCGACGGACAGGCTCCACATCTGGGTCAGCCCGCCGGTCAGGGTTAGGGGCACGTAAATCTGGGTGAGAGTCAGGTTGGCCAGCCACACCGTCGGGCTGGCGTGGTCGGCGTCGGGCAACAGCGACAGGATGACGACGACGGCGACCAGATAGGCGGGCATGATACGGACCACCCTGGACCGCAGATAGTGGCCGGTGCGGGGACGTGCTGCCAGATTCCTTGCCGCCCCGGCATGTCCGCGCCACAGCAGAAAACCCGACAGCGCGAAGAACACCGCCACGGCAAGGTCGAAGCGGCCGAACAGTCTGCCCCAGGCGCCGCTGGAATGCCCGGTCTGGAACGCGACATGGGTGACCACCACACCCATGGCCGCGCATGCGCGCATACCCTCCACGGCCGGCAGGAAGCTGCGCACCCCGCCCACCCGCTGGTCATCGCTCACCATCACAGTTTGCCTGTGCCGCGTTGGCCGGCGAGTGGGTACACCCGAGGGGCCCGTCCGCGCGCGCGACAGGTTCGTAAGTCGCTGCCTTACTTTCTGCTGTTAGGGTCGAACGAGTTTGCCCCGGGCAGCTCGCTCGGGTCGGGTCGCGGGTGAAAAAAGCCAAGGGAATGAGGAGGGCACAGCGACGTGAACCGAGCAGTCATGTTGCGGTTCGCCGCATGCGGGATCATCGGACTCGGAGCTGCCCTGCTGATCGCCGCGCTGCTGTTGTCGACATACACCACCAGCAGGATCACCAAGGTTCCGCTGGACATCGACGCCACGCTGATCAGTGACGGCACCGGGACCGCACTCGACTCGGCGTCATTGTCGACCGACCACGTCGTCGTCAACCAGAACGTGCCGCTGGTCGCCCAGCAGCAGATCAGCGTCGAGTCGCCCGCCAACGCCGACGTGGTCACGCTTCAGGTCGGAAGTTCGTTGCGGCGCACCGACAAGCAGAAGGACAGCGGGCTGCTGCTGGCAATCGTCGACACCGTCACGCTCAACCGCAGGACGGCGCTGGCCGTCTCCGACGACGCCCACACCGGCGGTTCGGTGCAGAAGCCGCGTGCGGTCAACGACGAGAACCCGCCCACCGCGATGCCGCTCCGGCACGACGGGCTGTCCTACCGGTTCCCGTTCCACACCGAGAAGAAGACCTACCCTTATTTCGATCCGATCGCGCAGAAGGCGTTCGACGTCAACTACGACACCGAGGAAGACGTCAACGGGCTGACCACCTACAAGTTCACCCAGAACATCGGCTACAACGGCGACGGCAAGCTGGTGGCCCCGGTGACCTACCCGTCGCTGCTGGCCGGGAACGAGGACGCCAAGCAGACCACGTCGGCGTCGATGTGGGGCGTCCAGGGTGGGGACCCGAACGAGCAGATCACCATGACCCGGTACTACGCGGCGCAGCGCACATTCTGGGTGGACCCGGTGTCGGGCACCATCGTGAAGCAGACCGAGCATGCCCACCACTACTTCGCCCGTGACCCGCTCAAGCCGGAGCTCACGCTGGCCGACTACAAGGTCACCTCGAACGAAGACACCGTCGAATCCCAGGTCAACGCGGCCCGCGATGAGCGCGACCGGTTGGCGCTGTGGTCGCGGGTGCTGCCGATCACCTTCACCGCGGTCGGCTTGATCGCGCTGGTCGGCGGTGGGCTACTCGCCTCGTTCAGTCTGCGCAGCGAGAGCGCGCTGACCGACCCCGGTCTGGACAGGGGCGACCAGGACTTCTTCGGCCGCAGCGGCCTGGAAGAACCGGTGCCCGGCGCCGAAGCCGAAACCGAGAAGCTGCCCACCCAGCGTCCCGAGGCGCGCCAGGAGTCCGGGCCCGGCTCCGAGCCACCCGGCCCGGACGAACCCACCGAGGCGGGGCCGGCCGAGCGCGATCCGTCCGCCCCGCACGACCGGGAATAGCCCGGCTCGGATGCGTTAGCCGTGCGCTGGACCCGGCCCGGGTACGCACTGGTCTTGGCGCTGTTGGTAGTCGGGCCGCTGCTGGGGCCCGGATACCTGTTACTGCGTGACGCGGTGTCGACGCCCCGGTCGTATTTGTCGGATACCGCGCTGGGGCTGACAGCGGCGCCGCGCGCTACCCCCCAAGATTTCGCGGTGGCGCTGGCTTCCCATCTGGTCGACGGCGGCGTGGTCGTCAAGGCGCTGCTTGTCCTCGGGCTGTGGCTGGCGGGATGGGGCGCGGCCCGGCTGGTCGCGGTCGCGCTGCCCTGCGCGGGCGCCGCCGGCCAATTCGTTGCCACCACCGTGGCGATCTGGAATCCCTATGTCGCAGAACGGCTTTTGCAGGGCCACTGGAGCCTGCTGGTCGGCTACGGGTGTCTGCCCTGGGTTGCCGCCGCCATGCTGACGCTGCGGACGACGGACGCCAGCCGGTTCGGATTCGCCGGGCTGGCCTTCTGGATCGCGCTGGCCGGGCTGACCCCGACAGGGCTGCTGCTCGCCGCGACCGTGGCGCTGGTCTGCGTTGCGGTGACCGGTGCCGGCCGACCGCGCTGGAGGTGCGCCGCGGCGGCGTTGGGCGCCGCGCTGGTGGCGGCGTCGCCGTGGTTGACCGCTTCGGTGATGGGTTCGTCGCTGACCGCCCACGCGGCAGCCAACCGGCTGGGGGTCGAAGCGTTCGCGCCCCGCGCCGAGCCCGGGCTGGGCACCCTGGCCAGCCTGGCCGGCCTCGGCGGCATCTGGAATAGCGACGCCGTACCCGGTTCGCGCACCACGCTTTTCGCGGTGTTGTCGACCGTGGTGCTGCTGGGCGTGGTCGCGGTGGGCCTGCCGACTATCGCCCGCCGCCCGGTGGCGGTGCCACTGCTGATGCTGGCCATGGTCTCGGTGCTGATCCCGGCGGCGCTGGCCACCGGCCCGGGCGTAGCCGGGCATCGCCAGCGCGACCCACTTCTGCCCGTCGCGCAGCACTCCAAAGCCGGGCACGGTGTCGACGATCGTGCTCAGCAGCGCCACGCCCGGGCCGGTGGCCAGCGCCGCCGGGATCAGCACCGAGACCATGGCCAGCATCAGCAGTGGCACCGCCACCGG
>NZ_LZKU01000255.1 GCF_001672975.1 Mycobacterium sp. 1465703.0
GGCTTTTCCGTCTCAGCGAGGAAGAGCATGTGTTGGTGGCGGTGGTGCATCATATCGCCGCCGATGGGTGGTCGATCGCCCCGCTGGTGGCCGATTTGGGCGCGGCCTATGCGAGCCGGTGTGCCGGACATGTCCCCGACTGGGCGCCGTTGGCGGTGCAGTATGTGGATTACACGTTGTGGCAGCGTGCGCAGTTGGGTGAGCTGGATGACAGCGGCAGCCGGATTGCTGGGCAGTTGGCTTATTGGGAGCAGGCGTTAGCCGGGCTGCCCGAGCGGCTGGTGTTACCGACTGATCGGCCCTATCCGCTGATTGCGGATTACCGCGGCGCGCAGCTGGCGGTCGAGTGGCCCGCGCAGCTGCAACGGGGCGTTGCTCGGCTGGCCCGCGAACACAATGCGTCCAGTTTTATGGTGGTGCAGGCCGCGTTTGCGGTGTTGTTGTCCAAGCTCACTGCCAGTTGCGATGTGGCCGTGGGTTTCCCGATTGCCGGTCGGCGTGATCCCGCGCTCGATGAGCTGGTGGGTTTTTTCGTCAACACGTTGGTGTTGCGGGTGGATCTGGGTGGTGATCCCAGCGTTGCCGAGGTGTTGGGGCAGGTGCAGCAGCGCAGCCTGGCCGCCTATGACCACCAGGATGTGCCTTTCGAGGTGCTGGTGGAACGGCTTAGCCCGGCCCGCTCGTTGACTCATCATCCGTTGGTGCAGGTGATGTTGGCCTGGCAGAACCTGCCTGGGCTGGGCACCGCTGAGCCCGCCGGATGGGCGTTGGGTGATCTGCAGGTCACTTCGCTGCCGGTGGACACTCACAGCGCCCGCATGGACCTGACGTTCACGCTCTCGGAACGCTGGACGGAATCCGGTGAGCCGGCTGGGATCGGCGGGGCGGTGGAGTTTCGCACCGACGTGTTCGATGCCCGCAGCATTGAAACGCTGATCGACCGGTTGGGGCGGGTGCTGCAGGAGATGACGGCCGATTCGTCGCGGCGGTTGTCGGCGATCGATGTGCGTGATACTGCTGAGCGGGCCCGCCTGGATGAGATCGGTAACCGGGCGGTGTTGAGCGCGCCGGTGACTGTGTCGGCGTCGATCCCGGAAGCGTTCGCCGCGCAGGTAGAACGCACTCCGGAGGCGGTGGCGGTGAGCTGCGAGGGCCGGTCGCTGAGCTACCAGGAGCTCGAGGAGGCGGCCAACCGGTTGGCGCATCTGCTGACCGCCCAGGGTGTGGGCCCCGGAGCGTTTGTGGCGCTGCTCTTGCCTCGCTCGGCTCAGGCGATCGTGGCGATGCTGGCGGTGTTGAAGGCGGGGGCGGCTTATGTGCCGATGGATCCCGGCGCCCCGGAGGCGCGGGTGGGGTTCATGCTCGAGGATGCCGGCCCGGTCGCGGCGATCACCACGACCGCGCTGGTCGAGCGACTGGCTGGCCATGAGTTAGTGGTCATCGACGTCGAAGACCGTGCGGTCCATGACCAGCCCAGCACCGCATTGCCGGTGCCGAGCCCGGACGATCTTGCGTATCTGATCTACACCTCGGGCACCACCGGGGTGCCCAAAGGGGTTGCGGTTGCTCACCGCAACGTCACTCTGTTGCTGGACTCGCTGGGCGCGGACGTGGAGCCGGGGCAGGTGTGGTCGCAGTGTCACTCGTTGGCGTTCGACTTTTCGGTGTGGGAGATCTTCGGCGCGCTGCTGCGCGGCGGCCGGCTGGTGGTGGTGCCCGAGTCGGTCACCCGCTCAGCGGGAGAGTTGCATGCCTTGCTGGTCGCCGAGCAGGTCAGCGTGTTGAGCCAAACGCCGTCGGCGTTTTATGCGCTGCAAACCGCCGATACGCTGCAACCGGAGCTGGGACGGCAGCTCAAGCTCGAGACGGTGGTCTTCGGCGGGGAAGCGCTCGAACCCCAGCGCCTTGGGGCGTGGCTGGCGCACCACTCCGCTTTACCGCGCTTGATCAACATGTATGGCATCACCGAGACGACGGTGCATGCGTCGTTGCGGGAGATCGTCGAGGCGGATGTCGTCGGTGCTGGCAGCCCGATCGGGGTGCCGTTGGCGCATTTGAGCTTTTTTGTGCTTGATGGGTGGTTGCGGCCGGTGCCGACGGGTGTGGTGGGCGAGTTGTATGTGGCCGGTGGGGGGCTGGCGGATGGCTACGTGCGCCGGAGTGCCCTGACGGCGTCGCGCTTTGTGGCGTGTCCGTTCGGTGGGGCCGGGACTCGGATGTATCGCACCGGGGATGTGGTGCGGTGGAGTGATGATGGGCAGTTGGAATATGTGGGGCGTGCTGATGAGCAGGTCAAGATCCGCGGGTATCGCATTGAGTTGGGGGAGGTCCGGGCGGCGTTAGCGGGTGTGGCGGGGGTTGAGCAGGCGGTGGTGATCACCCGCGAGGACCGTGCTGGGGATAAGCGCTTGGTGGGATATGTGACCGGTGCCGCGGATGCGGCCCAGGTGCGGGCGGCGTTGGTGGAGCGGTTGCCGGCTTATATGGTGCCGGCGGCCATTGTGGTGCTCGAGGCGTTGCCGTTGACGGTCAACGGCAAACTCGACAAGCGCGCGCTGCCGGCCCCGGACTATAAGGACGTCAATCGTTTTCGCGCTCCGACCACCCCCATCGAGGAGGTCTTGGCGGGGATCTTTGCCCAGGTGCTGGGTGTGCCGCGGGTCGGGGTGGATGACTCGTTTTTCGATCTGGGCGGGGATTCCATTTTGTCGATGCAGGTGGTGGCCCGGGCGGCTGTTGCTGGCTTGGTGTTTAGGCCGCGCGACATTTTCGTCGAGCAGACAGTGGCCCGGCTGGCTCTCGTAGCTAGGACGGCCGGCGAGGCTGATGCGGTGGTCGATGCGGGCGTCGGGCCGGTGGTGGCCACGCCGATTATGCGTTGGTTGCAGGGTGTGGGCGGCGCGGTTGAGCAGTTCAACCAGACCATGGTGGTGCAGGCTCCTGGGGCGGTGAGCCAGGCCGATGTGGTGGTGGTGTTGCAGGCGTTGCTGGATCGGCATGCCATGTTGCGGTTACGCGTGGAGGACGACGGTGCGGGGGGCTGGTCGCTGAGCGTGCCGGAGGCGGGCGCGGTGGATGCCGGTGAGTGCGTGCAGGTTGTGGACGTGTTGTCCGATGAGGTGGTGGTGGCCGCGCGGGCGCAGTTGGATCCGGCGGCCGGGGTGATGGTGCGGGCGTTGTGGGTGGCCCCGGCTGGGCGGTTGGTGTTGATCGTTCACCATCTGGCCGTTGATGGGGTGTCGTGGCGAGTGTTGTTGGAAGATCTCAATATTGCCTGGGCGCAGCATCATGGTGGGCAGTCGGTGCTGTTGCCCCGGGGTGGGACCTCGTTTGCGCGGTGGGCTTCGTTGTTGGCCGAGTATGCCTATCACCCGGTGGTGGTGGAGCAGGCCCCGGCGTGGCGGCAGGTGGCTGGGGTTTCGGCGGTGGTGCCGGCGGTGCGGCCTGGGGTGGACACGTTCGCTAATGCTGGGCATCTGTCGGTGCAGCTTGATGCCGAGACCACCGGGATGCTGTTGGGGGAGGTGCCGGCGGCGTTTCATGCCGGTATCCAGGACATTTTGTTGATTGCGTTCGCGATGGCCTGGGCGCAATTCTGCGGTACTGCGCGGGCGCCGATCGGTATCGATGTCGAAGGTCATGGGCGGCATGAGGAGCTCGCCGCCGAGGTGGATCTGACCCGGACGGTGGGCTGGTTTACCACTAAATATCCGGTGGCGTTGAGGGTTGGTGGGCTGGATTGGGCGCAGGTGCTCGGGGGGCAGGCGGCGCTGGGGGCGGTGATCAAAGACGCCAAAGAGCAGTTGCGCGGACATCCTGACGGGTGGACCTATGGTCTGCTGCGGTATCTGAACACCGATGTCGAGCTGGTCGAATCCGACCCGCCGATCGGGTTCAACTATCTAGGGCGCTTGGGCGCCCCGCCGGCCTTCACCGGTGATGTATGGCGATTCAGCCCGGAAGCCATGTCGGATATCGGTGCGGCGGCGGCTATTCCGATGACGCTGGCGCATACCGTCGAGCTCAACGCCGCCACCGTCGACACCGACGAGGGCCCGCATCTGCACGCGAACTGGATGTGGGCGCCCTCGGCATTGGATCACGCCCAGGTCTCCCGGTTGAGCCGGTTCTGGTTTGACGCGCTGGCCGGCATCTGCGCCCACGTGCGCAGCGGGGGAGGCGGATTAACACCGTCCGATATCCTCCCGGCCCGGCTCAGCCAGCAACAGCTCGATGAACTGCAGCGGCAATACGCGCTCGCCGACGTGTTACCGCTGACTCCGCTGCAGCAGGGACTGCTCTTTCACGCCAGGGCCGCCGGGGGCAGCGACGACGACGTGTATGCGGTGCAGCTGGGCGTCACCATCACCGGCCCGCTCGAGCCGGACCGGCTGTGCGAGGCGTTGTACGCGGTGGTACGCCGCCACCCCAATCTGGCCGCCAGATTCTCCGAGCGGTTCGACCAGCCGGTGCAGATCATCCCCGCTGATCCCGCGCCGGGGTGGCGGTATGTCGAGCTGGACGCCGGAGACGTCGACGGGCGGATCGAGCGGCTGTGCGCGGCCGAACGCGCCGCGGTCTGCGACCTCGCCGAGCAGCCGCCCGTCCGCGTGGCATTGATCCGCACCGCGCCAGATCGGCACCGGCTTGTGCTGACCAATCACCACATCGTGTTGGATGGCTGGTCGCTGCCGATCCTGTTGGCCGAGATCTTCGCTGTCTACCATCGTCAGCCGTTGCCTGCCGCGGCGCCCTATCGCGGCTTCGTCAACTGGCTGGTCGATCGGGATAGCATTGCCGCACAAGCGGTTTGGGGTGAGCTATTGGCCGGGCTCCAGGCGCCGACCTTGGTAGGTCCACCGGATCGATGTGGGCTCGGACCGCGGGGCGTCGTCTCCTACCGGGTACCGGAGAAGACCACCCGCGCCGTCAGCGAACTGGCCCGCTCGCAGCACACCACGGTCAGCACCGTGCTGCAGGGCGCCTGGGCGTTGCTGCTGACCTCGCTGACCGGTCAGCATGATGTCGTCTTCGGCGCGGTGGTCTCCGGGCGGGGCGCCGAGGTGCCCGGCGTTGAGTCGATGGTGGGCCTGCTGATCAACACCGTGC
>NZ_LZKU01000256.1 GCF_001672975.1 Mycobacterium sp. 1465703.0
GACGCGCGATGACGGCGACGGTATCGGGGGCATCCTCGGGTGCCCTGGTGATGATGCCGGCCTTCTCACCCGCGATGCCGGCCAGGTCGTCGCCCAGGTATTCGACGTGATCGAGGGAGATCGGGGTGATGACCGCGACCGGGGCATTGATCACATTGGTGGCATCCCAGCGGCCACCCATCCCCACCTCGATCACGGCGACGTCGACGGGGGCGTCGGCGAACGCGGCGAACGCCATCGCGGTCAGCACCTCGAACTTGCTCATCGCGGGTCCGCCGGCGGCTTGCGACTGCGCGTCGACCATCTGGATGAACGGTTCGAGCTCCCGGTAGGTCGCCACGTACTGGGCCGGGCTGATCGGCTTGGAATCGATGGAGATGCGTTCCACAGCCGACTGCAGGTGGGGACTGGTGCTGCGCCCGGTGCGTCGATGCAACGCGGTGATCAGCGCGTCGATCATTCGGGCCACCGAGGTTTTGCCATTGGTGCCGGCGACGTGGATCGACGGGTAGGCCAATTGCGGTGAGCCGAGCAAGTCCATCAGCGCGCTGATCCGGGTCAGGCTCGGCTCGATCTTGGTCTCCGGCCAGCGCTGGTCCAGCAGGTGCTCGACCTGCAACAACGACGCGATCTCGTCCGGGGTGGGGGCCGGGTCGGGAACCTCACCGGCAAGCTCGTCCTGCGGCCACTCGGGCGGCTCAGTCATCGATCACTCACTGCAGTCCGGCTAGCCGCGCGTTGATCCGTTCCGTCTCCTCTTGGGCGAGGCGCTGACGGTCCCGAATCTTGTCGACGACGTTTTGCGGGGCCTTGCCCAAGAAGTCCTCGTTGGCCAGCTTTGCGGTGGTCGACGCCAGCTCCTTGTGCGCTGCGGCCAGGTCCTTTTCCAGTCGGCGACGTTCGGCGGCGACGTCGATGGTGCCCGAGGTGTCCAGCTCGACGACGACGGTGCCGCCGCTGAGCCGCACTTCCACCGACGCCGACGGCCGGAACTCCGGCCCCGCGGCGGTGAGCCACGCCAGCGACGTCACCGCGCTCACCTGGCTGCTCAGATCCGATTCGTCGACACCGGCCATCCGGGCCGGCACTTTCTGCCGGTCCGCCAGGCCTTGATCGCTGCGGAATCGGCGAACCTCGGTCACCAGCTTCTGCATGTCGGTAATCCGTTGCGCGGCAACCTGATCCAAGCTGATGCCGGAGGACTGCGGCCAGTCAGCGATCACCAGTGACTCGGGTTGAACCTGGTCATCGGTCAGGGCCTGCCAGAGCGCCTCGGTGATGAACGGGATGACCGGATGAAGCAACCGCAACAGCGTGTCCAGGGTCGCCGCCAGCACGGCGGTGGTGTGCGCGATCCCTTCGGCCAGTTGCGTCTTGGCCAATTCGACGTACCAGTCGCAGAATTCGTCCCACGCAAAGTGGTAGAGCGCCTCGCAGGCGCGACTGAACTCGTAGTTGTCGAACGCCGAATCGACTTCCGCGCGAACCTCTTCCAACCGCCCGAGGATCCACCGGTCGGCATCGGTGAGCTCGGCCGGCGCGGGCAGCGGAGCCAATTTCGCGCCGTTAAGCAGCGCGTAGCGGGTGGCATTGAACAGCTTGGTGCAGAAATTGCGCGACGCCCGGACATGGTCCTCGCCGACCGCCAGGTCGCCGCCCGGGCTGGCGCCGCGGGCCAGTGTGAACCGCAGCGCGTCGGCCCCAAAGATTTCCACCCAGTCCAACGGGTCGATGACGTTGCCCTTGGACTTGCTCATCTTGCGGCCGGACTCGTCGCGGATCAGCCCGTGCAAGAAGACATCGGTGAACGGCACCTGTGGGCCGCGGCGGCCGTCCAGGGTGATGGCCGCGTCGTCACCGACAAAGGTGCCGAACATCATCATCCTGGCCACCCAGAAAAACAGGATGTCGTAACCGGTGACCAAAACGCTTGTGGGGTAGAACTTTTCGAGCTCCAGGGTTTTCTCCGGCCAGCCCAACGTGGAGAACGGCCACAGCGCGGAGGAGAACCAGGTGTCCAGCACATCGGGGTCCTGCTCCCAGCCTTCTGGTGGCGTTTCGTCGGGGCCGACGCAGCGCTGTTCCCCGTTGGGCCCGTACCAGATCGGAATGCGATGGCCCCACCACAACTGCCGGGAGATACACCAGTCATGCATATCGTCGACCCAGGCGAACCATCGCGGTTCCAGGCTTGCCGGGTGAATCACGGTGTCCCCGTTACGCACCGCGTCCCCCGCAGCCTTGGCAAGTGTTTCCACCCGGACCCACCACTGCAGCGACAGGCGCGGTTCGATCGGCTCGCCAGTGCGCTCGGAATGTCCGACGCTGTGCAGGTAGGGCCGCTTCTCCGCGGTGATCCGGCCTTCGGCGGCCAGAGCTTCGCGCACCGCAACCCGGGCCTGGAATCGGTCCATCCCGTCGAATTGTGTTCCGGTACCGGCGATCCGGCCCTTGGTGTCCATGATCGAAATCATTGGGAGATGGTGCCGAACCCCGATCTCGAAGTCGTTGGGGTCGTGTGCGGGAGTGACTTTGACTGCGCCGGTGCCGAATTCGGGATCGACGTGCTCGTCGGCGACGACCACGAGCTGGCGGTCCACGAAGGGGTGCGGCAGGCTGGTACCGACCAGGTGCCGGTAGCGCTCGTCGTCGGGATGCACCGCGATCGCGGTGTCGCCGAGCATGGTTTCCATCCGGGTGGTGGCCACCACGATGTGTGGTTGCGAGTCGTCCATCGAGCCGTATCGGAACGACACCAGCTCTCCCTCGACGTCGAGGTAGTTGACCTCGAGGTCGGAGATCGCCGTCTCGAGCACTGGCGACCAGTTGACCAGCCGCTCGGCTTGATAGATCAGTCCGGCGTCATAGAGCCGTTTGAAGATGGTGCGGACAGCGCGGGACAGGCCCTCGTCCATGGTGAACCGGTCGCGGCTCCAGTCCACCCCGTCGCCCAGCCGGCGCATCTGACCGCCGATGGAGCCACCGGACTCGCGCTTCCAGTCCCACACCTTCTCGACGAACAGCTCCCGGCCGAAGTCCTCTTTGGTCTTGCCGTCGACTGCGAGCTGCTTTTCCACCACGCTCTGCGTCGCGATGCCGGCGTGGTCCGTCCCCGGCTGCCAGAGGACCTCATATCCCTGCATTCGCTTGCGGCGGGTCAGGGCGTCCATCATGGTGTGTTCGAGCGCATGGCCCATGTGCAGGCTGCCGGTCACGTTGGGCGGTGGCAGCACAATGGAGAACCCGGGCTTGGCGCTATTGGGGTCCGCGACGAAGTACCCGGCGTCCACCCACTTCTGGTAAATCGCGCTTTCGGCCGCAGCCGGATCCCACGACTTGGGCAGATCGGTGGCGGGGCTGCGGCTGGCGGTCACCCGTCAATTCTAGGGAGCGTCTTTTACCCCCTTGTAAGTGGCCAAATCCGCAGGTGGCGGGGTCTGGCTGGGCGTGATCAGGGAATCGTGAGCACTTGGCCGGGCTGGATTAGGTCCGGGTTGGAGATGCCGCTGGCATCGGCGATCAACTGATATTTGTTGCCGTCGCCGTAGAAGCGCTCCGCAATCGCCCACAGGGTATCGCCGGATTCGACGTTGTAGGTCCGCGCCGCGGGCTCTGGCTCCGGAGTTGGCTCTTCAGCGACGGCTTCCTCGGCGGGCGCCGCAGACTCAGGGGCGGCTGCCTCCGCGGCGGCCTCGGGCGCGGGCGGCGGCGGATTGTCGGTCTCGGTGTGCGTCGACCAGGCCGGTCCGTCAGCGGCGTAGAGCACCAAGTTGCGATCGTCTTGCAGCACCAGCTTGACGTCCTTCTTGCCCTTGGTGTCGGTGTGCCAGATTGGTTTGTCCGCGGTGTAGAGGACGAAGTTGCCGTCGGGCTGTACTTCGGCGCGCACCACATCCTGTCCCTCGGTCGAGGTGGACCACAACGCCTGGCCGCGCGAGGCCAGTACCAAGTTGCCGTCGTCTTGCAGGGTCAAGGTGTAGGCGCCGTTGTTCGAGGCGATCGATTCCCCGCGCACGAGTTTCTGGCCACCGGTAAGCGTGTCTGACATAGCAATCCCTTCTTAATCAACGCAGTCCGGGCCGGGCCGGGACCGGACCTTGCTCGTACCCGTGAGGGCCTACTTTCGATCTTTGTTGGGCTTGGACATCCCTCCCTCGACGCAATCGAAACCACCCGAGACATGCTGATGAACACGGGGTGCTGCGGCGCTGGACTACCTTTTGCCGCCGAGCAACCCACCGAGGATGTCGCCCAGCGCACCGCCCTTGCCGCTCAACACATTCCCGAGAACGCCACCGACGGATTTGTCGCTGGCGCCGGCACTGAGGATGCTGCCCAGAACTTCGCCGAGGCCGCCACCGGAGGCGGCCTGCGTTGTCCGAGGCGCCGTTTCCGTCGACCCTGCACTCAGCTGTTTTCCGATGTATGCCAACACAATTGGGAGCACCACCGGCAGCAACTGCTTGAGCATGTCGCTGTTACCGGCGCCTCCCTTCGCCAACGCAGACGCGACCTGGTCGGTGTCGTTAGCGCCGAAGAGGGTAGTCATCGCCGGGTGACCGTCACTCGCGTCAACGCGGTCGGCGCCTACGTCAGTGTCGAGCAGGCCACGGGCCTCGTGACTCGCGGACTCGATCCTGTCGGCCTCGGCGGGATCCTGCGAGTTCTGGTGAAGTCCGCTGAGCAGTGCGGGCACCAGCGTGTGAACGGCGCTATTGACTTCGCCTTCGTCAACGCCGAGCCTTGTCGCCATTTCGGACGTGGGAATCTGAGCGTAGAGATCATCAAGACCGGCCATCGGGGTTACCCGCCTTTTGTTACTGGCATCTATGGGGCAAGCCAGTTACGACACTAGACTCATGCGGCCCAAGACAACAGCCCTCGCGGAGGGCAGCGTAACGCAATCGATCAGTGCAACCGCTCGGTTTGCAGCGCCACGCCTGCGGCGGGGAATCGGTCCAGCAGTGCATCGCCCATCGCGGCGGCGGGTGTGAGTACGCCGTGCAGTTCGGGGAGCTTGTCGCGGTCGAACGCCAACGCGAGGCCGCACTCCCCCAACAGCACCGAAGTCGCCTTGTAACCCGGATCGCCGCGCTGCTCCATGCGCGCCACGAAGCGCGCGCCGGTAGTGGTGGTGGTGAACGTCTCGATGCGGTAATAGCCGCGTTCCCGGGTGGATTCGCTCGGGCCGGTTCCGGGCTTGGGCACGATCCGCTCCACCAGCCGGCGGGGCAAGAAACGGAAATAGCGGCTGCCCAATCCGAAGGTCGCGGCGCCCACCCCACCCACCACGGCGGAGGCCACCGGAGCCAGCGGTGACGAGCCCAGGCTCATACTTTCGCTGTAGCGCAACTGGCGCCCGTAGGCCCAGTCCAGCAATGCGTTGCTGCGCCGCACAATTCGGGTGTTGTAGGGCGCCATCACGAAACCGGCCGTCCACAAGCCGGTCAGTTCCGGCGCGATCCGAGCACCACGACGCCACGCCAAATCGGGCTGCGGCCCGATATCGGGTTCGGCGCCGCGGTCGGTGGTCAATGTGTACGGATCGGCGAGTTGGCGGCGGGCCTCGGGATCACGGGAGGCGGTATCCAGCACCTCCAACATCGACGCGACGGTCCCGCCGGATATCCCACCGGAGAAGGAACGCACCACCAGGTCGGTGTCGCCGAGCTCACCGGCTCCGCCGTCTCGCGCCGCACGGTATAGCGCATACACACTGAGGTCCGAAGGGACGGAATCGAATCCACACGCATGCACGATGCGGGCGCCGGTATCCGCGGCCTGTTTGTGATACAGGTCAATGCTTTCGCGGACGAACATCGCCTCGCCGGTCAGATCGGCGTAGTCGGTGCCGGCTGCGGCGCACGCCGCCACCAGCGGCAGCCCGTAGCGGGTGTAGGGCCCGACCGTGGTGATGACGACCTGGGTACGGGCCGCCATCTCATTGAGCGTCGAGGGCGACGAGGCGTCCGCGTTAAGAATTGGCCAGGACTGCGCGGCGTCGCCCAGCGTGTCGCGGACGGCGCGCAACTTGTCGGCCGATCTGCCGGCCAGCGCAATCCGCCTGTCCGGTGCCGAGCTGGCCAGATATTCGGCGGTGAGTTTCCCGACGAAGCCGGTCGCCCCGTACAGCACAATGTCGAATTCGCGCGGCGTTGCGGTCACGGGCCCGACGCTACCCGACGCTCGCAGCCCCTGAAGTTAAGAAGTGCCGGGCCTCAGGCCCGGCACTTCTTATAGGTATGACGGCGAAGCCGTCGACTGCGGCTGCGGCTCAGCCGCGGCGTCCGCAGACCGGCCAAGCGCCGATGCCCTGCGAGTGCAGCACGTTCTCGGCGACCCGGATCTGCTCGTCACGGCTTGCACCGGCCGGGGAGCCGCTGCCGCCGTTGGCGCGCCAGGTGCTCGGGGTGAACTGCAGACCACCGGAGAAGCCGTTACCGGTGCTGATCCCCCAGTTGCCACCCGACTCGCACTGCGCGATGGCATCCCAGTTCACGCTGTACGCCCGGTGAGCCGGCGGCGGCGGGACGTCCGGGCCAGGAGCCGGCGGAGCCTCGGGAGCCGGCGGCGGCGGAGCGTCCGGAGCCGGCGGCGGCGGAGCGTCCGGAGCCGGCGGCGGCGGAGCGTCGGGAGCCGGCGGCGGCGGAGCGTCGGGAGCCGGCGGCGGCGGAGCGTCGGGAGCCGGCGGCGGCGGAGCGTCCGGAGCGGGGCCGGCGGCCGGAGCGGGGCCGGCGGCCGGCGCGTTGGGATCGAAGGCCACCGTCTCCGGGTCCGCGTGAGCGGTAGCCGATGGAATGGTCACGAGCGTGCCTGTGACCGCGGCAAGAATGAGCGTCTTTCGGACGTTCTTCAAGTTTGTTCCTTTCGCGGTGCGCGCGCGCCAAAGCAAGCCCACGGATGTGGGCTGAAGCTCTCTGGTTGATGCCTGCTTTGAAACGTGCCGTCTTGGTCAGGCACGGCAGCGGCGGGCCAAGTCTGCCCGGTGGGTGTCACCCACCGCCCACGGCCGGGCTTTCGCCGTCCGTGGAGCCGCTCACACGCGGGTCCGTGGATTCAATTATTTGATTACTGTTCCGTAACCCGTTGCGGGCTAACAGGGACCGTAGAAGACGCCGCTGCATTCGTCATCTTCAGAATTCGGATATCTCGTTTCGGTAACGGGCCGATCACGCCGTGGTTGATTGGCCATTCATGCAGGTCAACGCGGACTTTCGCGGATCGGCAAGCTGATCGAATCCACAAACGGATCGTGAGCCGAATCACCTGCGTTTTGTGAGGTGGCGCACGTTTATTTGCACCCGCTGCACCGATTGCCCAGCGCTTCAACGAATCCGAACCCACTGACAAAAAGTCGCAGCATACCTTAAGGCGCGCCCGTTGCAAGATTCCCACGCCGGGCGGTTGACGCGAACGCCTGGTCGCATCGAATACCCCTGCGCCCCACTATCATTCAACAGCAAACCGCGCGCGCGGCCCGGCAGACCAAGCCGATACTACGCAACTGCCGTATTACCTGATCAGCGACGTGTTTCATTCAATTGACCGACGTAGCAACGTCTTTCGCAAAGTTCAGGCGTCGACACGTTTCGTTGACACAGCGCCGCGGGCGCCGTCAAAGATTGTTCTCAGATCGACACGAGCGTGCGCTCTTTCGCGGAAGCAGATTTTGCTACAACAGTTGCTAACTCTTTAGCGACAACGGAAACGCGATGCGCCGCCGGAACCGACAGGCATTCGCGAAATGACGCCAAATCGCCGCTGCGCCAACAGATCACGATGCCAGGCCATGCGACGGTATTGTTTTTAGTCCAGAATCGGCGGAGCTGCGCCATGGCGAAATTGGGCAATTAGTTATTCCGAAGAGATCAAAAGCGTGCAGCGTCGACGCCGGATTTATTGGCGAAAGCAGAATTCGACCGCCAGGCCGGCGGAGCGCTCAGCGCCGCGACTGCGCGAGAGCGAGCAGATCGCTCTCCGTGTTGACGTTGGCCAGGAAACGCGATTCCGGCAACACGATCTGCTGCGCATCCGAGGCATCGATCAAGGCGCGCATCGACCGGGCGCCGCCGGCGACCAGGCCGTCGATCCGCTCGGCCAGATCGGTGCGGTACACCGCGGCGAGGTAGTGGCTGCGACCGTCCCACGGGAGCACGATCTCGGCGTTGGTCTCGGCCGCCAATCGCACCAGGTCGTCGATCAATTCCGCAGACAGCAACGGCATGTCGACGGCGCAGACGAAGGCATACTCCGCTCCCGCTTCCGCGGCCGCCCGCAACCCGCGTCCGGTGGCCGGCAGCGGCCCCTGGCCGCGCACCTCGTCGCGAATGACTTGTGCCTGTACCGCCGGCAGCGGCTGACCCGGCGCGGCCATCACGAAGACCGGTTCGCAGCGCTGCGCGATTACCCCGACAACATGTTCGAGAAGTGTGGCGGCACCGCCTGGCCCCGGCAGGGTGGCCTTGTCGCGCCCCATGCGCCGCGATTCGCCGCCGGCCAGCACTATCCCCGCGAGCAACCCGGCCTGAGGATTGTCGGGCATCTGGTCGGCCACGTCAGTCGACGGTCCAGGTGTCGCGCCCGCGCAACAGCGATTGCAGCGCGGCGGAGTCGAACGACTTCGCCGACTGGGCCGCCTGGACCTGTGAACGCGCCGCGTCGTCGTAGGTGGGCCGGCTGATGTCGCGGAAGATGCCGAGCACGGTGTGTTCGAGGTTCTGATCCGACAACCGGGACAGCGCGAAAGCGTAGGCCGAGTTGTCGCTGTGCGCGTCGTGCACCACGATCTCGTCGACCGACACGTCGGCGGTCTTGGCCACCTCCAGCCCGAAACCCGACTTCACCACGCAGTATTCGCCGTTGGCGCCGAACACGATTGGCTCACCGTGGCGGACGTTGATGACCCGCTCCTCGGCGCCTTCCTTGCGCAACGCGTCGAAAGAGCCGTCGTTGAAAATCGGGCAGTCCTGCAGGATCTCGACCACCGCGGCGCCCCGGTGCCCGGCGGCGGCGCGCAATACCTCGGTCAGTCCATTGCGGTCGGAGTCCAGCGCGCGGCCGACGAAGGTCGCCTCGGCGCCCAGTGCCAACGACACCGGGTTGAACGGGTGGTCCAGCGATCCCATCGGGGTCGACTTGGTGACCTTGCCGACCTCCGACGTCGGCGAGTACTGCCCCTTGGTCAGACCGTAGATCCGGTTGTTGAACAGCAGGATGGTGATGTTGACGTTGCGGCGCAGCGCATGGATCAGGTGGTTACCCCCGATCGACAGGGCGTCGCCGTCACCGGTGACTACCCACACCGAGAGGTCCTCGCGGGCCAGCGCCAGGCCGGTGGCGATGGCCGGCGCGCGGCCGTGGATCGAGTGGAAACCATAGGTCTCGAGGTAGTACGGGAACCGGCTCGAGCAGCCGATGCCGCTGATGAACACGATGTTCTCGCGCCGCAGCCCGAGGTCGGGCAGGAAGTTGCGGATGGTGTTGAGGATGACGTAGTCACCGCAGCCCGGGCACCAGCGGACCTCTTGGTCGCTGGTGAAGTCCTTGGACTTCTGTGGCTGGTCCGTGGTGGGAACCCCGTCGTTTTTGGTCAACTTGGCGGTCACACCGAGGTCTTTGCCCGCCAAGTTGCCGATCACGTCAGTCACGAGCGCCGCTCCTCCTCATCGCTTCGCTCTTTGTCGTCACCGGCACGAGTCATGCGCCGGCTCCAACCGTTGCCGCCGCCATTTTGGCGACCATCGTCTTGTCGTTCTCGACTTCGGCCAATGTCCCGCCCAGTGCGGCGCGGATGACACGGCCGATCTCGTCGGCCAGGAATGCGACCCCTTGCACCTTGCTGACCGATTGCACGTCCACCAGGTACTTGCCCCGCAGCAGGAACGCCAGTTGGCCCAAGTTCATCTCCGGGCAGACCACCTGCGGGTAGCGCCGCAGCACCTCGCCCAGGTTGGCCGGGAAGGGGTTGAGGTAACGCAAGTGAGCGTGCGCCACCTTGATGCCCTTGCGCCGGGCCCGCCGGCAGGCCTCACCGATCGGGCCATAAGAGCTGCCCCAGCCGATGAGCAGCAGCTCGGCGTCGCCGGTCGGATCGTCGACTTCCAGATTCGGGACGGCGATCCCGTCGATCTTGGCCTGCCGCAACCGGACCATCAGGTCGTGGTTGACCGGCTCGTACGAAATATTGCCTGAGCCGTTCGCCGCTTCCAGACCACCGATGCGGTGCTCGAGCCCCGGCGTGCCAGGAACCGCGAATTGCCGGGCCAGCGTCTCCGGATCGCGCGCGTACGGCTGGAACGGTTCGTCCGGTTTGGCGAAGGTGTGCGTGATGCTCGGCAGCGTGCTGACGTCCGGAATGCGCCACGGCTCTGACCCGTTGGCAATTGCGCCGTCGGACAACACGATGACCGGTGTGTGATACGACACCGCGATGCGCGCAGCCTCCAGCGCGGTCTCGAAGCAGTCCGACGGTGACCGTGGGGCAAGTACCGCCACCGGCGACTCGCCGTTGCGGCCGTACAGCGCCTGCAGCAGGTCGGCCTGCTCGGTCTTGGTGGGCAGCCCGGTCGAGGGCCCGCCCCGCTGCACGTCGACGACGAGTAACGGCAGCTCGGTCATGACGGCCAGCCCGAGCGCTTCGGACTTCAGCGAGATACCCGGCCCGGAGGTGGTAGTGACGCCCAGCGCGCCGCCGTACGAGGCGCCGATCGCCGCGCAGATACCGCCGATTTCGTCCTCGGCCTGGAAGGTGATGACGTTGAAGTTCTTGTGCTTGGACAGCTCGTGCAGGATGTCGGACGCCGGCGTGATCGGGTAGCTGCCGAGTACGACCGGAATGTCGGCCAGTTGGCCGGCCGCGACGATGCCGTACGCCAGGGCGGTGTTGCCCGAGATCTGGCGGTATTCGCCCGTTGGCAGCGTGGCCCGGGACACCTCGTAGGTGGTGCCGAAAGCCTCGGTCGTTTCGCCGTAGTTCCAGCCGGCCTTCAGTGCCAGCACGTTGGTCTCGGCGACTTCGGGCTTGCGGGCGAACTTCTCCCGGATGAACTTCTCGCTGGTCTCGATCGGCCGCCCGTACATCCACGACAGCAGCCCCAGCGCGAACATGTTCTTGGCGCGCTGGCCGTCTTTCTTGGTCGCGCCGATCGTCTCGACGGCGCCAAGCGTCAGCGTGGTCATCGCGACGGAATGCACGACGTAGTCCGACAACTCGTCGGTCTCGAGCGGGTTGGTGACGTAACCGACCTTGGTCAGGTTGCGCTTGGTGAACTCGTCGGAGTTCGCGATCACCATGCCACCGCGCGGCAAGTCACCGATATTGGCCTTGAGCGCAGCGGGGTTCATCGCGACAAGGACGTCGGGCCGGTCGCCGGCGGTCAGAATGTCGTAGTCGGCGATCTGAATCTGGAAGGACGAGACACCGGGCAGCGTGCCTGCAGGAGCCCGGATCTCGGCGGGATAGTTGGGCTGGGTCGCCAGGTCATTGCCGAAAAGTGCTGCCTCAGATGTGAACCGGTCTCCGGTGAGCTGCATGCCGTCACCGGAGTCACCGGCGAAGCGGATAACGACCTGTTCCAGGCGCTGACGAGCAGATCCGTTGGGGGAAGCCCCATTCGGTGAGTCTGATCCGGCTCCGCTGCCGTTCGGATCCACGTCTTTGCCCTCCATTTGTTCACCGGACAGACAGTTCGCGCAGCTACAGGTTACGCGCCGGCGAAGTGAGTCTCCGACCATCACGGTTTTATGTCACTGGCAGTATCAATTATGGCATTGATTTCCGCTGTACATGGCCAGCCGCTCCCCGCCACACGCGAGCCCTACGTGGCTAAAAGCCCAAGTCAGCAGGATGACCCCAGTTCCTACCATAGCAAACTGTGTTGTTGGTCACGTCTCGCGCGTTAACTACTGTCGTCCATACCGGACGGGCCTTCGGTTGCCGCGTTTTAGCGTCCATTTATGGCAGTCGCCGACCGTGAACAAGACGTGAGATCGCTGCTATCGCGGGGCGCGCGAGCGCCCCGGGATCGTAACTAGGCGCTCTTGTCCCGACGCTCGCTGCGGGAAGGCTTGCGCGGCACGATCGTCGGCAACACGTTGTCCTGGACGGTCTCCTTGGTCACCACGACCTTGGCGACGTCGTCGCGGCTCGGGATGTCGTACATCACCGGCAGCAGGACCTCTTCCATGATGGCCCGCAGGCCGCGAGCCCCGGTGCCGCGGTGGATCGCCTGGTCAGCGATCGCTTCCAGCGCGTCGTCTGTGAACTCGAGCTCCACGCTGTCCATCTCGAAGAGCCTGGTGTACTGCTTGACCAGCGCGTTCTTCGGCTCGGACAGGATCTTGACCAGCGACTCGCGGTCCAGGTTGGTGACCGAGGCGACGACTGGAAGACGGCCGATGAACTCGGGGATCAAGCCGAACTTGATCAGATCTTCGGGCATGACTTCGGCGAAGTGATCGGTGGTGTCGATCTCGGCCTTCGAGCGCACCTCGGCGCCGAAGCCCAGACCGCGCTTGCCTACCCGCTCGTAAATGATCTTCTCCAGGCCGGCGAAGGCACCGGCGACGATGAACAGCACGTTGGTGGTGTCGATCTGGATGAACTCCTGGTGCGGGTGCTTGCGACCGCCCTGCGGAGGAACCGAGGCCTGGGTGCCTTCCAGGATTTTCAGCAAGGCCTGCTGCACACCCTCACCGGAAACGTCACGGGTAATCGACGGGTTCTCGCTCTTGCGGGCGATCTTGTCCACCTCGTCGATATAGATGATGCCGGTTTCGGCGCGCTTCACGTCGTAGTCGGCGGCCTGGATCAACTTGAGCAAAATGTTCTCGACGTCTTCACCGACATACCCGGCTTCGGTCAGGGCGGTGGCGTCGGCGATGGCGAACGGGACGTTGAGCATCTTGGCCAGGGTTTGGGCCAGGTAGGTCTTGCCGCAGCCGGTGGGGCCGAGCATCAGGATGTTGGATTTGGTCAGCTCGACCGGCTCGTGTCGGGAGTCGCGGCCCTTTTCACCGGCCTGGATGCGCTTGTAGTGGTTGTAGACCGCCACGGCCAGCGTCCGCTTGGCGGTGTCCTGACCGATGACATATCCCTCGAGGAACTCCCGGATCTCGATCGGCTTGGGAAGTTCATCAAGCTTGACGTCGTCGGCGTCGGCGAGCTCCTCTTCGATGATCTCGTTGCAGAGATCGATGCATTCATCGCAGATGTACACACCGGGGCCAGCAATGAGTTTCTTGACCTGCTTCTGGCTCTTCCCGCAGAACGAGCACTTCAGCAGGTCACCGCCGTCTCCGATGCGCGCCATGGTGCTGAGGGCCTACTTCCTGTTCGCCGTTGGTCTTGCCTGTCCCGCATGTATTCACCGACGCTACCCGCTAGATCGGGCCCGACGCGACCATAAGCGCCGAATCGCGTCGGTGGTATTCATACATGCCCCGTATGCATGAAACATATAGCCAGACGGTGCCAGTCACTCGCGAAAGGCGCGCTTTGCGTGTCTTTGGCGTGTCGCGCTCGTAATGCGACCGAGGCTAACTGGCCCTCCGACCATGTTTCCGGTGGAGGTGCCAACCCAACGCCGACGAATACCCGAGGCCTGGGCGGACCCCCAAGAAATCACCCTACAGTGGCCAGGTGGGTTTGGCTGAGGGCTTTGCGTGGCCCAGCGGATCCGTGTTGCTCGACGGCGGCTTGGCCACCGAGCTTGAAGCACGCGGGCATGACCTGTCCGACCCACTGTGGTCGGCAAGGCTTCTCGCCGACGCCCCGCAGGAGATCGTCGCCGTGCACGCCGCCTACTTTCGCGCCGGGGCGATGATCGCGACGACGGCCAGCTATCAGGCGTCATTCGAGGGGTTCGCCGCCCGCGGCCTCGATCGCCGGGAGACCGCCGGTCTGTTGCGCCGCAGCGTCGAACTCGCCGAGGCAGCCCGCGACGAAGCCGGCGCAGACGGCCTGCTGATCGCCGCCTCGATCGGGCCGTACGGCGCGGCACTGGCCGACGGGTCGGAGTACCGCGGCCGCTACGGCCTGACCGTCGCGGCGTTGACGCGATGGCATCGGCCCCGGCTGGAGATCTTGGCTGCCGCCGGCGCCGACGTGCTCGCGTGTGAAACCGTGCCCGACGTCGACGAGGCGCAGGCGCTGGTCGATCTGGTCCGCTCGGTCGGGAAACCGGCCTGGCTGAGCTACACCATCGACGGCGGCCGGACCCGGGCCGGTCAACCCCTCGCCGACGCGTTCGCGGTGGCCGCCGGCGTCGACGAGATCGTCGCGATCGGGGTGAACTGCTGCGCACCCGACGACGTGTTGCCCGCGATTACGCACGCGGCGGCCGTCGGGAAACCCGTCATCGTCTACCCGAACAGCGGTGAGCGCTGGGATGCGTTGCGGCGCAGGTGGATCGGCCCGTCGCGGTTCAGCACCGAGCTGGCAGGCCAGTGGATCGCGGCCGGGGCCCGCATCGTCGGCGGATGCTGCCGGATCGGCCCGGCCGATATCGCGGATCTGCGCCGAGCGTGCACTCAGCGCGACAAATCAGCCGAAGATGCGCAGTGAGTGCACGTTCGGCGACAGTCCTACGCGCTTTGCGCCGAAAGCTTCCGGTACTCCAGCACGGTGTCGATGATCCCGTAGTCCTTGGCCTCTTCGGCGGTCAGGATCTTGTCCCGGTCGGTGTCCTTGCGGACCGTCGTTGCGTCCTTGCCGGTGTGGCGGGCCAGCGTGGTCTCCATCAGCGTGCGCATCCGCTCGATCTCGGCGGCCTGGATCTCCAGGTCGGAGAACTGACCCTGGATCACGCCCTGCAGCGAAGGCTGGTGGATCAGCACCCGGGCGTTAGGCAGCGCCATCCGCTTACCCGGCGTTCCGGCGGCCAGCAACACCGCCGCGGCGGATGCGGCCTGCCCCAGGCACACCGTCTGGATGTCGGCGCGCACATACTGCATGGTGTCGTAAATCGCCATCAGCGAGGTGAATCCGCCGCCGGGTGAGTTGATGTACATGGTGATGTCGCGGTCCGGGTCCAACGACTCGAGCACCAGCAACTGGGCCATGATGTCGTTCGCCGACGCGTCGTCGACCTGGACACCGAGGAAGATGATGCGTTCCTCGAACAGCTTGTTGTAAGGATTGGATTCCTTGATGCCGAAGCTGGAGTGCTCGATGAACGACGGCAGGATGTAGCGCGCCTGGGGTTGGGTTTCGGGGTTCACTGGGCTTCTCCATTGGTGATGTGGGCGGCGCGGGTGATGATGTGGTCGACGAAGCCGTATTCCAGGGCTTCCTGCGCGGTGAACCAGCGGTCGCGATCCGAGTCCGCCTCGATGCGCTCGATCGATTGGCCGGTGAACTCGGCGTTGAGCCGGAACATCTCCTTCTTGATGACCGTGAACTGCTCGGCCTGAATGGCGATGTCGGCCGCGCTGCCGGTCACCCCGCCGAGTGGCTGGTGCATCAGGATGCGGGCGTGCGGCAACGCGTAACGCTTGCCCTTGGTGCCGGCGGCCAACAAGAACTCACCCATCGAGGCGGCCATGCCCATCGCGTAGGTGGCGATGTCGCACGGCGCCAGCACCATGGTGTCGTAGATGGCCATTCCGGCACTGATCGATCCGCCCGGCGAATTGATGTAGAGCGAAATGTCCTTGGTGGCATCCTCGGCGGCGAGCAGCAGAATCTGTGCGCACAGCCGATTGGCGATTTCGTCGCTGACCTCCGAACCAAGGAAGATGATGCGCTCGGACAGCAAGCGCTCATAGACCGAGTCCGTGAGGTTGAGACCCTGCGAGTTCGAACGCATGTCAGTCACGACTGGGTTACCTGCTTTCTAAAGTTCCGTATGTTCCGACCCTAACCAACCGAGCCCGCTGTTTCGCGGCCACGCACCCCTGAAACGGGCGCGTTCGCTCACAGCGTCATGGCGGGGTCACTTCCCGGTGTCGGCCTCGTCGGATTCGCCGGCCTCATCCGAGGCTTCGTCGTCCTCCGTCGCCGGATTGCCGGCCCCCTCCGTGCGCTTGCCGAAGAATTCACTGGTGTCGATGGTGTTCCCAGCGCTGTCGGTGACGGTCGCCGCCCGGATCACCTCGGCGATGGCCAGCGACCGGCGCACGTCGGCGAACATGGCCGGCAGCTGGTTGTTTTCCTGCAGGTAGCCCAACAGTTGCTGGGGTTCGATGCCGTATTGCTGTGACGTCGCCACCAGCCGCTCGGTCAGGTCCTCCTGGCCGACCTGGATCTGCAGCTCGTCGGCCAGCGCGTCCAGCAGCAGTTGCCTCTTGACGTCCGTCTCGGCGGCGGTGCGCGTCTCGTTCTCGAACTCTTCGCGAGACTTGCCTTGCTGGGCCAGCACTTCCTCGAGCTTGGTTTCGTCGTGGTTGAGGCTGTGCAGGGCATTGTGCAGGGCACTGTCGACCTGCGCCTTGACGATCGCCTCCGGCAGCGGCACGTCGACCTGCTCGAGCAGCGTGTCGAGAGTGGCCTCGCGGATGTTCTCGGCTTGCTGGACTCGCTTGGTGCGGCCGACCTGGTCGCGCAGGTTGGTCTTCAGCTCCTCGATGGTGTCGAACTCGCTGGCCAGTTGGGCGAACTCGTCGTCGGGCTCGGGCAGCTCGCGTTCCTTGATCGACTTGACCGTGACGGTCACCTGCGCGTCCTTACCGGCGTGCTCGCCGGTCGCCAGCGCCGCGGTGAACTCCTTGGACTCGTCGACCGACAATCCGATCAGAGCTTCGTCGAGGCCCGCGATGAGCCGGCCCGACCCGACCTCGTGGGACAGGCCCTGTGCGGTGGCGCCCGGAACCTCTTCACCGTCGATAGTGGCCGACAGGTCGATCGACACGAAGTCACCGTCGGCGACCGGGCGGTCCACTCCGGTCAGGGTGCCGAACCGGGCACGCAGAGACTGCAGTTCGGCGTCCACGTCTTCGTCGCTGACCTCGATCGGGTCCACCGAGACCTTGAGTTCGCCCGGGTCCGGCAGAGTGAGCTTCGGGCGCACGTCGACCTCGGCGGTGAAGGCCAGCTCCTCGCCATACTCCTTTTTGGTGACCTCGATCTCGGGCTGGCCCAGTGGGTGCACCTCTGACTCCGCGACCGCCTGCCCGTACCGCGCCGGCAGCGCCTCGTTGACGACCTGATCGAGCATGGCCTCACGGCCGAACCGGGCCTCCAGCAACTTCGCCGGCGCCTTGCCCGGCCGGAATCCGGGCAGCCGCACCTGCCGGGCCAGCTCCTTATAAGCACGCTGGAAATCGGGCTCGAGTTCCGAGAAAGGGACCTCCACGTTGATGCGCACCCGGGTGGGGCTCAACTGCTCGACGGTGCTCTTCACGGGTGTGCTCCTCAGTGCTCGTTCTTGGCGGTCGGTGGGCCGTGCGCAACGCACGGTGCCGGTCGTGCTGGTCGGGGTGACAGGATTTGAACCTGCGGCCTTCCGCTCCCAAAGCGGATGCGCTACCAAGCTGCGCTACACCCCGCGCTGACCTCGATGATCCTAAGGCCCCTCAACACCTGGTTGGCCACGGGCTTCGCAGCGACGTCACAGACCTCACAGAGCGATCACAAAATCGAGTCGATTAGATTTGATCTCCGTCGCCAGCTACAGTCACGCTCGACTAAATACATGCGGGCGTAGCTCAATGGTAGAGCCCTAGTCTTCCAAACTAGCTACGCGGGTTCGATTCCCGTCGCCCGCTCTGGGCTGGCTATCTGCTCGACAGAGAGGCGCCATGAGCGACCTGAAGAGCGACGTGTCAATACACGGCTCATGCGCGTCGGACTTCGTCGGGGTTCGCGACGCGTTCGAGCGCAATTTCACGCTGGGCTCCGAAGTCGGCGCCGCAGTCGCGGTCTGGGTCGACGGGTCCCTGGTGGTCAATCTGTGGGGTGGCTGGGCCGATGCGGCCCGTACCCGTACCTGGCAGCAGAACACGCTGACGACGGTGTTGTCCGGCACCAAGGCCCTGTCGGCCACCTGTGTGCACCAACTCGCCGACCGTGGTGAGCTGGACCTGCAGGCGCCGGTCGCGCACTACTGGCCCGAGTTCGCCCAGGCGGGCAAACAAGACATCACGGTGGCGATGGTGATGAGCCACCGCTCCGGCGTCATCGGCCCGCGCACCCGGATGCGCTGGGAGCAGGTCGCCGACTGGGACTACGTCTGCGAACAGCTGGCCGCCGCCGAGCCGTGGTGGGAGCCGGGCACCGCCCAGGGTTACCACATGACCACCTTCGGTTTCATCATGGGCGAGGTGTTTCGCCGGATCACCGGCCGCACCATTGGCCAATACCTGCGCGCCGAGATCGCCGAACCGTTGGGCGCCGATGTCCACATCGGGTTGCCGCTGTCCGAACAGCACCGTTGCGCCGAGCGGGTCAACAAGCCGCACGCCCGAGACCTGCTGGCCGACGCGAACGCGCCCGGCTACCCGACCAGCCTGGCCGAGCACCCGAAGGCGGGACTGTCCATCTCGATGGGGTTCGCCCCGGATGACGAACTCGGCTCACACGACCTGAACCTGTGGCGCGAACTCGAATTCCCCGGCACCAACGGGCAGGTCTCGGCGCTTGGGCTGGCGACGTTCTACAACGCGCTCGCCCAGGAGAAGCTGCTCAGCCGCCAGCACATGGATCTGGTGCGGGTCTGCCAGGGCGGCCTAGAGACCGATCTGGTGCTGGGCCCGCGGGTCGCCGACCACGGATGGGGCCTGGGGTACATGCTCAACCAGCGCTGCGTCAACGGACCCAACCCGCGCATCTTCGGTCACGGCGGGCTGGGGGGTTCGTTCGGGTTCGTCGATCTCGAGCACCGCATCGGCTACGCGTATGTGGCCAATCACTTCGATCCCACCAAGGCGAACGCGGACCCCCGCAGCCTGGTGTTGTCCAACGAGGTCTACTCGGTGCTGGGAGTCAGCTAGCCACGGACACAAACGCGCCCTGCCGATAACCGGCAGGGCGCGTTTTTGTTGCGTGACTTATCGGATCAGGGGTGCCAGCCCGGAGGCGGCGGCGGTCCCCACGGACCATGCGGAGGCGGCGGTGGTCCCCAGCCGGGACCCCCGGCCGGACCGGGCGGGTTCCAGCCCCCGGGCCCCCAACCCTCGTGACGCCAGTCGTGGCAGTTGTTCCAGTCCCAGTTATCGCCCCAGCCCGGATCCCAGAACTCACCCGGACACCATTGCGGGAAAGGTCCGGGATGCGCCTGCGCCTCGGTTGCGACGCCCAGGCCCGCCAGTCCCAGCCCACCGATTGCGAGAGCCGTTGCGGCCAAACGTGGAAGAGTTTTCACAGCAAGGACTATTACCCATCGGTGCTTTGGCTAAACAAATCGGCGCCAGTGTTTCGGGCTGAGAGTTACCTGTTAATCCGGTCCGGCTGCGTCAACTGCCGGGCCGGCCGGCTCATTTCTGGCAGGTCGGGCACCAGAAAACGTTTCGGCCCTCCAGCACCGTCGTGCGGATCGGATCACCGGACACCCGGCAGGGTTCGCCGGCGCGCCGGTAGACGTAGGTGCGGGGCCGATCGGGCCGGTACGACGGCGCGCCGTGATCGTGCTCCGGCCGCACCACGATGATCTTGCCGCGCCGCAAACCGACCTTCATCAACGTCACCAGGTCGCTCCAGGCCGCATCGAACTCGGCCTCGCCGACGTCGCGGCCGGGCCGGAACGGGTCGATCCGGTGACGGAACAACAACTCGCTGCGATAGACGTTACCCACCCCGGCCATCACCGTCTGATCCATCAACAGGGCGCCAATAGGCCTGCGGGACTTGGCAATTCGCTTCCACGCCCACGACGGATCGGCGTCGCTGCGCAGCGGGTCGGGGCCTAATCTGGCCAGGACGTCGCTGACTTGGCCTTCGTCGATGACCTCGCACACCGTCGGCCCGCGCAGGTCGGTGCCGTGATCGGCGCCGATCATGCGCATCCGGACCTGCCCGACCGCTTCGGGAAACAGTCCGTCGCCGGTACGTTCCCACTCGGTGAAGGCGCCGTACAGCCCGAGATGCACGTGCACGATCGGGCCGCCGGCGTAGTGGTGAAACAGGTGCTTCCCCCAGGCGCTGGTGCGCTGCAGCACCCGACCGTTGACCACCGCCGCCGAATCAGCGAAGCGGCCCTGGGGGCTGGACACCGCCACGGGGGCGCCGGCGTACCGGCGTTGGTGCAGCCGGGCCAACCGATGCAGGGTATGCCCTTCGGGCACGCGCAGACCTTTCCGGCGTCAATCAGCCGCGCCGGGTACCGGCGGGGCCTGGTGGGTGCGTTCGTATTCGGCGAGTATGTCGATACGCCGTTGGTGGCGTTCGGCTTTCGACCACGGCGTGGTCAAGAAGGCGTCGACGATGGCCAGCGCCTCGGCCACGGTGTGCATCCGTCCGCCGATGCCGATCAGTTGGGCGTTGTTGTGTTCGCGGGCCAGCGTCGCGGTTTCGACGCTCCAGGCCAGCGCGCACCGGGCGCCGGGGACCTTGTTGGCGGCGATCTGCTCTCCGTTGCCCGAGCCACCCAGCACGATGCCCAGGCTGTCCGGGTCGGCGACCGTGCGAGTGGCGGCGGCGATGCAAAACGCCGGGTAATCGTCTTCGGCGTCGTAGCTGAAGGCACCGCAGTCGATCGGCTCGTACCCGGATTTCTGGAGGTGGTCGATGATCTGCTGCTTGAGCTCGAATCCGGCGTGGTCAGAGCCGAGGTAGACGCGCATGCCCGCAATCCTTACACAGCCACCGCCGCCCGTTTCGCGGCGATCCAGTGCGGTCTAGTCGAATTCGGGCTTCTCGGTGCGGGTCCGCTTGAGCTCGAAGAAGTGCGGGTAGGACGCGAAGGTGACCGAGGCGTCCCACAGCTTGCCCGCTTCCTCACCCCGCGGGATCTTGGAGAGCACCGGCCCGAAGAAGGCCACGTCGTTGACGTGGATGGTCGGTGTGCCGACGTCGTCGCCGACCGCGTCCATGCCGGCGTGGTGGCTCTTGCGCAGCGCTTCGTCGTAGGCGTCGCTGTTCGCGGCCTCCGCCAACTCGGCGGGCAGGTCGGCGTCGGCCAGCGCCAGCTTGATCACGTCGTCGAGTTCTTTGTTGCCCTCGTTGTGGATCCGGGTCCCCATCGCGGTGTACAGCGGCCGCAGCACCTCGGCCCCGTGGGCCTGCTCAGCGGCGATCGCCACGCGCACCGGGCCGAAGGCCTTCGCCAGCCGTTCGCGGTATTCGTCGGGCAGACCTTCGCGGTTCTCGTTGAGCACCGCCAGGCTCATCACGTGAAAGTTCACCTCGATGTCGCGAACCTTTTCCACTTCGAGGATCCAGCGCGAGGTGATCCATGCCCACGGACATAGCGGATCGAACCAGAAATCGGCTTTGTTTTTCGCGGCGGCGGTGTCAGGCATGGCGCATCCTCTCGTCGGATAAAAGACTGCTCTTCATAACCGTAGGCGTCTGGATCCTGTTCCCGCTTCGCCCGACCCGTAAGTTGGACACGTGGCACTTCCCAACCTCACCCGCGAACAGGCCGTCGAACGCGCTTCCCTGATCACCGTCGCCAGCTATCAGATCGACCTAGATCTCACCGACGGCAGTGGCGCTCCCAGTGAACGGAACTTCCGCTCGCTCACCACGGTGGTGTTCGATGCGCTCGACGGCGCCGACACGGTCATCGACATCGCCGCCGACACCATTCGCAGCGCCACCCTCAACGGGCACGATCTGGACGTTTCCGGATACGACGAATCCACCGGTATCCCACTGCGCGGGCTGGCCGACCGCAACATCGTCGTGGTTGACGCGGACTGCCGTTACTCCAACACCGGCGAGGGTCTGCACCGATTCGTCGACCCGGTCGACGACGAGACCTATCTGTACTCGCAGTTCGAAACCGCCGATGCCAAGCGCATGTTCGCCTGCTTCGACCAGCCCGACCTCAAGGCCACCTTCGACGTGCGGGTCACCGCGCCCACGCATTGGAAGGTGATCTCCAACGGCGCGACGGTGTCGGTGGAAGACGGCGTGCACACCTTTGCCACCACACCCCGGATGAGCACCTATCTGGTCGCGCTGATCGCCGGCCCCTACGCCGAATGGAACGACGTTTACACCGATGAGCACGGCGAGATCCCGCTGGGCATCTACTGCCGGTCGTCTTTGGCGCAACACATGGACGCCGAGCGGCTGTTCACCCAAACCAAACAGGGATTTGGCTTCTACCACAAGAACTTTGGGCTCCCCTACGCGTTCGGGAAATACGATCAGCTGTTCGTTCCCGAATTCAACGCCGGCGCAATGGAAAACGCCGGCGCGGTGACCTTCCTTGAGGACTACGTGTTTCGCAGCAAGGTCACCCGGGCATCCTACGAACGGCGCGCCGAGACCGTGCTGCATGAGATGGCGCACATGTGGTTCGGGGATCTGGTCACCATGGCCTGGTGGGACGACCTGTGGCTGAACGAGTCGTTCGCGACCTTCGCCTCGGTGCTGTGCCAAAGCGAGGCAACCGAATTCACCGAGGCCTGGACGACATTCGCCACGGTGGAGAAGTCGTGGGCCTACCGCCAGGATCAGTTGCCGTCGACGCATCCGATCGCCGCCGACATCCCCGACTTGGCCGCGGTCGAGGTGAACTTCGACGGCATCACCTACGCCAAAGGCGCTTCGGTGCTCAAGCAACTCGTCGCCTATGTCGGGTTGGAGCACTTCCTGGCCGGGCTGCGAGACTACTTCCGCGCCCACGCCTTCGGGAATGCCACCTTCGACGACCTGGTCACCGCGCTGGAGCAGGCGTCGGGACGCGACCTGTCCGATTGGGGTCAGCAGTGGCTCAAGACGACCGGGCTGAATACGCTGCGGCCGGATTTCGACGTCGACACGGACGGCAGGTTCACCCGGTTCGCGGTGACTCAGAGCGGCGCCGCACCGGGCGCCGGCGAGACCCGGGTGCACCGGCTGGCGGTCGGGATCTACGACGACGACGGCAGCGGAAAGCTGGTGCGAGTGCACCGCGAAGAGCTCGACGTCGAAGGTTCGGTCACGGAAGTTCCTGCACTGGTTGGTGTTTCGCGGGGCCAGCTGGTCCTGGTCAATGACGACGACCTGACGTATTGCTCGTTACGGCTGGACACGGAGTCGCTAGGCACCGCGCTGGAGCGCATCGCCGACATCGCCGAGCCGCTGCCGCGCTCGCTGGTCTGGTCGGCCGCTTGGGAGATGACGCGTGAAGCCGAACTGCGGGCGCGCGATTTCGTGGCCCTGGTGACGGGTGGCGTGCACGCCGAATCCGAGGTCGGGGTGGCACAACGGCTGCTGCTGCAGGCGCAGACTGCGCTGACGTCGTACGCCGAACAGGGCTGGGCGCGCGAGCAGGGCTGGCCGCAGTTCGCCGACCGGCTGTTGGAGTTGGCGCGTGCCGCGCAGCCCGGCTCGGACCACCAGCTCGCCTTCGTTAACACGCTGTGCTCGTCGGTGCTGTCGACGGACCATGTCGCGACGCTGGCGGAGCTGCTGGAGCGGGGTCCCGCCGAGTTGGGACTGGCCGGCCTCGAGATCGACACGGACCTGCGGTGGCGGATCGTGACGGCGCTGGCCACCGCCGGTGCCATCGACGCCGATGGGCCCGCGACGCCGTTCATCGATGCCGAGATCCAGCGCGATCCGACCGCCGCCGGCAAGCGGCACGGGGCCCAGGCCGCGACGGCCCGGCCTCAGCTGCGGGTCAAGGAGGAAGCCTGGACGATGGTGGTGGAGGACGACACCCTGGCCAACATCACCGCCCGCTCGATCATCGCGGGCATCGCGCCGGCGGGGCAGGCCGAGTTGCTCAAGCCGTTCACAGAGCGCTATTTCGAGGTGATCTCCGGAGTCTGGGCGCGCCGATCCAGCGAAGTGGCGCAGACGGTGGTGATCGGCCTGTATCCGCACTGGGACATCAGCGACGACGGCATTGCCGCCGCGGACAAGTTCTTGTCCGACCCGCAGGTGCCGGCGGCGTTGCGACGTCTGGTGCTCGAGGGTCAGGCCGGAGTGAAGCGTTCGTTGCGGGCGCGCCGTTTCGACGCCAGCGAGAGCTGAGCGCCCCCGCCGCTTAGAACTAAGCAATGGTGGCGACCCGCCGCGCCCGGCTACGCCGCGCTTGCGATCGCCACTAAGCCGGCGAAATCCCGGCGCTGAGCACGCGGATCGCGCTGACCAGGCCGTCGACCAGGTCACCCCGCTCGAATGCCGACGATGCGGCGGCGACACCCAGCGGTGCGGCCGACTCGGCGCCCCGGCCGCGAACCTCCGTGCCGTAGACCACCTCGATGACCTTCTGGTCGGGTGAGACGGCCAGCAGCACCGCATTGTTCGGCGTCGGCACGTCGGCCAGGATCTGGCGAGCGCGTGCGGCGGTGTCGGTGCCCAGGTCGCCCAGATAGACCGCGAAACGCGTCTTGGATGCCCGCGATCCGTATTTCAGCGCATCGTCCACGGTGACCAGGTCTTTGGTGGAAAAGGGGAACTGCACCGACAGTTCGCCCGGCTCGGTGACGCCCGAGATCCGTCCGCTGGTGGTGATCACCCAGCCAGGCGGCAGCTCGGCGGGTTCTCTCGTCGCTACCTCACCACGTGCCACTGGCGCCACCTCCAACTGCGAATTCCGACGTGTCGTGCCCACCGTGCCCGCCGTGGGCATGGCCGACATCTTCGCCGGTGGCAGCCCAGAGAATCGGCGGATGCGTCCACTTCTCGCCCAGCTTGTAGGACGCCGGGTGCGGTCCCTTGCGGGACCAGATCAGCACCGACAGCGCGACCACCAGCAACAGTGGTATTCCGACGATGAACAGGTGAAGATGCATAGGACTCACGACGCAAACCGTATCCCACGCAGCGATCTACCGGCGCGACCGGACGCCAGATTGGTGATCAGGCCGCGCCTTCACCCAGATATCGGGCCCAGGCCGGGTCCAGTTCCTTGACCGTCGACAGCAGCCGCCAATGTTGTCCGGTCGGCGGCAGCGGCGGCCGGCGCAGCGTCCAGCCCAGTTCGTTGAGCAGCTTGTCGCCCTTGCGGTGGTTGCAGGTCGAGCAGCACGCGACGCAATTCTCCCAGGAATGGTCACCGCCGCGGCTGCGCGGCACGACGTGGTCGACGGTGTCCGCCTTCGACCCGCAATAGGCGCAGCAGAACCGGTCGCGGTGCATCAGCGCGGCGCGGGTCATCGGAACGCGCGCCCGGTAGGGAACGCGGACGTAGGACCGCAGTTGGATCACCGAGGGCACCACGATCGAACTGGTCGCCGAGTGAATGACCGGGCCGGCCGGATCGTGGTGCACCACGTCGGCCTTTCCGCAGATCACCATGACGATCGCGCGCCGCATGGGCAGCGCGGTCAGCGGCTCATAGGTGGAATTGAGCAGCAGGACCCGCCGTCGGCTCCAGATGGAAGTGCTCTCGGAACGGGTGGGCGGATGGACTTCAACGCTATGCAACGACGACACGGTTGTGGGCCCGGTTGACCCTGCCGCGGCTACCGGATTGCGGTGACTGCGGCGTCTCTTGCCCTGCGCCATAGATCCTCCGCGAACAGTCCACCATGATTCGCCGCCAATCGCACCCCTATTGCAGGTGAACGCCGTGTCGATCCGATGAACACCCGGCGTGAGGCCGGGCCGCCTCAGCCCGGCCCCGCGAGGATGCACCACAATGGACGGCGATGGATGAGGTTGCACAGTCCTTCTACGACGCGATCGGCGGTGCCGAGACTTTCCACGCGATCGTGTCGCGCTTTTACGCCCAGGTCCCCGAGGACGAGATACTGCGTGAGCTGTATCCGCTGGACGACCTGGAGGGCGCCGAAGAGCGCTTGCGGATGTTCCTCGAGCAGTACTGGGGCGGCCCGCGCACCTACTCCGACCGGCGCGGACACCCCCGGCTGCGGATGCGTCACGTGCCGTTCCGGATCACTCCCCTGGCGCGTGACGCGTGGCTGCGGTGCATGCACACGGCCGTCGCCTCCATCGATTCGCAGACACTCGACGACGAACACCGTCGCGCGTTGCTCGACTATCTGGAAATGGCTGCCCACTCACTCGTCAACTCGCCCCTGTGATACCCAGCAACTGAACGGAGCAGGATGAGCCCCGGACCATGGTGGTCGAACGCGGTCTTCTACCAGGTGTATCCACGGTCGTTCGCCGACAGCAACGGCGACGGCGTGGGAGATATCGACGGGGTGCTGGCCCAATTGGATCACCTCGAGCGGCTGGGCGTCGACGCGATCTGGCTGAATCCGGTCACCGTCTCACCCATGGCTGATCACGGCTACGACGTGGCCGATCCCCGGGACATCGACCCGCTGTTCGGCGGGATGGCGGCCATCGAGCGGCTGATCCCGGCCGCACACCAGCGGGGCATCAAGATCACCATGGACGTGGTGCCCAACCACACCAGTTCGGCGCATCCGTGGTTTCAGGCGGCGCTGGCGGCCGGCCCGGGCACCGACGCGCGGGAGCGTTACTACTTTCGCGACGGGCGGGGCGAGCATGGCGAGCTGCCGCCGAACAACTGGACCTCGGTGTTCGGCGGGTCGGCCTGGACGCGGGTGGTCGAACCGGACGGCAATCCCGGGCAGTGGTACCTACACCTTTTCGACACCGAGCAGCCCGACCTGAACTGGGAACACCCCGACGTCTTCGACGACTTCGAGAAGACGCTGCGCTTCTGGCTGGAGCGCGGCGTGGACGGCTTTCGCATAGACGTGGCCCACGGCATGGCCAAGCCGTCCGACCTGCCCGACGCGAAAGACGACGTCAAGGTGCTCAGCCACAGCGACGACGACCCGCGGTTCAATCACCCGACCGTGCACGACATCCATCGCGGCATCCGCAGGATCGTCGACGATTACCCCGAAGCGGTGACCATCGGCGAGGTGTGGGTGCTGGACAACCTGCTGTGGGCCCAGTATCTGCGGCCCGACGAATTGCACCTCGGGTTCAACTTCCGGCTGACCAAGATCGACTTCGACGCCGCCGAAATCCACGACGCGATCCAGAATTCGCTGGCGGCCACGGCAATCCATCAGTCCATCCCGACCTGGACGCTGTCCAACCACGACGTCGGCCGCGAGGTCACCCGGTACGGCGGCGGCGAGATCGGGCTGCGCCGGGCGAATGCGATGACGATGGTGATGCTCGCCCTGCCGGGTGCGGTGTTCATCTACAACGGCGAGGAGTTGGGCCTCCCGGACGTGCTGGACCTGCCTGACGAGGTGCTGCAGGACCCGACCTGGGAACGCTCCGGACACACCGAGCGCGGCCGGGACAAATGCCGGGTGCCGATCCCGTGGTCGGGTGAGGACCCCCCGTTCGGGTTCTCCTCCTCGGCGCAGACATGGCTGCCGATGCCGAAGGAGTGGGCGGCGCTCACCGTCGAGAAGCAGAGCGACGATCCCGATTCCACGTTGTCCTTCTTTCAGCGAGCGCTCGAATTGCGAAAGCGCCGTGTGGAATTCGACGGCGACGGCGTCGAGTGGCTGGAGGCGTCCAGCGATGCGGTGATCTTCCGGCGCCCCGGCGGGCTTATCTGCGCTCTCAACAGCGGTGCGGCCCCCCTGCCGCTGCCGGCGGGGGAACTCATCTTGGGCAGCGCACCGCTGCTCGACGGGAAGCTCCCACCGGATTCCGCGGCCTGGCTCGCGTAACCGGTCGGAAACACGTGGCGAGCATTTCGCCGCTCACTGCTCTATATGTTGTGCATGGCTTCCTACGAGTGGACAGTGATCGGTGCCGGGCCGGCGGGTATCGCCGCGGTGGGAAGGCTGCTGGACCACGGGATCGCGCCGGAACGGATCGCCTGGATCGATCCGGACTTCGCCGGCGGAGACATCGGCCAAAAGTGGAGGTCGGTGTCGAGCAACACCCACGTCGGGCTCTTTCTCGAATACTTCAACGGCTCCAAGTCGTTTCGCTTCGCCGAAGCACCGCCCATGCCGCTGCGCGAAATCGATCCCCGGGAGACGTGCGCGCTGGGCCTGGTGGCCGAACCCCTGGTGTGGATCACCGAGCACCTGCGTGAGCAGGTCGACGCGATCGCCGCGACCGCAACCGCGTTGTTCCTGCACGACCGCCAGTGGCGGATCGAAATGGAACCGCGCGATGTCTCGTCGAAGAACGTGATCCTGGCCGTCGGCGCGGAACCCAAGAAACTTTGCCACCCTGACCTCGATGAGATCGGGGTCCAGGTCGCTCTGGACCCGGAAAAGCTCGCCCAAGAGCCACTGGCCGGCAAGACGGTCGCCGTGTTCGGATCATCGCACTCGTCGATGATCGTTCTGCCGAACCTGCTTCGCCATCCCGTCAAACGAATCATCAACTTCTACCGGAGTCCGCTGAAATACGCTGTATATCTGGATAATTGGATCCTCTTTGACGACACCGGCCTGAAGGGTCAAGCGGCCGTGTGGGCGCGGGAGAACATCGACGGGGTGCTCCCGGACCGCCTGGAGAGGTGCTGGGTCTCCAGCCCGGACTTCGCCGCGAAACTGGCACAGTGCGACCGGGTCGTCTACACCGTCGGCTTCGAGCGCAGAACGTTGCCGGAGACACCGCAGTGGGGCCAACTGGACTACAACCGCACCAACGGAATCCTTGCCCCGGGCCTGTTCGGGGTGGGCATCGCGTTTCCCCAGTACGCCGAAGACCCCTACGGCTACGGCCAGTTTCGGGTGGGCCTGAAGAAATTCATGGACCACCTCGACGCCGTTCTGCCGCTGTGGCTGCTCTACGGTCCCTGATCTCCCGTCCGCCGACCGCATTTAACTCAGCCTGATCCATTTGGAATCCGCAGCCCGCCGCGCTCACGGCTTCCCGGATCATCCCAGCAGCAGCGCGGGGTCACCACGGCGGCGATACACCGAACCGAACCGGGCATCCAGGCGCAACCACGTCGGCAGGATCCGCACCCGGATCAATTCGTCGGCGTCGACCGCATCGGGTGACTGCGGCAGGAAACCCATCGCGGTCAAGGCGAACACGCAGCGCATGGGCAATCCGACCTGCACGTCGTCCGCGCTCACCTGAATGACCTCCTGGTCGAGCAGCGACACCGGCGGGCCATGAGAACTGCTGTGCTCCTTGGCAAGTTGCGCACCGCGTTGCGCCAGCTCGAGTATCACCCGGGCGGGTATGTCCTCGAGGTGGGTGAAGCCGGATTCGGGCGGCAATGCACCCCGCCACGCCGAGTCCATCGCGAAACCGGGATCGACATAACCCGAGTCATCCATAGCGGCCAGGCCGCGCGCCAGCGCGTCAGCGCCCACCGAAAGATCCCCCGGCCGCACCTCCCCGACGACGACCCTGCTGGCCAGCACGTCGAAACCCGTCGCGACCCAGGCGGTCAACAGCCCTTCGGATCGCGTCCGGAATCGGATGATCGCGGCGTCATCGAGTCGCAGCGCCCGATCGACGAACGCGGCGAGATCCCTGCGGTGGGCGGCCCTCGAGTCGGCGGCCAGCCATAGTCCGCGGTCGGCTACCTGATCCACCGTTGCAGATACTCCCGATGTTGTGGCGAGAGTCGCACCAGCCGCTCCTCTTCGATGTGGACGGCGGCCAATTGCGACTCGGCGATGACGGCGGGTTTCGACTCCGGATCCGCAGCGACCGAACGGACTTCATAACCCAGCGTGAAGTCGACCGCCCGCAACCGCTTGGTCCACATCGTCACCTGCAGCGGCGAATCCACCAGCCGCAGCTGACCTTTGTAGGTCACCTTGACCTCGGCGATGAGCAACCCGATCGTCAAGATGTCGACCTCGAACGCCTCACGCAGGAACTGGACCCGCGCCTCCTCCAGGATCGTGACCATTGTGGCGTGGTTGACGTGCTGATACATGTCGATGTCCGACCAGCGCACTGGCACGGGCGCGACGAAGCCGACGCTCAACTTGACGATCCTCTTCCACTGGTCCGGGTCATGCGACGGATTTGTCGGGCGGCGACGGACAGCGTCGCGAGATCCTTGTTCCCGCTTTCCTGAATCTCGATGAGTGTTCGGCGGGCCCGCTCGACCCGGGAGGCACTCAGGTGTTCCCACTCGGCGATCTTTTCTTCTCCACTTTCGTCAGGCTCCCCCACGGCGAGCACATCGAAACACAGCGACCGCAACGACGCGTAGATATCGTCACGAATCGCCAAGCGCGCCAAGGAGTGCCAACGGTCCCGGCGCGGCAGCTCGGATACCGCCGTCAGCAGCCCATCGGTGCCGAGCCGGTCCATCAGGGCGAAATACGTATCCGCCACCTCGGCGGCATCGATGTCGTTGATGTCGCCGATGTCGATGATGTCGAGCAGGCTGAAGCGGTAGAGCCCGGAGGAAACCAGGTAGGCCAGGTCTTCGGGTGCGCCCTGGGATGCGAATTCCGCGGCTTCCTTTTCGACGATGGCCTTGTCGTCACCACGCAACCACTCCGACATGCGCGGCGTCAGCGCCTTGACCTTGGCGGCGAACCGGTTGATCTCTGCTCCGACCGCCAACGGCTGCGGACGGTAGTTGAGCAGCCACCGCCCGGCGCGGTCGATCAGCCGCCGGGTATCCAGTGTGAGCCGATCCGACAGTGCGACAGGCAGATTCGCGACGCGGATGCGCCGCCAGATCTCCCCCACGCCGAAGATGGCGTCGGTGGCGACGTAGGTGCGCACCGCGTCGACGGATCCGACGCCGACGTCTTCGACGATGCGGAACGCGTAGCTGATGCCGGCGGTATCCACCAGGTCGTTGATCAGCATGGTGGTGACGATCTCGCGACGCAGCTGGTGCGTGCGGATCTCCGGGGTGAACCGTTCCCGCAACGGTTTCGGGAAGTACATCGGCAGCCGGGATGCGAATACGTCCTGTTCGGTCAGCTCGGTCTCCAGCATCTCTTCTTTGAGCCCGAGTTTCACGTGAGCCATCAACGTGCACAGCTCCGGCGAGGTGAGCCCGATGCCGGCCTCCACACGGCGCGCGATCTCCTTCTCCGAGGGCAGCGCCTCCAGGTCGCGGTGGATGCCGCGCTCGTCCACCAGGTACTGAATCTGCCTGGCGTGCACCGGCAGCAGGCTGACCGCGTTGGCGCGGCTGGTGCCGATCAGGTCGTTCTGGTCCTCGTTGTCGGTGAGCACCAGTTGCGCGACCTCGTCGGTCATCGACTCCAGTAGTGGTTTGCGCTCGTCCGGCGTGACCTTGCCCGCGGTGACCAAGGAGTCGATCAGGATCTTGATGTTGACCTCGTGGTCCGACGAGTCCACGCCGGCCGAGTTGTCCATGGCATCGGTGTTGATCCGGCCGCCCGATAAATCGAACTCGACGCGCCCCAGCGCCGTCACTCCGAGATTGCCGCCCTCGCCGATCACCTTGGCGCGCACCGTAGAACCGTTGACCCGAACCGGGTCGTTGGCGCGGTCGCCGACGTCCGCATCAGACTCGGACTCGGCCTTGATGTAGGTGCCGATGCCGCCGTTGAACAGCAGATCCACCGGCGCCTGCAAAATCGCTTTGACCAGGTTGGGCGGCGTCATCTCGGTGACCTCACCCTCGATGCCCAACGCCTCGCGGACCTGGGGGCTGACCGGGATCGCTTTGTGCTCACGGCTGTAGACCCCGCCGCCCTCGCTGATCAACGACGTGTCGTAGTCCTCCCAGCTGGACCGGGGCAGGTCGAACATCCGCCGGCGCTCCTCCCAGGAACGCGCCGCGTCGGGGTCGGGATCAAGGAAGACGTGGCGGTGGTCGAAGGCGGCGAGCAATCTGATGTGCTTGCTCAGCAGCATGCCGTTGCCGAAGACATCGCCGCTCATGTCGCCGATTCCCACCACGGTGAAATCCTCGGTCTGGGTGTCGACATCCATCTCGCGGAAGTGCCGTTTGACGGCCTCCCACGTGCCCCTGGCGGTGATGCCCATGGCCTTGTGGTCGTAGCCGACCGAGCCGCCGGACGCGAACGCGTCGCCCAACCAGAATCCGTAGGACTTCGCCACGTCGTTGGCGATGTCGGAGAAGGTGGCGGTGCCCTTGTCCGCGGCCACCACCAGATACGCGTCATCGCCATCGCGCCGAATGACTTCCGGTGGCGCACTGACCTTTCCGGTCGCATGGTCGACGTTGTCGGTGACGTCGAGCAGGCCGGAGATGAACAACTTATAGCAGGCGACGCCCTCGGCGCGGCTGGCGTCGCGGTCGGCGGCGGCATCGCCGGTGGGCAGCGGTGGCCGCTTGAGGACGAATCCGCCTTTGGCGCCGACCGGCACGATGACGGCGTTCTTGACCGCCTGCGCCTTGACCAGGCCGAGGATTTCGGTGCGGAAGTCGTCTCGGCGATCCGACCAGCGCAGCCCACCGCGGGCCACCGGGCCGAACCGCAGGTGCACGCCTTCCACCCGCGGCGAGTAGACGAAGATCTCGTACTTGGGTCGCGGCAGTGGCAGCTCGTCGACCAACTGGGCGTCCAACTTGATCGCCAACACATTGCGTGCCCGCGCCGAACCCTCGTGTGTGACAAAGTAATTGGTCCGCAAGGTGGCCTGTACCAGCGAGGCGAAGGCACGCAGAATGCGGTCTGTGTCCAGGCTCACCAGCGCGTCGATGTCGGCTGCGACCGCCGCGGCCGCCGCCTGCGCGTCGCGACTCGTCGATGACTTCGACCGCGGGCCGAACAGCGCCTCAAACAGCGCCACCAGCGATCGCGCGGTGGAGGGATGCTCGTTGAGGACCGACTCGATATAGGACTGGCTGTACGGAAAGTTCGCCTGCCGCAAGTATTTTGCGTAGGCCCGCAACAGCACGACCTGCTGCCACTGAAGGCCGGCGCGCATCACCAGCTCGTTGAACCGGTCGATCTCGAGGCGACCCTGCCAGATGGCGGTGACCGCGTCGGCGAAGCGCTCGGCCATCGCGTCCCGCTCGGCTTGCGTCGAGGCCAGCCGGATGGTCGGGTGCGGTGAGATCTTGAACTGATAGATCCACACCGGAAGCCCGTCGGACCGGTCGACGGTGAACGGCCGCTCCTCGAGCACCACCACCCCCATGCTCTGCAGCATCGGCAGCAGTTTGCTCAGCGAGGCGGTGCGCCCACCCAGGAACCAGGTCAGCTGGGCGGTCCCGTCGTCGGCCTCGGTGAACACCAACTTGACCGAATCGTCTTGCAGCTCATTGATGATGGCGATGTGGCCGATGGCATCGGCCGGGGCGACGGCCTGCTTGTAGACCTCGGGGAACGCGTCGGCGTAATACTCCGCGTCGGCGTGCCCGACGGAGCCTTCCGCTGCCGCGGCGATGAGTCGGTCGGCCCAGGTTCGCGCCGCTTCGCTCAGCAGCCCCTGGATGCGGATCCGGTTGCGTTCGGAGACGTCGACCGGCGCGGCGTCGGGATGATCCGCAGGCAGCCGAACCATGAAATGCATGAGCGCCCAAGGCGATTCGCTAACCCGGGCGGTGAATTCGAGTCGGGTGCCACCGAATTCGTGAACCAGGATGTCTTCGATCTGCAGCCGCACCGCCGTCGTGTAGCGGTCGCGGGGCAAATACACCAGGCATGAGACGAAGTACTGCAGGCGGTCGGCCCGCAAGAACAACAACGCGTTGCGTTGCGGCCCCAGATCGACGACCGCCTTGGCCATCGCCAGAAGCCGTTCGGCGCTCAGGGTGAACAGCTCGGAGCGGGGAACGGTCTGGATGACGTCGAGCAGCAACTGGCCCGGATGGATCGGGTCGTTGTCGGCCATTGCCAAGGCCTCACGGACCCGGCGCGAGATCGTCGGGATTTCCAGCACATCGGCGTTCATGGCGGCCACCGTGAACAGTCCGACGAAGCGGTGCTCGATCACCGAGCCGTCCACGTATTCGCGCACCGCGATGACATACGGGTAGGCGCCGTAGCGCAGATAGCTGCCCACCACGGATTGCGCCAGAACCAGCAGCCTGTCGTCGTCGGTCAGCCGGGGGCGCGAGCCGGTGCGGGTGCGCAGCACACCAAGACCGCGTGTCCCGTCACCGGAGACCTGACCGTCGTGCACACGGCAGCGCTGATAGCCGAGCAGCAGGAAGTTGCCGTTGCCCAGCCAGCGCAGCAGCGCCGCGACGTCGTCGCGGTCCGGCGCCGAGAAGTGGTCTTGCGCGTTGGCCTCGACCTGCGCAGCCAACTCGTTCAGCGTGGCGATCAAGTGCGATGCGTCGCTGGCGACCTGTTGAACGTCGGCCAGGACCTTGGGCAGCAGCCGATCGACCTCGGTGAGTCCCTTGCTGTCGACCGACGGCAGCAGCTGCACGTGAATCCACGCTTCGCCGTCGAATTGCGATGCGCCTTTGGATTTCGCTGCCACACTGAGCAGGTCACCGTCGGGGCTGCGATGCACGTCGAACACCGGCGTCATGATCGCCGTGTAGGGCACGCCGAGCCGGTGCAGCAGTACCGTGACGGAATCCATCAGCATGCCGCCGTGATCGGTGACGACTTGCAGCGCGGGGCCGAACCCGGCGGGGTCTTCGGCCGGATACACCGCGACGCGGCTCTCGCCGTCGGGCCGGTGCAGACCGAGTTGGTAGTGCGCGCTGAGCATGGCCGGGGACACGATCGTCGCCGGCACGGTCAGGTCGATCGGCCGGGTTTCGGCACCCCCCGACTCGTCGCTATGCGGACCGCGATAGCTCTCTACATAGGCTTTCGAGATCCACTCAGGAATGTCCTGCTGCTGGGTGAAGGTCGTCCACGGCTCGAGATCCTGTTTAGCTCCGGGATCTATCGTCATGCCGATTGCTCCCAACTGGCGACGGTTGTCGGTGCGCTCGATCGCCCCGCTGGGTGCCGGCGCGGGGCAGAGCCGACACTAGTCGCGCGTTAGCTTGCGATGGGTAACCCTGTGCGGCCGTGCCGCGTCGGCACCGAGCCGCTCGATCTTGTTCTCCTCGTATGCGCCGAAGTTGCCCTCGAACCAGAACCACTTGGCCTCGTTGTCGTCGTCACCCTCCCAGGCCAGGATGTGCGTGCAGGTGCGGTCCAGGAACCAGCGGTCGTGCGAAATCACCACCGCACAGCCGGGGAATTGCTCGAGCGCGTTCTCCAGCGAACTCAGGGTTTCGACGTCCAGGTCGTTGGTCGGCTCGTCGAGCAGGATGAGGTTTCCGCCCTGCTTGAGGGTGAGCGCGAGGTTGAGCCGGTTGCGCTCACCACCGGAGAGCACGCCGGCCGGCTTCTGCTGGTCTGGGCCCTTGAACCCGAACGCCGACACGTAGGCCCGAGACGGCACCTCGGTCTGGCCGACGACGATGTGATCCAGCCCGTCGGAGACCACTTCCCACACGTTCTTCTTGGGATCGATTCCGCTACGGGCCTGGTCGACGTAGCTCAACTTGACGGTCTCGCCGACCTTGACGGTGCCGCTGTCCGGCTGCTCGAGACCGACGATGGTTTTGAACAGGGTGGTCTTACCGACCCCGTTCGGGCCGATGACGCCGACGATGCCGTTGCGCGGCAGGGTGAAGGACAGATCCTTGATGAGCGTGCGGCCGTCGTAGCCCTTGTCGAGGTGTTCCACCTCGACCACCACGTTGCCCAGTCGCGGACCGACCGGGATCTGGATCTCCTCGAAGTCGAGCTTGCGCGTCTTCTCGGCCTCGGCGGCCATCTCCTCGTAGCGCTGCAGCCGCGCCTTGCTCTTGGCCTGACGCGCCTTGGCCCCGGACCGCACCCAGGCCAACTCCTCGGTCAACCGCTTCTGCAGCTTGGCGTCCTTGCGCCCCTGCACCGCCAGCCGGTCGGCCTTCTTCTCCAGGTAGGTCGAGTAGTTGCCCTCGTAGGGGTAAGCGCGGCCGCGGTCCAGTTCCAGGATCCATTCGGCGACGTTGTCCAGGAAGTACCGGTCGTGGGTGACGGCCAGGATCGCGCCGGCGTAGGAAGCCAGGTGCTGCTCGAGCCACTGCACGCTCTCGGCGTCCAGGTGGTTGGTCGGCTCGTCGAGCAGCAACAGGTCGGGCTTGGACAGCAGCAGCTTGCACAGCGCGACGCGGCGGCGTTCACCACCGGACAGATTGGTCACCGGCTCGTCGGGCGGCGGGCAGCGCAGCGCGTCCATCGCCTGCTCCAGCTGCGAATCGAGGTCCCACGCGTCGGCGTGGTCGAGCTCCTCCTGCAGCCGGCCCATCTCCTCCATCAACTCGTCGGAGTAGTCGGTGGCCATCAACTCGGCGACCTCGTTGAAGCGGTCGAGTTTGACCTTGATCTCGCCCAGGCCTTCTTCGACGTTGCCGCGAACGGTCTTTTCCTCGTTCAGCGGCGGCTCCTGCAGCAGGATGCCGACAGTCGCGTCGTTGGCCAGGAAGGCATCACCGTTGTTCGGCTTGTCCAGGCCCGCCATGATCCGCAAGACGCTCGACTTGCCGGCGCCGTTGGGCCCAACGACACCGATCTTGGCGCCTGGATAGAAGCTCAACGTGACGTCGTCCAGGATCACCTTGTCGCCGTGCGCCTTGCGGACCTTTTTCATCGTGTAGATGAACTCAGCCATGCCGCGGTTATGCCTTTCTGATTTGCAGAGTGATCTCGCGGACCATCCTAGGCATCGCCCGGGAGCCGCAGCGCCGCGCCCGAGCCGAGGCTCAGGCCGGAACGGGAAGCGGGTCTCGGTCGGCGGTGGCGTCGCCTATGCCGGCCGGATCGTCATCGGCCAGCGGGTCCTCGCTACTAACGTCGACGGTGTCGGCGGGAGTTCCCTGGCCCGCGCCGTCCTGGCCGGCATGGGGGCCGGTGTAACCGGGCTTCTCAATGCGCACGATGACACGCGACAGGTCCGGCCCGACCGCGGTCGCCCGCATCTCCAGGGTCGAGCGGCGGTTGCCGTCGCGGTCCTCGTATTCGCTGGTGTACACGTGACCCACCACGATCACCGGCGCGCCCTTGCCCAGCGCGGCGCCGACGCCGGTCACCAGCTTTCCCCAGCAATTGACCGTGACGAACAGCGAGTGCCCATGCTCCCAGGCGCCGTCGCCGGTGCGGCGGCGCGAATTGCTGGCCACCCGGAACTTGATGACCTCCTGATCGCCAACCTTGCGGCGGGACGGGTCGTTGACGATGTGACCGACGACGGTCAGCGGGGTTTCGAACATGGGGCTGATCCCTTCTCGATTGGTTTCTCTGGCTACGGCTGCAAGTAAGCGCGGAGCCACCGACGCGCGGCGTACCGAACAGCGGTGAAAACCGGCCGGACCGGCCGTCGTTGTGGAAGAAACCGGAACTGTGGATCAGTCGGGATTAACCGGGGCCTGGTCGGACCGCTTCGGCGTCTCGCCCCGAGCCAGCTGCGCCAGCATCGCGTTGTAGGCCACCAGCTCGGCGTCATCGTCGCGTTCGGCGGCCCGATCCAACCGCTTGGCGGTCCGGCGATCGCTGCGCGCCCACTGGATAAGGAGCGCGAGCATCACGATCACCAGCGGGAACTCCCCCGCCGCCCAGGCGATACCCCCACCCAGCCGCTGATCCCCCAGCAGATCGGTGTGCCAGCTCAGATCGAGCGAGCGGTAATAGTCGGCGGCAAGCACCTTCTTGGTGCCCATCAACACCACCCCGAAGAAGGCGTGCAGAGGCAGCGACGCGAACACGACGGCGACCTTGGCCAAAGGCGGGATCGGCCGCGGCGTGGGGTCCACCCCGATCACCACCCAATAGAACAGGTAGCCGCTCAGTAGGAAGTGCACGTTCATCGCCAGATGCCCGGCGTGGCTGCTCGCGGTGATGTCGAAGAGATTCGACAGATACAGCCCGTAAAACCCGGCGACGAACAGGACGGTCGCCACCACCGGGTTGGTGAGAAACCGGGAGAAGCGGCTGTGCAGCGCGGCCAACAACCATTCCCGCATGCCCGGTGGATCGTCACGGCCGGCCGCCGGCAGCGCCCGCAACGCCAGAGTGACCGGGGCGCCGAGCACCAGCAGGATCGGGATCAGCATCGACAGGCACATGTGGACGACCATGTGCATGCTGAACATCGCCGGCATGTAACGCCCGACACCCGACGACGTCGCGAACAGCAACACCAGGCAGCCGAGCAGCCAGGAAAAAGTGCGGCCCGGCGGCCATTGGTCGCCGCGGCGGCGCAGCCGTACCAGTGCGGCCACGTAGAGCGCGGCCAGCACGATGGCGGCGGAGCCGAAGATCAGGTCGAAGCGCCAATCGAACAGGATCCGCGCCACGGTAGGTGGCCCGTCGAAGTCGTAACCGATCTCGGCTTCCGGGATCGACGGCAACCGGGCCGGGGGCGGCGGCGGTGGGGTGCGGCCCAGCCCGACGGCGATGCCGAAGGTGACACCGAAGATGGCGGCCTCGATCAGTGTCAGCCTCAGCAGCGCACCACGCGCCCGCGCCGGACCTGGATTCGCTTGCAACGCAGCCACACTCACCCGCCGTTGGCGCCAACCGAGTCCGCCCAGCAGGCACAGCGCGACGAATTTGGCGGTTACCAACCGTCCATAGCCGGTGCTGAGCAGGTCAGCCGGCTGGACACGCACCAATGCGTTGACCAGTCCGCTCCCCGCCATCGCGACCCAGCACCACAGCGCAAGCGTCGAGAAACGCCGGGCGGCCAACCCGAGGTGGCCACCGCGTCGCAGGGCGTGGGTGAGCAGGGCCAGCAGTCCACCGGCCCACAGGCTGGCCGCGACCAGATGGATCAACAAGCCGTTGGTGGCCAGGTCATGCGAGCCGCCGGCCGACGAATGCCCGGTCAGCCCGAGCGGAATCAGCGTCAGCACCGAACCGGCCAGCAGCACCGGCGTCCACGACCAGCGCAGCACCGACAGACTCGCCAGCGTGATCACCGCGGCCAAAATCGCCGTCCACCGCCAGGCCGACGCGTTGGTGATCAGACCCGCCAGCGACCACATCCGCATCGGGCTGATGTCGACGACCGAGTGACCGGACACGTCGGAGATGGTCAGCGGCACCAGCAGAGCCGCACATACCGCCCACGCCCCCGACGCCACCGTGCCCAGGCGCAGCGCCCGGTAGCCGTCGGCGTCGAGGATGCCGCTGCGTTGCGGCGGTACCAGGAAGGCCGCGAATAGAAACGACCCGACCGCAAGCACCGCGGCGATCTCGCCCGCCGCGCGCACGAACGGCAGCCCCAGCGTGGTCACCGGACCCGGATCGGGCAGGCCGGTCACGGTCAGCGCGCTCGCCAGCGAGAGCGTCCCGATTCCGGCGGCCGTGCAGCCGGCCAGCACGGCCACCGCGGCCAGCACCGGCCACACCTGCGCGCGGCGCTGTGGAGCGGCCTCAGTCGGGGCCGTGTCAGCCGGTGGAGCGACGGTCATGCATCCAGGGTATGGGCGTTCGGGCCGACTACAGCGGGTGGCCGTCCAGACGGTCCTGACGCGCCCTGGCCTCGCGGGCCAGGAACTGCTCGCGCGCGATCTGTCCGACGTAGTTGAAGTCTTGCAGGACGTCGCGCAGCTCTTGCAGGAAGGCGTCGCGCCGGTCGGTCAGGTCCGGGGCGGGTGCGATCAGGTTTTGGTCGTCGATGACCTGGCGCGCGGTCGCGAACAACAGCGTCGACACCGACTCACTGCTGCGCACCCGGGTCTGCGCCACATACTGCCGGCCGACACCCAACGCCAGGTTCGTCAGCTCCTTGTGGCCGATGTCCGCGGGTGCATCGCGTAACACGTCGGCGACGATCTCATACGCCTCGAAGAACACCCGCAACATCGCTTCGGCCATCAGGGGACGCTTGGCGAACAACAGTGCCTGGATCTCGTCGCCTCCGGCGGCAACGTGGGCCTCCCAATTGTCGTGCCAGGCCATCTCTTCGGCGATGTTGTCCCGGAACGTCGCCGAGTCGGCAAAATAGAAGTCGAATTTCAGCAGATCGCGCAGCCGCATCGCCTGGGTCCAGAAGGCCTCCATCCGGTCACCGTCGGCGTGGCGGGCGTGCGCCAGCGCGAGCTCGACGATCGAAGTTTCCAGGAAGGCATGGATCACCGAGTTGCGGTAGAAGGCGGCGGCGTGTTGCTCTTCGGGCGCGATCCGCCACACCGGTTCCCGGCCGCCGTCGACCCGGGTGATGGGGTGGCCGTTTGACAGCGCGTCGACGGCCGCACGCACGCCGTCGTGCGTGCGTAGTCGTAAAGCGCTGGTGGACATGGGGTTTTGTTTGCGCTCCAGGTAGTCCAGCGAGTCCTGCAGGGTGTGATGCAGCTGGCCCAGGGTCAATGCCGCACCGCGCGTGGTCAGCAGCAATGCACACACCAGACCCGTCGCCGTCACCGGCGTCGCCTGCAGGATTCGCCAGGCAACCTCGAACGACATCTTCTGCAGTGCAAGACGTTTGGCGTCCGGATCGTGGGACAGCGGGCCGTGCGCCGCGCCCAGGTACTGGCGCATCGACACGGCTTCGGGGAAGCGGACGTAGATCTTGCCGTAGTTGCGCTCGCCCTGCGCCCGGATGAAGTTGTACAACCAGCCCACGCCTTCGGGCGTCTTCTCCCCGCCGCGAGCGTAGGCGGCGTATTCGGCGGTCTCGTGCAGCTGGTCGAAGCTGATCGAGACCGGTTGCAGCAGAATATCTTCGCTGCGACCGTCCAGGTAGGCGTCGGCGACGTAGGCCAGCAGGCCGAGCTTGGGTGGCAGCATCTTTCCGGTTCGCGAGCGGGTTCCCTCGATGGACCAGCTCAGATTGAACCGCTTCTCGACGATGTAACCGACGTACTCGCGCAGCACGTACTTGTAGAGTTGATCGTTGCCGATGTTGCGGCGGATGAAGATGACACCGGAACGCCGTAGCAGCGGGCCCATCGCGCCGAACGACAAGTTGATGCCGGCGAACACGTGCACCGGCGGTAACCGGTTCTCTTGCATGGCGACCGGCACCACGGCGCCGTCGATGTAGGAGCGGTGGGAGAACAACAGCACCGCCGGGTGAGCTTCCAGGCCGGCGCGCATTGCCGCAACCTGGTAGCCGTCGTAGTCGATCTCGGGATCGAACCCGCGGCTGAGCATCCTGCCGAGAACGCCGACGAGGTCGACGGATGCCCTGCTCCACCCGGTGGCGAGTTCGTCGAGCATCTTTCCGGCTTCGTCGACGGTTGCGCCCGGAATCTTGGCCAGACCGGCGCGAAACCGGTTGGAGGCCAGGATCTCCGGTTTCACCAGCCGCGGTGACTTGTATTGCGGTCCGAGAATTCGATACTCGACGCGTTCCATCGCCAGGATGGCACGGCGGATCACGAATTGGGCGAAGTCGTTCTTGTCCTGTCCGACCGTGGTCTCGCGCCACTGCCGCCGCAGTGCGGAGACGGTGGCCGCTTCACCGGCCACCACGCGGGCCCGCTGGGGAGCGGTGCGCACGATCTGTTCTTGCAGACGCTGATTGGGACGGTAGGGATCCCGGCCGGGAAGCAGACCGGCCAGCTTGGCGATTCGGCCGCGATCCGGCGGCGGCAGCCAGAACACCCGCACCGGCACGACCGAGCGGTCTTCGCCGGATTCGAGTTGCTCGGCCAAGGCTGTCAACGCTTCCGGCGGCGCATCGAGCCGGGGCAGTTGCACCAGGCCGAAACTCGACCCCGGGTTGGCGGCGCGCTGATGATCCATCCACGCCGTCACCAGTTCCATCTCGACCGGCGAGGTCATCGACGCCAAAACCAGCGAGTCCGTTCCAGCCAGGACCGCGCTGGTATCTGCGGCCGGTTCGGTCACGGATGCCCTCGGGGCGGTGATTCTGGTGGTTCGGCGTTGACGGCCGCCTCGGCGGTGGGCCGTTGAGCCTCACCGTCGTTGAGAGCGGTCTCGGATTTATGCGGAGTTGCCTTGCGGGCCTTGGGCTTTGACGTGGCCTTCTTCGGCGCGGCCTTCTTTGCCGGCGCCTTCTTTGCGGGTGCTTTGCCGACCCGGCTTTGCGCTCTGGCCGCCGCCTTCCGCTCGGCGTACAGGTCGACCTCCGGCAATTCACCGACCGGCCAGTTGGCGAGCGTGTCCAGATACAGCTGGCGTACCTCGGCGATGCGCTCCGGCAGGGTGTCAAGCGTCCAGTCCTGCACCGAAATCGGCGGAAAGACCGCGACGTCGACGGTGCCCGGGTTGATGACGGTCGAGTTCCGGGCGGCAACGAGCTCGGCGTTGCGGATCACGATCGGGACGATCGGGATACCCGCCGCCATCGCAATCCTGAACGGCCCCTTCTTGAATGGGCCGACTTCAGTGGTGTCGACCCGGGTGCCCTCTGGGGCGATCACGATGGAAAGCCCCTTGCGTGCGCGATCTTCGACCTCGTGCAACATCTCCACCGCGGCCGCCTGATCATCGCGGTCGATGAACACGCTGTCCACCAGCTTTCCGATCGTGCCCATGACGGGGTCTTTCTGCAGCTCCTTCTTGCCCACCCCGACCCAGTTGTCGCGCACCAGCGCGCCGGTGATGATCGGGTCAATCTGGTTGCGGTGGTTGAAGATAAAGACCGCCGGACGTTGCGCGGTCAGATTCTCCTCGCCGATCACGTTGAGATGCACGCCCGCGATCGCCAGCGACAACTGGGAGAAGTTGGAGGTGAAGAAATTGACGCCACGGCGCCGGTTGCGGGTCAGCACACCGATGCCTACCGCGCCGGCCGCTACCGGGAACATCGAGCCGAAGCCGGCGAGTGTGCGCAGCTGCCGCCGAAGGCCCACCGGTCCGCGGCTGCTGAATCTCAGGATCGGCCAACCGCGTCGCTTGGCCACCGCGGCCATCTTGCCTTCCGGATTCGTCGGCCGCGGGTTGCCGACCAGGTACATCAGCGCGACGTCCTCGTCGCCGTCGGCGTAGAAGTAGCTGTCTTTGAGATCGATGTCATGCTCGGCGGCAAAGCGTTGTACCGCAGCGGCTTTGCCCGGCCCCCACAGGATCGGCTTCTGGACGCCGCCGGTGAGCAGGCCGTCCTCGGTGGTCTCGAACTTATTGGTGAGCATGTTGGGAATGCCGAGGAAACGCGCGACCGGGTTGACCTGGATGGTCAGCGCTGACGAGCTGAGCACCACGGTGTGGCCGCGGGCCATGTGAGCGCGCACCAATTCGCGCATCTCCGGATAGATCCGGGACTCGATACGCTGGATGAACATCCGCTCGCCGATCTCTTCCAAGTCGTCGAGCAGTCGCCCGGTCAGTGCCGCCGCGGCCTTACCGATGAGGTCCTCGAACTCGATGCGCCCGAGGGTGTGGCTCAGGCCGGCCTGCACCATGCCCAGCAGCTCGCCCACGCCCATGTCACGACGCAGCAGTCGTTCCTGGGTCAGGATGAGTGCGGTGAACCCGGCGACCAGCGTGCCGTCCAGGTCGAAGAACGCACCGATCTTGGGCCCGGGCGGGCTGGCCATGATCTCGGCCACCGAGCCGGGCAACCGCATGTCCTGCCCGGACTTTGCGGTATCCCGCTCGTCGCCTTGTTCTTTCGGTGCGCTCACGAGCCCGACGCCGATCGAGACGACACGGCCGGTTGGGTGAACGAGGCGGGTACCGCTTGCGCTGGTGTGTCGCCGGCCAGCGCCAGGATCTCGTCGAAACCCTCCAACAGGCACTGGGCGAACAGCGCCTCGTTTCGCACCGCCGCCCTGTCGTAGCGCACGGTGATCGTGCACCAGCCACCCCGCGAAATCAGCACCACCATCATCGCCACGCCCGGCAGCGGACCGATACCGTACTGCCGCAAAACTTTTGCGCCCGCGATGTAGGTGTCTCCGGGGAACACCGGGACGTTGCTGGCCTGTACGTCGGAGCCGATCACCGAGCCGGTGATCCCTTCCAGCACCGCGGTCGGCAAGACGCTGAGCACCGGCGCCATCGAACCGATGATGTTCATCGCGGGCTCGTCACGGCGCTGCGTCATCTGAGCGCGAATCTTTTTCATCCGCGAGACGGGGTCGACGGTGCCGATCGGCGCCGCCAGGTTGACGCCGGTGAACCGGTTGCCACCGGCGGTATCCGCTTCGGCCCGCAAGTTGACCGGCACCGCCATCGGCAGCGTGCTGACCGGCACGCCGAACGCCTCGTGGTAGCGGCGCAACGCGCCACACAGCCCGGCAAGGTAGGCATCGTTGATCGAGCCGCCACCCGCTTTTGCGGCTTTGTGCAAGTCGGCGAGCGGGATATCGATCGCCTCGCTGCGGGTGGCCAGGCTGCGCCGGCGCAGCAGCGGCGACGGCTCAGCGGCCCGGTTGAGCACCCGGGCGCCCGACATGGCGTACCTGACGATCCCCGAAACGGTGGCCGTCGGTTCCAGCACCGCCCGCCCGGCCGCCGATACCGCGCCCGACAGCGCACCCATCACACCGCCGACGACGGCGACGGGCAGGTGGTTAATGCCCTGGCGCATCAGGTCATTGGACGTCAGGTCCTGCGGGACGGGCAGCGGCAGCGTGGGCTTGGCCGGCGGATTGCGCTCCAGGTCATAGATCTCGGCGAACATCTGAACCCCGCCGACACCGTCGGTGACGGCATGACTTATATGCAGTAGCGTCGCGGCCTTTCCGTCGGGCAAGCCCTCGACCAGCGTGGCCGTCCACAGCGGCCGTGAGATGTCCATCGGCGACTGCAGGATGAGGTCGGCGAGATCGAATACTTCACGCAGCGTGCCGGGTTCGGACACCCGCACCCGCCGCACATGGAAATCGAGGTTGAAATCGGGATCGACCACCCAGCGCGGCGCCGCCGTCGGCAGGGTTGGCACGACGACCTTTTGCCGCAGCCGCAGCACTCGTCGGGAGGCATTTTCGAATCGGGTTCGGAACTGCTCCCAGTCCGGCGTGGTGTCCAGGAGCTCCAGCGCCATGATCCCGGACCGGGTGCGCGGGTTTGCCTCGCCCCTGTGCAGTAGGTAATCGACCGGCCCCAGCTCGTCGGACAACTTCAGCGCCTCGACGGACTCAGTCATGGTCATCAGCTCGACGCACCAGCCTTGTCACCGTCGATCAAGCCTCCTGCCTTGGACCCCACCCAACCCCAATGGTCTACCCAACGCTAGTCGGGTTACCGCGCTGGTGAAAGGAGCGGCGAGTACTCGAACGCGGGCTCAGCTGGCCGAAGTGGCCGACAGCGGCAGCGAATCCAGCAATGAGCTGACGCGGCGCCCGTAGACGACACCGAGGAAATCTGCGACAGCGTCGGCGGCCAGCTGCGATCGAACCGTGGGGGTGATGTCGAAAGCGTGGTGGGCGTTGCCGAGTTCGGCGTGCGCCACCGAGGCCGCGCCGGCCCCGCGCAGCGCCGCGCAGAAAGTGCGCGCCTGGCCGCTGGGCACCAATTCGTCCTTCTCACCGTGCAGTACGAAGAAGGGCGGCGCGTCGCTGCGTACGTACGAAATCGGCGATGCCGCAGCGAAGCGCTCCGGCTCATCGGCGTAGCGGGCCTTGATCACGAACTGCTCGAGGAACGGCAGCATCAACGGGTGCATGTTCTCGGAGTCGGTGAAGTCATAGACACCGTAGTAGGGCGCGACCGCCTGCACGCTGGTGTCGGCATGTTCGAAACCGGGTTGGAAGGTTGGGTCGTTCGGCGTGAGCGCCGCCAGTGAGGCGAGATGCCCGCCCGCCGACCCGCCGGTGATAGCGATGAAATCGGAGTCGCCGCCATAGTCGGCGATGTTCTCGCGGACCCACGCGATCGCCCTTTTGACGTCGATGAGGTGTGCCGGGAACGTCGCGCGCGGGCTCTTGCTGTAGTCGATCGAGACGCAGATCCAACCGAGTTGGACCATTCGGCTCATCAGCGTGTAGGCCTGCGGCCGCCTGCCATTCAGCGCCCACGCCCCGCCCGGCACCTGGATCAGCACCGGCGCCCGGCAACCGGGCGCCAGATCGTCACGCCGCCAGATGTCGAGCAAGTGGTCGCGCGAACTCGGGCCGTAGGAGATGTCGGATGTCTGCGCCGCGTATCGGCGATGCGGCCCGGGCCTCCCTAACAGCCCACCGCGTGGGGCGCACAGGGCCCCAACCGCAGCGGGGTGACATACCTGCCCGCGGAAGTCGGGTCCGAAGGACTCCTCGAGCGCGGCGGTGAGGGTTTGGTCCGCCCGTTGGGCGGCCCAGGTCTTGCCCACGACCGACGTACGCGAGACGCGCGACAGTGCGTGCCCGGTCACCACGTGCGGGGGAAACTCCGTGAAAAGCCAACCGGCGAAGCAGCCCAGGGCGAACGGCCCGCCGCGCAGCGCGAGGTTGCCGAGCCGATAGACATTACGGGCTTCGGCCGCCAGACGTGCCGCCTGCGCTCCCGCCCACCCGCAGGGTGAAGTCCGATCACCGGCCACGCTCATTGCAACGTCACCTCTCGACGTTATGCACACGCCTCGCTGCGGTTAACGGCCGATGACCGGCCGATGTTGAACGTGTGTCGAGGGTCACCACGATAACCGATATTTGCGGCGCGGGAAGGCCTTTCGCGCGCGTGGCGACGGTGAATCGGATCGCGGGGTGGGGTTGGATAGACTGACCTGCACATTGCCTCCGTAGCTCAGGTGGATAGAGCAAGGGCCTTCTAATCCCTAGGTCGCACGTTCGAGTCGTGCCGGGGGCACCGGAAATAACCAGTGCTGGCCGAGGCCCTGCACTGGCGTGGCCATTACAGCAGCTGTCGCTGTTTCAGCAACGCCCCCGCGCCTAGGTGGTCACCAGACGTGACTACCTAGGCGGGGTCTGGACAACCGCAATACGCAGCACCGGAGCGTTGGCGCATGGCTGTCGATCACCTGATAGCTTGGCGCCTTACTCGACTTCGATCGTCTGGCTGACGTAGTTCTCCCAGGTGGCGATTTGGCCTGCATCGACCATGAGGCCCTGGAAATCGGGATCGGAAGTAAGGGCCTCCTGGATCCGGCCATATGTGGCCCAGTCCTGGGCGGTCGTCAAAAAGCCGATGGAATTAGTGCCGGGACCTCCGACCATGTTGACCAGCACGGTGACATTCTCCGCGCCATGCTTGCGGGCAAGCCCGCTCGCTCGCTTTAGCTGCTTTTGAATGTCATCCCAGGAAGTCCCAGGATTCGGATGAACGATCGTGGTAGCGAGGATGGCCATGAGGGGACCTTCCGCTCGAAGGGAACAGGACCCTATTAGTCTCCGGCCCGGCAGAGTGAGCGGTCTAGAGTAGCGAATACGTCATTCCTGCCGACGCCAGTAAGCGATTGCCTACTGCTCCCGCGCGAGCCACTCCGGTTGCCATTGAACCTGCAAACCCCAGGACGGCTCCAACCAGCGGTTTCTGCGAAAAGTGATTAGCGACCGCAAACATGGGTACCTGATAGCGCAACTACTGGTCCGCGATCACTGAGCAGGAAAATTCAACAGGATGTTGTCCCCCACACACCGAAGTTCAGCAAACAGAGTCAGACACAAGCAAGGATTAATGGTCCCTTGCTTGAATCCGAATCACAAATACATTCAAGAATGTCCCAAATGCAACTCAATACACGAAACGCAAAATCAGAACGACGAGTATTGCGCTAATTGCAAAGAACATAGCGTGACGGTCCATTATTAAGGAACCGACAAAAGGCGTGATTGACATGGCCTTGCGGCGTTAGCGCCGCTGCGAGGTCGAGACCATCGACTGGCGATGCGGTTTGCGCCACGATATGCCAGCATTTGGAGAGTGAACGCACGCCGATTCGGTCGCTTGCTGGGCGCTGCGGTGCTAGCGCCCTGTGCGACGCTGCTGAGCCCGGCTCTTTTCGCGACCGCGGCGCCCTGCCCCGACGTCGAGGTGACATTTGCCCGCGCCACCGGCGAGCCACCCGGCATCGGCGGGGTCGGACAGGCATTCACCAATTCGTTGCGCTCCCAACTAGGGGGACGGTCCCTCGGGGTCTACGCGGTCAATTACCCGGCCGACGAAGATTTCGCCCCATCAGCGTCCGCCGGCGCCGGCGACGCGCACGCTCACGTTCAGTCCATGGTGGCGAACTGCCCCAGCACCAAACTGGTACTTGGTGGATATTCCCAGGGCGCGATGGTGATAGATCTGATCACCATCGCCCAAGCGCCGGTCGCCGGCTTGATGCCTCAAATATTGACCGCGGACGAAGCGGACCACGTCGCGGCCCTGGCCCTGTTCGGGAATCCGTCGGCCAGATATCTTGGGGCGCCGGTAAGCGTGGTCAGCCCGTGGTACGGGGCGAAGGCGATTGACTTGTGCGCTGCTGGCGATCCGGTGTGCACCCCGGGCGGCCCGCTCGCGCTGCCTACCCACGATGAGATGTTCTCGGCGCCGCACCTGTCCTACCAGCAGTCCGGGATGCCCAGTCAGGCCGCCACATTCGTGGCCGGCCGTCTCTAATTGCTAGCTGAGTTCTTTCATGAACTCGCGTGCCAGCGGCCCCGCCGACGCGGGATTCTGGCCCGTGAAAAGGTTGCGGTCCTTGACCGTATAGGGCTTCCACATCTCGCCGCGGGAGAACTCGACGCCCATCTTCACCAGCTCGTCCTCAGCGGTCCAGCGGGCTTTTTCGCGCAGCCCCACGGCATCCTCTTCGTCGTTGGTGAAGGCCGTGACCCGGTAACCCGCAAAGGGCGAAACGCCGTTTCGACGGGTTGCCATCATGGCCACCGGTGCGTGACAGACGATCGCCAGCGGCTTGCCGGATGCGAGAGCTGCGATCAGCAGCCGGCCGGAGTCGGCGTCCTGCCACAGGTCCTCCATCGGGCCGTGCCCGCCCGGATAGTAGACGGCGTCATAGTCCTCGAGGCGGGCATCGGCCAGTTCGATCGGCCGGCGCAACTCCTCGGCGGATCGAAGGATGTCTTCCAGCTCTCGGGCGATCTTTTCACTTCCGGCCATCGACGGACGCAGGCTCATCACATCGACATGCGGCACAACGCCTTTCGGTGTGGCCACCACGACCTCGTGACCGGCGCCGGTGAGCTCGCGATACGGCGCCGCGAACTCCTCAGCCCAGTAGCCCGTCGGATGTCTGGTGCCGTCCTTGAGGGTCCAATAGCTTGCGCCCGTCACCGCAAACAGCACCTTCGCCATCACTTCTCTCCCGCTCGGCAGGGTTTGGTGCGTTTAAGCCTCACCCCATCCAATGGCCAGGTCAACCGCCATGCGCGGCCTGTTCCGTACCGGGGATGGTGGCGACGTTCGCCATGACCGAAACGTGCTGTGAGAGTTCAGACCACGGCCACGGCGAAGGGCGACCGTTACATGCGTCACGAATCCGGTAGCGCATCCGCTAGCAGATTCGGGCGTCACTCTATGGTGACCGGACGGTGACCGAGTGACTGTTGTGGCCGCCGGGGAATCAGCGCGCAAGTCAATACCATTTGGACCATTTTTTGCCAATTTCCATACCGCGCGGCTGACGGGCAAAGCTAACCGGCAAAGTCAAAGTATTGTCAAAAGTCTGTTGACGCACCATTCTGGGAACAGCGTGTCAAAACGAGCAGATGGCGCTCGCGGGGAGATCATTACTTGGAGCGTCTTCTCTTCGAGGGGTTGGCGATATATGGCGTCGAATGACTGGCAGCCGGTGGTGCGCGTCGGGGAGCCGAAGTTCATAGCTGGCGTTGGCAATCGAATCAAGGTTGTAGTCAAAACAAGGGGCTGGTTAAGCCGCGACTGGCGTTGTTACTTCGGATCGCAGGTATCGCAGCAACAGCTCGACGCCCGGTACTCTTCCTATCCGTGCTGGGACGAAGTCCAGCGCATCGAGGGCTCCTGCGCAGAGCACGACGCGGAGCGATACATCGAAATGCTCGACGCCGCAATCCATTACGCCAACACTAAGCTGCGTAGCGACGCGCTGCCCAGGGCCGATCTGCAGGGTGCGCGCATCGGGCGGCGAGGATGCGCGGTGCGTGAGCGCCAGGCCGAACTCGATGAGCTAGCGAAGAAGTTAGCGAAACCCGAGCTGTAACAAATCGCGCACATTTCGATGGCTCAATCGAAGCCGCACTTGATAAGAACACCGTCCTATGCGGCTGCGACTTGAGCAGGCGTTGCGCCAGCTCGACTTGGGGTTTTGGGCAATGAGGCCGAATGCGACAGTCACGGTCTCGATAAATCCAACATTACTTGTAGATTTTGATTTCGGTCGCACGACTGCGCAAAGCTTCTGGAGTTTGCGCAACAGCCTCCAAGGCACTTGAGGCGGCCCCGTTAATAACGTTCAGTAATCGAAACGAGCCAATAAGATGCGTCGCCAGTGTGAATGCCCACTGTGTAATACGGCTCGCGCTCATCGCGCTCGCACCGGCCGCCCCGGTCTGGAAGCCGCGAAGTAGTCTTACCTCGCCCGTGACGCTGCCGCCGGTGAAGTCAGGTGGATTCACAGCCAATACCCGAAGCCGGAGGTGCCCGATGGCCCAGTCCGAACACATCTTGCTCGACGTCACCAACCGCGTCGCGATCATCACCATCAACGATCCCGATCGGCGCAACGCGATAACCGCCGAGTCGTCGAGACGGCTGCGCGAGGCTGTCGACCTTGTTGAAGCCGATCCCAATGTGCATGCGCTCGTGGTCACGGGAGCCGGCAAGGCGTTCTGCGCCGGCGCCGATCTCAGTGCCCTGGGCGCCGCGGGCGGCGGAGCGGCCGAGGCGGGCCTGCAGCAGCTGTACGACGGCTTCATGGCGGTCGGCAGTTGCCGGCTGCCCACCATTGCCGCAGTCAACGGCGCGGCGGTGGGCGCGGGTCTGAATCTGGCCCTGGCGGCCGACGTGCGCATCGCCGGACCCGCCGCCGTGTTCGACGCGCGATTCCAGAAGTTGGGGCTGCACCCCGGCGGGGGTGCGACGTGGATGTTCCAGCGGGCGGTCGGGCCGCAGGTCGCCCGGGCCGCCCTGCTGTTCGGTATGCGCTTCGACGCCGAGGCCGCCGTGCGGCACGGCTTGGCGCTGAGCATCGCCGACGATCCTGTCGCCGCGGCGCTGGAGCTGGCCGCGGGCCCGGCGTCGGCTCCACGGGAAGTGGTCCTGGCCACCAAGGCAACCATGCGCGCCACCGTCAGCCCGGGGGCACTGGACAACGAGCAGCACCAGAAAGCCATGCGCGCCGAGCTCGGGCCGCAGTCCCACTCCATCCAATCACCAGAATTCGCACAGCGATTGGCCGCAGCACAACGCAGGTAAGTTAGCCCTGGCGCCGCCGCAGTCCTGACCCGTAGCTCACAAGTCGAGCAGCGCGGTTTCGGGTGACTCCATGAGATACCTGAGCTCGCAGATGAATTGCGATGCTTGCGCACCGTCGACGATGCGGTGATCGAACACACAGGTCAGCGACATCGTCGGGCGCACCACGATCTCGGCACCACGGGCGACGGGCCGCGGCTTGATCGCTCCCATACCGAGAATGGCTGCCTCGGGATGGTTGATCACCGGCACACCGTCGTCCACACCCAGCGCCCCGAAATTCGTCACGGTGAACGTGGAACCCCGTAGCTCCCCGGGCCCCAGCTTGCCCGCGCGCGCAGCGGCGATCAATTCGGCCGCCCGGCCGGCCAATTCACGGGTCGTCTTGCTGTGGGCGTCGGCGATGACCGGGACGAGCAACCCTCGTTCGGTGGCGGCGGCGATGCCCAGGTGCACACGATGATCGACGCGCACCTGTGGCCCCTGTGGCGAGTCGAGCCACGTCGCGTTCAACATTTCGTTGTGACGTAACGCGATGACCAGCAACCGCAACGTCAGCACGAAGGGCGTGATGTTCTCCTCCGCCGCACGCAACCGGTCGGCCAGCCGCAACAGCTCGGCGCAGTCGACCTCGACCCCGACCTTCGCCGCCGGAATCTCCTTGTGCGACAACGCCATTTTCTCCGCCATCCGGGCCTGCACACCCTGGACCGAGCGGACGTCGGCGCCGTTTCCGTTCCCGCGAGTCGCCGCCAGCACATCCTCGCGGGTGATGATGGCGCCGGTGTGCTGCACCGAGCCGAGGTCGACCCTCAGCTCCTTGGCCAGCTTGCGCACCGGCGGGGCGGCCAGCGGACGGGTGGTGCGCCGGCTGGTGTCGATGCCGGAGTCCGCGCCATAGCCGACGAGTGTGGGCGGCGCCGGTTCGGCCGCTTCCGGGCGATCACCGTCGCCCGGCGCGGTGTCGATCTTCAACAGCACCGCCCCGACGTCGAGCACATCACCTTCGGCGCCGTTCAATTCGGCGATCCGCCCAGCATATGGGCTGGGAATCTCCACCTCCGCCTTCGCGGTCTCCACCGTGCACACCACCTGGTTGAGCTCGACGTCGTCGCCCACCGCGACGTTCCACTGAGTCACCGTGACTTCTTCCAGTCCCTCGCCGAGATCGGGAACCCGAAATGACTTGATCCGCTCGTCACTCATGGCTGGTCCAAGACCCGCTCGACGCAATCCAGTAGCCTGTCGGGACCGGGCAGCCACCACTTCTCCAGCCGGGCCGGCGGGTACGGGGTGTCAAACCCGCACGCGCGCAACACCGGCGCCTCCAGCTCGTAGAACAACTCCTCTTGTATTCGGGCGGCCAGGCCCGCTCCGTACCCCAGGCTCCGCGGGCCCTCATGCATCACCACACAGCGTCCGGTCCGGTGGATCGACGATGCGACGGTGTCGAAGTCCAGCGGCACCAGTGACCGCAGATCGATGACCTCCAGGCTCCAATCGCGTTGCCGCTGAGCCTCTTCGGCGGCACCGAGCGCGGTGCTGACCAAGCTGCCGTAGGTCACGACGGTCACGTCGGTGCCCGGCCGGCGCACCGTCGCCTGCCCGATCGGTGGTTCCGGCCGAGTGACGTCGACCATCCCGCGGCCCTGGTATCGGCGCTTGGGCTCCAAATACATCACCGGGTCCGGGCAGCTGATCGCATGGCGCAACAGCCAGTACGCGTCGGCCGGGGTGGACGGCACCACCACCTTCAAGCCGGCGGTGTGTGCCCAGTATGCCTCGGTGGAATCCGAATGATGTTCGGCGGCACCGATTCCGCCGAACGACGGGATGCGGACCGTCACCGGCATGTTGACTTCGCCGCGGGTTCGGGTGCGGTACTTCGCCAGATGGCTGACCACCTGATCGAACGCCGGGTAGGAGAACCCGTCGAATTGGATCTCGGGTACCGGCACGAAGCCGCGCAGTGCCAGGCCCACCGCGATCCCGACAATGGCGGACTCCGCGAGTGGAGTGTCAAAACAGCGGTTCTCGCCGAACGCCTCGGCCAGTCCTTCGGTGACCCGGAACACTCCTCCCTCGACCGACACGTCCTCGCCGAACACCAGCACCCGTTCGTCGGCGGCCATCGCATCGTGCAGCGCGCGGTTGAGTGCTTGCACCATGGTCCACGACTGGGTGCCCAGCGCGACGTCTTCTACTGCCGCGGTGAGTGTTTCGTCGTGGCCGGCTGGACGGTCAGCAAGCTGAGTCATGGACGCCTTTCAATCACTTCGGTCGAGTTCGGCCCGTAGCTGTTGACGCTGCGCCTGCAGGCCCGGCGTGATTTCGGCATACACCGAGGTGAACACCTCGTCGATGTCGAAATCGGGCGCGTCGAACACCGCGTCGCGCAATTCGGCACGCATCCGCTTCGCGCGGCCGGCGACCCGTTCCGCCAATCGTTGCGACCACAGACCCTGGCCTTCCAGATAGCTGCGGTACCGCTCGATCGGGTCCAGCGCCGCCCAGTGCTCGACTTCGTCTTGCGTCCGGTAACGGCTCGGGTCATCGGACGTGGTGTGCGGGCCCAAGCGGTAGGTGACCGCCTCGATCAAGATCGGGCCGCCGCCGGCCCGAGCCCGGGCGGCGGCCTGGGCAGTCACCGCATAACAGGCCAGGACATCGTTGCCGTCCACCCGGATTCCCGGCATCCCATAGCCGATCGCCTTGTGCGCCAACGACGGTGCGGCAGTCTGCTTGGAGATCGGCATCGAGATCGCCCACTGGTTGTTCTGCACGAAAAAGACACAGGGCGTGGTGAACACGGCCGCGAAGTTCAGCGCCTCGTGCACGTCTCCCACGCTGGTGGCCCCATCGCCGAGAAAGGCCATCGTCACCGAATCTTCGCCAAGGCGTTGAGCGGCCATCGCCGCGCCCACTGCATGCAGGGTTTGGGTACCGATCGGAATCGACAGCGGGGCGCAACACTTCTTCGTGAAATCCAGACCTCCATGCCAGGTTCCGCGCCACACCGCGCCCACATGTCCGGGCGGTATGCCGCGCACCAAAAACGCGCCAAGTTCCCGATATTGGGGAAACAACCAGTCCGTCTTACGCAGGCACGCCGCCGCGCCGACCTGAGCGGCCTCCTGGCCGCGGCAGGACGCGAACAGCGCCAACTCGCCTTGCCGCTTGAGGTTGACGAATTCGCCGTCCAGTTCCCGGGTGACCACCATCATCTCGTAGAGCCAGCTCAGCGTCTCTGCGGGAAGCTCACGGCTGTACCGACGTTCGGACGTGGGTGAGCCATCGGGGGCGACAAGCTGCACCGGCTCAAGATCAACAGTCATCGGCACCGAAGACATCTGCGCCACACCGCCTCCCTTGCCGGGGTGCCGCGTGGCCCTTTGCGCCACAGCGGGTCCCGGCAAACGGTCAGCCGAGACCTACCGCGAGCTGAAGTCGATCGCCAGCTACACGAAAGGCTTCGCTCGCCGCGACACTGACGTACTTTCCATTATGCGCTCAAACGAGAAGAGACCGTGTTGATCGCAACGACGCCGGAACGTGTCGCGCTCTGATGCGCCGGCAAAACGTCAGCCGGGGACGGCTTCGCCCGCCCTGCGCAATGTCATTTGCGCGTGCTTGAGCACCGGCGAGTCGACCATCTGGCCTTCGAACGCGAAAACCCCGCGTTCGGAGCGCGCCGCGGTCAACACCCGTCGCGCCCAGTCCAGCCTCTCCTCACTCGGGCGATACGCCTCGCGTACCACCGGGATCTGGCTCGGATGGATGCAAACCGTGCCGGCGAAACCCAGCGCGACGGCGTCTTCGGCCTCGTCCCGCAGGCCGTCGAGATCCCGGATATCGAGATGCACCGCGTCGAGCGCAACGCGGCCGAAGGTAGACGCCGTGAGCAGGGCCGTCGACCGCACGTGATGGGCGACATCCCGGTACGTGCCATCGGCCCTGCGGCTGGAGCTGCCGCCGAGCGCGGCGACCAGGTCCTCGGCGCCCCACATCAGCGCCACCGTGCCCGGTGCCGCCGCGATTTCGGTGGCGAACACCGCGCCGCGCGGCGTCTCGAGCAGCGCGATCACGTCGCGTGGCGCCAGCGCCGTCACCTGCTCGGCCGATTCCGTCTTGGACAGCATCACCGTGGTGTAGGCGGTTCCGGCCAAGGCTTCGAGGTCGCGGGGATATTCCGCGGTATCGGCCGCATTGACCCGCACCACGGTGCGCTCCGGGTCCAGCGGTGTCTCCTGCAGCGCCTTGCGGGCCGCGGGCTTATCCGCCTCGGCCACGCCGTCTTCCAGGTCGAGGATCACCACGTCGGCGGCCGCGGCGGCCTTGGCGAACCGCTCGGGACGGTCAGCGGGGCAAAACAGCCATCCGGGTCCGGCGGCTTGCAGGTTCACTTGGTCTCCTGGTTGTTCGGGCGCTTCTGCACCAGCGTCGTGCGCACGGCGCGCGCCACGACCTCACCGTGTTGATTGCGTCCGGTGTGCTCAAGGGTGACGATGCCCTCGCCGGGCCGGCTCTTCGATTCGCGCTTGCCCGTGCACACCGTTTCCGCGTACAGGGTGTCTCCGTGGAAGACGGGCTTGGGGAAGGACACCTCGGAGAAACCCAGGTTGGCCACGATGGTGCCGAGCGTCAGCTGCGACACCGACAGTCCCACCACGGTGGACAGGGTGAACATGGAGTTCACCAGCCGCTCGCCCCGAAAGCCGGGCTGCTCGGCGGCCCAGGCCGCGTCCAGGTGCAGCGACTGGGTGTTCATGGTCAGCGTGGTGAACAAGACGTTGTCGGCCTCGGTGACCGTACGGCCGGGCCGGTGCAGGTACGTGGTGCCGATCTCGTATTCCTCAAACCACAAGCCCCGCTGGACAACCGACTTGCCGCCTTGGTCGGTCACGAGAGCCCCAGCGATCGCGCGATCAGCATCAATTGCACCTCCGTGGTTCCTTCACCGATTTCGAGAATCTTGCTGTCGCGGTAGTGACGCGCGACCGGATACTCGTTCATGAAGCCGTAGCCGCCGTGGATTTGGGTTGCATCGCGGGCGTTGTCCATGGCCGCTTCCGACGCGATCATCTTCGCGATCGCCGCCTCCTTCTTGAAGGGCTTGCCCGCCAACATCTTTGCCGCCGCATCGTAGTACGCCGTGCGGGCCGCGTGGGCACGCGCCTCCATTCGCGCGATCTTGAAGCTGATCGCCTGGTAGGCGCCGATCGGCTGGCCGAAAGCCTGCCGCTCCTTGGCGTACTTGACGCTTTCGTCGACGCAGCCCTGCGCCGCCCCGGTTGCCAGCGCGGCGATCGCGATGCGGCCCTCGTCCAGGATGGACAAGAAGCCCGAGTAGCCGGTGCCCCGGGCGCCCAACAAGTTCTCCGCCGGGACACGGGCGTCGTCGAAGCTCAGCGGGTGAGTGTCCGACGCGTTCCAGCCGACCTTGCTGTACACCGGTTCGACGGTGAATCCTGGTGTGCCGCTGGGCACGATGATCGACGAGATCTCCTTTTTGCCGTCCGCGTTGGTTCCGGTGACGGCGGTGACGGTGACCAATGAGGTGATATCGGTGCCGGAGTTGGTGATGAACTGCTTGCTGCCGTTGATCACCCATTCGCCGTTGTCGAGGCGGGCGGTAGTGCGGGTGCCGCCGGCATCCGAGCCCGCTCCGGGCTCGGTCAGGCCGAACCCGGCGAGCGCCCGGCCAGCCGTCAAGTCCGGCAGCCACTTCTGCTTCTGCTCTTCGGTGCCGAACCGGTAGATGGGCATCGCCCCTAGGCTGGCACCGGCCTCCAGCGTGATCGCCACCGACTGGTCGACCTTGCCGAGCTCCTCGAGCGCCAGCGACAACGCGAAGTAGTCGCCGCCCATGCCGCCGTACTCCTCGGGGAACGGCAATCCGAACAGGCCCATCTCCCCCATCTTGGCGACGACCTCGTACGGGAAGCTGTGCTCCTCATCGTGTTTGGCCGACACCGGGGTGACCACGGTGCGTGCGAACTCGGCGACGGTGTCGCGAAGATCCTGATATTCCTTGGGTAACGTCCCCGCGGTGATGGATGTGGTCATGACGCGTCCTTACTCGAATCGGCTGCCGCACTAGATTCCTCGGGCACCAGCCGGGCCAGCACCTGATCCACCGTGACCTGATCACCAACGGAGACCAGCACCTCCACCTGTCCGGAAACCAGTGCGGCGAGCGAATGTTCCATTTTCATCGCCTCGACGACGACGACCACGTCACCTTCGGAAACGTCGTCGCCCGAGGATGCCTGAACCGCGATCACGCTGCCGGGCATCGGACTGACGATCTCGGCCCGCTGCGCTCCCGCGGCGCGGTGGATTTTGTTCTCCTCGGCCTCGCGCAGGTGCCAGGTCCCTCGCTCGTCGGCGATCCACAGGTGCCGGTCGGCTTCGGCCCACCGGTACTCGCGGCGCAGACCGTCCAGCGTCACGGTCATCCGGCTACGCGCGACTTGAACTGCGGCGCATTGCGTTTCGCCCCCGCCGACCTGCACGGTGGCCGCCTCGGGCAGCCCCCACACCGACACCGTCTCACTGCGCAGCGGGGTACGCATGTCGGTGCGCACCGGGGCCGGAGTGCCACCGACCCGCCATCCGGTCGGCGCCGCCCAGGGACTGTCCGCGAAGCGGCGGGCCCGGAAAGCCAACGCCGATTGCCGATAGAGTCCGGCCGCCGCGAGCACGTCGTCCGGGGCCGGCAGCGGCGCGAAGTCCGCCACCCGCTCATCCAGCAGCGCGGTGTCCAGATCGCCGGCGCGCACCCGCTCGTCGGCGAGCAGGAACCGGAGGAATTCGATGTTGGTCTGGACACCCAGGATGGCGGTTCGGCTCAGCGCCCGGTCGAGTTTGGCCAGCGCCTCGTCGCGGTCGGTTCCGTGGGCGATCACCTTGCTCAGCATCGGGTCGTAGTCGCTGCCGACCAGCGTGCCCGTCAGTAGCGAGGAGTCGACCCGCACTCCGTCACCGGAGGGCTCGGAAACCTGCAGCACCCGCCCGCCGGTCGGCAGGAATCCCCGCGCCGGGTCTTCGGCGTACACCCGGGCCTCGATCGCGTGCCCGCGCAGTTCGATGTCGTCCTGCGCGATCGTCAGCTTTTCGCCGGCGGCTACCCGCACCTGCCACTCGACGAGGTCCAGCCCGGTAACCGCTTCGGTGACCGGATGCTCAACCTGCAGACGGGTATTCATTTCCATGAAGAAGAACTCATCCGGCCGGTCGGCCGAGACGATGAATTCGACGGTGCCCGCGCCGACATAGTCGACGCTGCGCGCGGTGTTGCAGGCGGCCGCCCCGATACGGGCCCGCGTCGCTTCATCGAGCAACGGCGACGGCGCCTCCTCGATGACCTTTTGATGGCGGCGCTGCAGGCTGCACTCGCGCTCGCCGAGGTGCACGATGTTGCCGTGCGTGTCGGCGAGCACTTGCACCTCGATATGCCTGGGCCGCAGAACGAATCGTTCGATAAAAAGGGTGTCGTCGCCGAAGGACGAAGCGGCCTCGCGGCGCGCCCCCGCCAGTGCCTCGCGCAGCCTGGCCGGGTCTTCCACCAGGCGCATGCCCTTGCCGCCACCGCCTGCCGACGGCTTGATCAACACCGGGTACCCGACCTCGTCTGCGGCGGTGGCCAATTCGTCGTCGCTCAGCCCGGGCTTGGCCACACCCGGCACCACCGGGACGTCGAAGGAGGCGACCGCGTTCTTGGCGGTGATCTTGTCGCCCATCACCTGTATCGCCTGTGCCGGCGGCCCCAGGAAGACCACCCCCGCCCGCTCGCAGGCGGAAGCGAAATCGGCGTTCTCGGACAGGAATCCGTATCCGGGGTGGATCGCTTGGGATCCGGTGCGCACGGCCGCCTCGACGACCTTGTCGATGTTCAGGTAGCTCTCGCGTGCCGCGGCGGGACCTAGCCGCACCGCTTCGTCGGCCTCCTGCACGTGCCGCGCACCCTCGTCGGGATCGCTGTAGACGGCGACCGAGCGGATGCCCAGCCGGCGCAAGGTTCGGATCACCCGCACCGCGATCTCGCCGCGGTTGGCCACTAATACGGTCTCGAACACTGCACTCACATCCGGAAGACGCCGTAGGAGACGGGTTCCAGCGGCGCCTGGGCGCACACCGAAAGAGCAAGCCCGACAAATGTTCTGGTGTCAGCTGGATCGATGATGCCGTCGTCCCAGAGACGAGCCGTGGAGTAGTAGGGGTTGCCCTGAGTCTCGTACTGTTCGCGGATCGGCGCCTTGAATGCCTCTTCCTCCTCGGGCGACCACGGTTTGCCCGCACCGGCGAGTTGCTCGCCGCGCACGGTGGCGAGCACCGATGCGGCCTGTTCGCCGCCCATCACCGAGATACGCGCGTTGGGCCACATCCACAGGAAGCGCGGCGAGTAGGCCCGGCCGCACATCGAATAGTTGCCCGCGCCGTAGGATCCGCCGATCACGACGGTCAGCTTGGGCACCCGGGCGCAGGCGACGGCGGTGACCATTTTGGCGCCGTGCTTGGCGATGCCACCGGCCTCGTAGTCACGGCCGACCATGAAGCCGGCGATATTCTGCAAGAACAGCAGCGGGATCTTGCGCTTGTCGCACAGCTCGATGAAATGTGCACCCTTCAAAGCGGATTCACTGAAAAGCACGCCGTTGTTGGCCACGATGCCGACCGGATGGCCGTGAATATGGGCGAAAGCGGTCACCAGCGTTTTGCCGTAGTTGGCCTTGAATTCGCTGACTTCGCCGCCGTCCACCAGCCGCAGAATGACCTCGTGCACGTCATAGGGCACCCGCGGGTCGGGCGGCACCACGTCATAAAGCTCGGCCTGTGCGCAGGTGGGCGGCAACGGGGATCGGACGTCCCACGGGCTGGGCTGACGCGGACCGAAGGTGGCCGCGATCGCGCGGACGATCCGCAAGGCGTGTTCGTCGTCGTCGGCGAGATGGTCGGTGACACCGGAGATCCGGGAGTGCAGGTCGCCGCCGCCGAGGTCTTCGGCCGACACGATCTCGCCGGTCGCCGCCTTGACCAAGGGCGGGCCACCCAGAAAGATGGTGCCCTGCTCGCGGACGATGACGGCCTCATCGCTCATCGCTGGCACGTAGGCGCCGCCCGCAGTGCACGACCCCAGCACCGCGGCCACTTGCGGAATTTCCTTGGCGCTCATGGTCGCCTGGTTGTAGAAGATGCGGCCGAAATGGTCACGGTCGGGGAAGACTTCGTCTTGCCGCGGCAAGAAGGCGCCCCCGGAGTCCACCAGGTAGATGCACGGCAGCCGATTCTGCAGCGCCACCTCTTGGGCGCGCAGGTGCTTTTTCACCGTCATCGGGTAATAGGTGCCGCCCTTGACGGTCGCGTCGTTGGCGACGATCACGCACTCGCGCTCCGACACCCGGCCGACGCCGGTGATGATCCCGGCTCCCGGCGACTCGTCGTCGTACATGCCGTTGGCGGCCAGCGGTGAGAGCTCCAAAAACGGACTACCCGGGTCCAGTAGCCGGTCCACCCGTTCGCGCGGCAACAACTTGCCGCGGCTGACGTGGCGTTCGCGCGCGCGCTCGTTGCCGCCCAGCGCCGCCGACGCCAGCTTGGCGTTCAACTCGCCGACCAGCCGGCGGTGTTCGTCGGCGAACGACGCCTCGGCCTTCGCGGGCGAGGTCATCACCTTGTCCATCGCCGCAGCAGCCTCCTTGCCGTCGTGCGGTCCGGGTTTTGAGTTAATGCTCATTAACTCAAGGGGTGAGAATACCACCGGGCGCACCGTTGCGTCCAGGGATACCCGAACTGAGTTAATTGCGAATAACTCGTGCTAGGTTAGGACGATCACCGAGCCGGAGGTTTCGTTATGGCCGTGTCCGCCTCCGAGGGTCAGGCCGGTCCCGTCGACACCCCAAATCGCCGGAGCCAGTTGAAGTCCGACCGCCGCTTACAGCTGCTGTCGGCCGCTGAGCGGCTGTTCGCCGAACGGGGATTCCTGGCCGTGCGGCTGGAAGACATCGGTGCAGCGGCGGGTGTCAGCGGTCCGGCCATCTACCGGCACTTCCCCAACAAAGAGTCACTACTGGTCGAATTGCTGGTGGGGATCAGCACCCGGCTGCTCGCCGGCGCCCGGCAGGTGCAGACGGCAAGCTCGGATGCGGCCACCGCGCTGGACGGGCTGATCGACTTCCATCTGGACTTCGTGTTGAACGAACCCGACCTGATCCGCATCCAAGATCGTGACCTGGCGTACTTGCCGGAGGCCGCCGAAAAGCAGGTGCGCAGATCGCAGCGCCAATACGTCGAGGTCTGGGTGGGAGTGCTGCGGCAGCTGAACCCCGAACTGGCCGAGGCCGATGCCCGGCTCGCCGCGCACGCCGTGTTCGGTCTGCTGAATTCGACGCCGCACAGCATGAAGTCCCCCGACGCCTCACGCAGCAAGACGGTCCGCGCGGCGCGGTCGCGGACGGTGCTGCGGGCGATGACGGTCGCGGCCCTCGCGGCGGTTAACCAGTACCCCTGAGCTGCCCGTCGTAAGGTGAGTCAGGGATTTAACAACGAGTCCAGGTACCCTGCAAGCCATGAGGTGGACATGAACGATTCACGTCCCACCGAGCGGTTTAGTACGTCGCAGCCGGGGCAGCAGCAGCCGAGGTATTCGCCGTCCGCTGATCCCGCCTACGCCGACCAGACGCCCTACGCGCCGCGCTACGGCGGAACGACATCGCCCTGGGCGCCCACGGCAAACGAGACGAGTACGACAAAGCCGCTGCCGGCGTACTGGCAGCAGGATGTTCCTCCGTCGGGCGAGCTGCCGTCGCAGGGGATGGCTCCCCCACCGCCGGGTGGCTCGAAATCGCCGCGATGGTTGTGGATCGGCGCCGGCGCAGCGGTACTGCTGGTCGTCGCCTTGGTGATCGCGCTGGTGCTCGCGAACGACGCGATCAAGACTCAGACCGCCGTCCCGCCGTTGCCTGCGATGCCGGAGCCGAGTCCGGAGACCCCGACGACGACGTCGCCGCATCGATCGCCGTCACTCATCCCGGCCCCGATACCGCCGACCAGCGGCCTCGAACCGCCCACCGAGACGACCAGCCCGGCGGCAATGCAGACCGTCGTCTACACCGTCTCGGGTGAAGGCCGCGCGATCAGCATCATGTATATCGACACCGGCGGCCTGGTCCAGACCGAATTCAACGTCGCGCTGCCCTGGAGCAAAGAGGTCAGCCTGTTGAAGTCGGGTGGGCACTCGGCCAATGTCACGATCGTCAACATCGGTCATCCCGTGACCTGCACGCTCACCATCGACGGGGTTCAGGTCAGCAAACGCGTCGGCGGCGGCCTGACGATATGCGACGCCCGCGGCTAAGTCGTCAGCGCGCTACGAAGGCTCGGGCGCGGGTTCGGTTACCGCTCCGCCGCGCAGCGGAACTCGGACCACCAGCATGGCCACCAGCCCGGCGATCAACACCAGCGAGATCCCGCCCAGGCCGGCCCGCACAGCGCCGAAGACGTCGACGAATACCGAGAACAGCCACGGCGCCACGAAAGCCACGGCTCGTCCGGTCATCGTGTAGAGGCCGAACGCGACCCCTTCCCTGCCGTTCTTGGCCATCTGCAGCAGCAATGCCCGCGACGACGACTGCGACGGCCCGATGAACATGCACAGCAGCAGCCCGCACACCCAAAAGGCCACCGGCCCGGACAACACCATCAAGGTCAGTCCCAGCACGACGATCGCGAACAGTGACGCCACGATGACGGGCTTGGATCCGATGCGATGGTCGACAAACCCGCCCAGCACCGCGCCCACCGCGGCGACCACACTGGCCGCCACCCCGAAGATCAGCACGTTGGCCTGCGAGATGCCGTAGACGTTGACACCGAGCACCGCGCCGAACGCAAATATCGCCGCCAGCCCATCCCGGAACAGCGCACTGGCGAACAGGAAATACACCAGGTTGCGGTCACGCCGCCATTCGGCGGTGATTTCCGTCCACAGTTTGCGATAACCACCCAGCATGCTGGTCGGCCGATACACCTCTGACGACTCGGTCAGCCGCTGTGCGACGAACAGCAAGGGCAGCGCCAGCACCGCAAACCAGATCGCTGCCACCACCATCGCCTCACGCACATAGAGGCCGTCCTGCAAGGGAACTCGCAGCAGCCCGCGTGTCGCGTTGGGCCCGCTGCCCGATCCGGAAATGAACCCGGTGTAGATCACCAGCAACAGCAGAACGCTTCCCAGATAACCGGCTGCCCAGCCGAGTCCGGAGATCCGGCCGGCCGTCTGCGGCGTCGAGAGCTGACGCAGCATGGCGTTGTACGGGACGCTGGCCAGGTCGCCGCAGGCGGCGGTCGCCCCCAGCAGCACCAGCCCGGCCCACAGGTAGCCGGGGCTATCGCGGATGAAGAACATCAGGCAGGTCAGCGTCACCGCTGCGGCGGTCAGCACGCTCAGCGCCACCCGCCTGCGATGCGGTGACTCCACCCACACCCCGACGGCGGGCGCGAGCACCGCGACGGTCAGCCCGGCGACCGCCGCCGCCCGGCCCAACCAGCTCGCCGGTGTGGTCGCGCCGGGTATGCCCACCCCAACGCTGCTGGTCAGGTAGACGGCGAAGACGAACGTCGCCACGATCGCGTTCAGTCCGGTCGAGCCGCAGTCCCAGAGCGCCCACGCCAGCACGCGCGAACGCACCGGCGTGGCGGAAGTCGACTCCGGCTGGCTCATGCCCGGCACTCTATAGGCGCCCGCGATCGGCTGCGGGCCGTGCTTCACCGGCTGTCTACGATTGGCGCATGCCGATACCCGCTCCAAGCCCCGAGGCGCGCGCCGTTGTCACCGGAGCTTCGCAGAACATCGGTGAAGCGCTCGCCACCGAACTCGCCGCACGCGGACACAACCTGATCATCACCGCCCGCCGCGAAGACCTGCTCAAAGATTTGGCCGCTCGCCTGACCGACAAGTACGGCGTCACCGTCGACGTGCGTCCGGCCGACTTGGCCGACCCGGGGGAACGCGCGAAGCTGTGCGACGAGCTGGCCGCCCGCCCCATCTCGATCCTGTGCGCCAATGCGGGCACCGCAACCTTCGGTCCGGTCGCCACCCTCGACCCGGCCGGCGAAAAGGCTCAGCTGCAGCTGAATGTCCTAGGGGTGCACGACCTTACGTTGGCGGTGCTGCCCGGAATGGTCGAGCGTAAGTCCGGCGGCATCCTGATCTCCGGTTCGGCTGCGGGCAATTCGCCGATTCCCTACAACGCCACCTATGCGGCCACCAAGGCGTTCGCGAATACGTTCAGCGAATCGTTGCGCGGCGAGCTTCGCGGATCCGGCGTCAATGTGACGCTGTTGGCACCGGGCCCGGTACGCACCGATCTGCCCGACGACACCGAGGCGTCGATCGTCGAGCGGCTGGTGCCGGATTTCCTGTGGATCTCGACCGAGCACACCGCGCGAGTATCGCTGGACGCGTTGGCGCGCAACAAGATGCGCGTGGTACCGGGTCTGACGTCGAAGGCCATGTCGGTGGCCAGCGGGTACGGACCCCGCGCCATTGTGGCACCCATCGTGGGCGCCTTCTACAAGAAACTCGGCGGCGGGTAGCCGCTACTTGCGGCGTCGGCCGGTACCGAAGAAGCCTTTCACCGCTTCGCGTATCGCGGTGTTGATGCCGCTCTTGACGGTCGGGTTCTGCAGGACTTCCTCCCACATGGAGGGGCCTTTCGACGCCGCCGGCTCTGCGGGTTCCGGCATCGGCGGAACCGGCTCATTCGACGGGACCGGCGGGTAGTCGGACTGCGCTTGCGGCGGCTGCGGCCCGGGTTGGCCTTGCGGGGCGGGCTGAGGCTGTGCCGGCTGGGAAACCGTCTGACCGTATTTCGCCTGCAGTGGACTGTCTTTCGCCGCGGCCGCGATCGCGTCGGTGCCGATCGAGGCCATCAGCGAACGCGGCACCCGCATCCGGGTCCACGCGACCGGCGTCGGCGCGCCCTTCTCCGACAACACGGTGACGACGGCTTCACCGATCCCCAGCGACGTTAGCGCCGACTCCAGGTCGTACACATCGGTTTTCGGATAGGTGCGCACCGTCTTGCTCAGCGCCTTCTGGTCGTCGGGCGTGAAAGCCCGCAGCGCATGCTGAATTCGCGCGCCCAGCTGGGACAGGACGTCATTGGGGATGTCCGTCGGCAACTGGGTGCAGAAGAACACACCGACGCCCTTCGACCGGATCAGCTTGACGGTCTGTTCGACCTGTTCGAGGAAGGCCTTGGACGCATCGGCGAACAACAGGTGCGCCTCGTCGAAGAAGAAGACCAGCTTGGGTTTGTCGATGTCGCCGACCTCGGGCAGTTTGGTGTACAGGTCGGCGAGCAGCCACATCAGGAAGGTCGAGAAGATGACGGGACGCACCGACTGACCGGTGAACTCCAGCAGCGAGATGATGCCCTGGCCGTGGTCGTTGGCGCGTAGCAGATCGTTCGGGTCGAGCTTGGGCTCACCGAAGAACGTGTCGCCGCCTTCGGCATCGAGGTTCACCAGCGCTCGCAGGATCACGCCCGCCGTCGTCGCCGACACCCCGCCAAGGGATTTCAGGTCTTCCTTGCCCGCGTCGCTGGTCAGATAGCCGATGACGCCGCGCAGATCGTCGGTGGTGACCAACCTGCGGTTTCGATCCTTTGCCCAATGGAAGATCAGCCCCAACGTCGATTCTTGGGTGGCATTGAGCCCCAACACTTTTGACAAGAGCACTGGGCCGAAGCTGTCGACGGTTGCGCGTATCGGCACACCGATTCCCTCGGTACCCAACGACAAGAACTCCACCGAAAATCCGGTGCCCTGCCAGTCGTCACCGGTGTCTTTGGCCCGCGCGGCCGTCTTTTCGTTGGCCTCCCCCGGTTTGGAGAGCCCGGACAGATCGCCCTTCACGTCGGCCATCAGCACGGGTACACCCGCGGCACTGAGCTGCTCGGCGATCAGTTGCAGCGTCTTGGTCTTGCCGGTTCCGGTGGCCCCGGCCACCAGGCCGTGCCTGTTGATGGTGGCCAGCGGGATACGGATCTGCGCGGCCGGATCGGCCGCACCGTCGATGACGACGGTGCCCAATTCCAGTGCCTGGCCACCGACGGCATACCCATCAGCGATCTGCCTCGCGGCCGTGGCCGCTGAATCGGTGCTCATCGTGCTGCGCCCCTCTTCCCCAGTGATTCGGCATGCAGTTCGACAACGCTCACCCTACTTCTCCAGCGGATACGGGGGCGAGCACCGGCGTTGGCGTCAGTTGGGCCCGCTCTGATGGTGGCGACCCGCCGCGCCCGCCTCCGCCGCACTTGCGATCGCCACCGGTCTGATGGTGGCAACCCGCCGCGCCCGGCTCCGCCGCACTTGCGATCGCCACCGGTCTGATGATGGCAACCCGCCGCGCCCGCCTCCGCCGCACTTGCGATCGCCACTAGTCTGAGCGCTGTGCGAGACGAATTGGTGTGGATCGACTGCGAGATGACCGGGCTTGATCTGGGTTCGGACAAGTTGATTGAGATCGCGGCGCTGGTCACCGACGCCGATTTGAACGTTCTCGGCGAGGGAGTCGACGTGGTGATCCATGCCGATGATGCCGCGCTCTCCGCGATGGGCGACGTGGTCACCGAGATGCACTCGCGCTCGGGGCTGACCGACGAGGTGAGGGCCTCCACCGTCGACCTGGCGACCGCCGAGGCGATGGTTCTGGATTACATCCGCGAACACGTCAAGCAACCCAAGACGGCGCCGCTGGCCGGAAATTCCATTGCCACCGACCGCGCCTTCATCATGCGCGACATGCCCACCCTGGACTCGTACCTGCATTACCGCATGATCGATGTGAGTTCGATCAAGGAGCTCTGCCGGCGCTGGTACCCGCGGATCTACTTCGGTCAGCCGGTCAAAGGACTGGCCCACCGCGCGCTGGCCGATATTCATGAATCCATCCGCGAGCTGCAGTTCTACCGCCAAACCGCGTTCGTCTCGCCGCCGGGCCCGCCTACCAGCGAAATCGAGGCGGTGGTCGCCGCCCTTGACGGCGGAAAAGACGCACCGGGAGCAAGTGATTCGGCCAGCGCGCCGCCAACCGGCTAGTATCGACAGTCGCCGCTCGTTGACCGTCATCGTGCGAGGGTCGGCTTGCGGCCGTGGTGGGTGTAGTTCAGTTGGTAGAGCGTCAGGTTGTGATCCTGAATGTCGCGGGTTCGAGTCCCGTCACTCACCCCACAGGCCAGGGAGCGTTACCGCTCCCTGGCCTTTATGGTGTTAGCGACTCTGCGCAACGGCGATGCACGGTGAGTGGAAAGTAGTGAACAGACAGCGTCCCGACCGGCCCAGACCATCCCGGATTCCTCACCTCCGGGGTGCTGCGGACGTCCTGCGGCGAGGGGCGCTGCCGGCGGCCATCGCGGGGATCGGGCTCTTTCTGGCGGGCTGCGGCGGATCGAGTCACACCACGACGACCGTCATGTCGACGCTGCCGGCGGAAACCAAAACGGTGACCAAGACCGTCGCCCCGCCACCCCCGCCGGGGCCCAAGACTTCCATCGAGAACAACGGCACCTTCATCGTCAACAAGGACATTGCGGCGGGCACCTATCGCACCGAGGGCGGCAAATACGGGTGCTATTGGGCGAGGCTGCGCAGCTTCGACACCAACGACATCATCGACAACAACGTCGGCGATGGCCCTGAAGTGGTCCGGATCTTGCCGACCGATGCCGCGTTCATGACCAGAAACTGCGGGATCTGGCACAAGATCGACTGACCGACCCCAGGGTCAGGTGATGGCGTTGCCCGCTTTCCACTGTGCCCAAGGGATGTTCCAGTCGCCCAGCCCCTCGATCCCCGGCAGCGTCGGCCCGACCGTGTGCACGACCTCGACGATGTCACCGCTCTTGCTGTGGTCGTAGAACCACTCGGCGTTGCTGGGGCTGACGTTGAGACAGCCATGGCTGGTATTGGTGTGGCCTTGGGCGCCCACCGACCACGGCGCCGAGTGCACAAAGACGCCGCTGTACGACATCTGTGTGGCCCAGTCGACTTCGGTGCGATATCCGTTGGGCGAGTTGACCGGAACGCCGTAGGTCGAGGAATCCATGATGATGTGCTTGAACCGTGCGCCGATGATGTAGACGCCGTTGGCCGTTGGGGTGCTGTCCTTGCCCATCGACGTCGGCATGGTCCTGACGACTTCACCGTTGACCCGCACGGTCACCGTCTTCGTGGTGTCATCGGCCGTCGAGATCACCTGGTCGCCAATGGTGAAGTGGGTCTTGACGTTGTCCTCGCCGAACATCCCGTCGCCCAGGTCCACCCCGTAGGTGTTGACGGCCACGTCGATGGTCGTCCCTGACTTCCAGAAATGCTCTGGCCGCCAACGTACTTCGCGATTGTTCAGCCAGTAGAACGCACCCTCTACCGGAGGGTTGGTGGTGATGTTGATGGCCTTCTGGGCTGCCGCCCGGTCCGCGATGTTCTCATCGAAGCGGATCGCCACAGGCTCACCGATGCCCACCACATCGCCGTCGGCAGGGCTGACGTAGGGCATGGTCAGGTGGGCCGGTGAACTGGTCTGGAATGTCATCTGCTTGTTGGCCGCGCCGCCCAGGCCGGTCGCCTTCGCGTTCAGCGTGTAACGCCGGTTGTACCCGAGTTGCTCGGTGGTCGACCAACGCAGTCCGTCCGGACTGAGTTGGCCACTGATCGACCTGCCGTTTTCGTTGACCATGGTGACCGACGCGAGCACGCCGTCGGCGACGCTCACCGTGACCGGCGCATCCACCGTCACACCGACGGCGCCGTCCGTCACCGAGGAGGTGAGCTTGGGGACCAGCAGGTCGGCGAACGGAGTGCCCTTGTCGAAAATGACCTTCGCCGGCGCCGCTGCCGGGTTGCCATTACACGCCACGGCACACACAGCAACCGGAATTACCGCGGCGACCAGCCACGATCGTCGTTTTCGCAAAGGCATCATCCAGTGACCTTCCAATACAATTCTCTAGATGGTCACCGCTGACCAGCGAGGTAGCTGGGGGAATTCTAATGGCTTTTGCCGACAGCCAAGGCCGATACGGCGCCGGGCGGCCGTTCGGTGTCACCACTGCAATGAATTCGTCATTCCAGCGGCACTGCGCACGCCGGCTACGCCGGTAGGCCGGCCTCGTCATGCTGCTCCGCCTCGACCCTGTCGCGGGCGGTGACGGCCTCGATGCGGGCAAGTTTGACGATCGCCGCCGTCATCACCAGCGCTGCCGCCACCAGGAGGGTCATCCGGCCGCGCCCCACATCCAGCGTCTCGCCGAGGACGACGACGCCGAGTACCGCCGCCACCACCGGCTGCGACATCTGCAAGGTCGGCATCGACGCGGTCAGCGGGCCGGCCCGAAACGCTGCCTGGCTCCACACCACACCACCCAGCGCGACCAGAATGCAGGCGTAGAGCTCCGGGGTCCGAATGACCGCGCCCGCGCCGTCGCCGAGTCGGGCAACCACCTCTTTGGCGAGAACCGCGAAAACCCCCCACAACGACCCCGACGCGAAGGCGAACAGCGCCGCGGCCGCCGCGCCACCCCAGATGCGGCCGGCCACTATGCAGGCGGCCAACAGCGGCCCGAGAACGACGGCCACCGCGGCCCACGTTCGAAGTGATGCGCCCGGATGACCGGCCTGCGGATCGCCGACGATCACGACCACCACCACCGCAGCGGTCAGCAAGGCGGCCCACCCCCATTCGCCACCGGTCACGGTGCCGTGCGAAAACCTGGCATTGATGGGCAACGCGAACAGCACCGAACACATCAGCAGCGCCTGCACCAGCAGCACCGAACCCTGACCCAGCGCGGCCGCCTGTAATCCGATGCTCGCCACTAACAACACCGTGCCCCACCACCACCGCTGATTGCGGAGCAGGCTGGCGAACAATTCGACGTTTCCCATCGACCTGTCGGTGATGCAGTGCGCCGCCCGCTGCTGCAGGACGTCGCCCATGGCGACGCACAGCGCAGAACTCAGCGCCAGCACTGCGGCGATGTGCACATGGGTGGTCATAAGGGTTCTCCGTCGAGGTACGGCATCGCAGGCACGGCGTTATCCGAAAGTCATTGTGTGAGAAGGCATCACGATGTATCCGCCTCGATCGGGCGCTGCCGGGCGGGCCACCTTCTGATCAACGGCAGCGGCATTTTCCGCGAGTCGCGGGCCCAGCGGCGCCGCCCCACGGCAATCTCGCCGTCTTCACCGGTCACGGACCGGTCGCGCAACCAGACCAACGGCTGGGGCGCCCACCACGTCCAGCGCCCCATCAGGTGAATGAAAGCCGGCACCAGCACCATTCGGACCAAGGTGGCGTCGACGAGGACACCGAGCGTCAGTCCCAACCCGAGCATCCGCATGAACGACACATGCGCCGGAATCAATGCAGCGAACGAAATCGACATCACCACGGCGGCGGTGGTGACCACCCGGCCGATGCCGGCAATGCCCAGCGCCGTGCTCTCGTCGGTATCGGCACGCGCCGCGGCCGCGGTCGGTGGCGTTTCCCGGATGGCCTGCGAGGCCAGCCAGTACTCGTGGATCCGTGACACCAGGAACACCTCGTAGTCCATGGCCAGCCCAAAAGCGATGCAGAACAACAACACTGGGATGTTTGCGTTGAGTGTTCCGTTGGGCGTGGTGCCCAGCGCGCCGAGGTTGCCGTCCTGGAATATCCACACCATCGCACCGAATGCCGCCGTCAATGACAGCACATTGCAGACCAGCGCCTGCAGCGGCAGCACCGCGCTGCCGGTGAGCAAGAAGAGCAGCATGAAGGTGATCAGCGCGATCAGCCCGAATACCATCGGCAGTCGCTCGGTGATCGCATTAACGCTGTCCCTGTTGATCTGGGCCAGCCCGGTCATCTGCACCAACCGCCCGGCCGGCCCGTCGACCTGGTGCAGTCGATCGAGCTGGGTGTTGGAGGCCTGCGAATACAGCGGCGCGGTGCTGCCCACGGTGAGGAATGCGGCGCCGTCGGCCATGCCGGTGGCCGCGGCGGGCGGCCCCACTCGGTTTCCGGCCACGAACGTCCCGGTCGGTGCGGTGACCGCGGACACGTCGGGGACACGGGACAGGTCTGCGGCGTACCGCTCCAGCTCGCCGGGCGTCACACCGTGGCCATCTGGGACCACGACGGACACCGAGTTGCCCAATCCGCTGGCGAAATCGTTGTCCAGCATGTCGGCGACCTGGCGCGCCGACGCCGACCGAGGGAGCACGCGTTCGTCGGGGAAGCCCCACTTGACCCCCAGAAACGGCACTCCCAGCAACAGCAGCAGCGCGACGACGCTCAAACCGACCGGTACGGCACGGCGCAACACGAACTTGGTCGACCGGTACCAGAACTGCTCCTGCAGCGGCTGGTGCGCGTGATCGCGGAACGACCGCTGCCCGTGCAGAACCCGATGTATCACTCGACGGGCGTCCAGCGTGTTCAACCGTGGCCCCAGCAGCACAATTGCGGCCGGGGTCACCATCACGGCCGCGATCGCGACGATGACCGCGGTGGCCACGATCGTGTAGGCCGACGACTTCAGGAAGTACATCGGGAACAGCGCCATCACCCCCATCGACAACCCGACGGTGGTGGCCGAAAACAGCACCGTCCGGCCGGCGGTGGCCATGGTGCGATACAACGCCCGATCCCGGTCCTCCGTCCGCGCCAGCTCTTCGCGGTAGCGGGTGATGATCAGCAGGTTGTAATCGATCGCCAGGGCGAGCCCCATGGCGATGCTGAGGTCCAGCGCGTAGGCCGATACATCGGTGACAGCGCTGATCAGCCGCAGTACCGACATGGTGCAGACAATGGCCAATGCGCCCAGGACAATGGGCAGCGCCGCCGCTACAACTCCGCCGAGCACCCAGACCAGTACCGCGAAGCTGAGCGGAATCGCGATGGACTCCATCAACAGCAGGTCTCGTTGGTTCTGCTGATTGATCTGCGCAT
>NZ_LZKU01000257.1 GCF_001672975.1 Mycobacterium sp. 1465703.0
CCGCGGCCGGGTGTTCACCGAGGAAGAACAGGCATCGCTGACCGTCGCGGCGGTGATCACCGGCGCCGACTATGAGCGTGGCGAGCGCCCCGCGACGCGGGGTTCGGTGGTGGCCGACGCGGCATCGGCGACGTGCCCCCCGCACCGGTAACCGCAGTACAGTCGAGAAAGTGATCCCCCTTCCGCGACCCTGGCTGTTGGCCAGCGCCATGCTGATCGGCAGTGCGGTCGGGCTTTTGGCCGCGGTGGCGTGCAGGCTGGTCGTCCACGCCAGCGTCCGCCCGGAAATCGCCATCGCATCGATGGTCGGGATTCTCAGCGTGATCGGGCTGACGATGATCCTGTTCTCGGGACGTCGCTGGGTGACGATGCTGGGCGCGTTCATCCTGTCGGTGGCGCCGGGCTGGTTCGGGATGCTCGTCGCGTTGCGGGTGGCCGCCGGTGGCTGAGGACAAGGACGCCTCGAGTCCGGGTACCGAGGCGTTCGTCCCGGACTTCTCGGATGGCGAGGACGACGCGGAGAACACCGGCACCCAGTCATGGGTCCCCGACTTCGACGACGACACCGGCGAGCACCGCGCAGCGGCCGGGCCCCAATCCGGCATCGGTGACACCCAGGACGCGGCGGCGACACCCACACCGGGCGCCGGCGAGGAGCCGCTCGAGGCCGTCGGCCCGGTGCAATCGGTCACCGTTCCCGGCCGGTACCTCTACATCAAGTGGTGGAAGTTGGTGTCGCTGCTCTTCGGCGCGTGGGCCGCGGCGGCCGTGGTCGGGCTGGGCCTGTTCTATTGGTGGTACCACTCGATCGACAAGACGCCGGCGCTGTTCGTGGTCCTGGTCTACGTGGTGGTGTGCATCGTCGGCGGGGTGATGCTGGCGATGACCCACGGCAGGGCGCTGGTCTCGGCGCTCTCGGTGGCGATCATGTCCGGACCGTTCGCGGCGCTGGTCGCCGCGGCGCCCCTGTACGGCTATTACCACTGCGAGCGAGTGGGGCACTGTCTGGTCGGCGTCATTCCGTACTGACGCCTCGCCCGGACGGCCACCGGGGGGCATGGCCCACTAGGGTGGGCTCGTGACTTCTCACTATGACGTCGTCGTCCTCGGGGCCGGTCCCGGCGGATATGTCGCAGCCATTCGTGCCGCACAGCTGGGCTTGAACACCGCGGTCGTCGAACCGAAGTACTGGGGCGGAGTCTGCCTCAACGTCGGTTGCATCCCGTCCAAGGCGCTGCTGCGCAACGCCGAACTGGCCCACATCTTCACCAAAGAGGCCAAGACTTTCGGCATCAGTGGCGAGGCCAGCTTCGACTACGGCGTCGCCTTCGATCGCAGCCGCAAAGTGGCCGAGGGCCGCGTCGCCGGCGTGCATTTCCTGATGAAGAAGAACAAGATCACCGAGATCCACGGGTACGGCCGGTTCACCGATGCGAACACCATTTCGGTGGAGCTCAACGACGGTGGGACCGAGACGGTCACGTTCGACAACGCCATCATCGCCACCGGCAGC
>NZ_LZKU01000258.1 GCF_001672975.1 Mycobacterium sp. 1465703.0
TCAACTCGTAGCCGAGCCCTTACTCCGTTGTACTACACTGCACGGGCCGCTTACCGGATTCCGTTGCCGGCGTGCGCCACAATCCCGGCATTTCCGCAGGTCAGTGGCGTTTTGGCTGGGGAGGGGCAACCACCGCGAGCGCATCCGGGACCGCCCTGAACGTCATGGATTCGCGCACGCCGAGGTAATCGCCGTCGAACTGGCAGGCGACGGCGCCTCCGGTCGAGGTAACTCGCAGGCATGGCAGGTCGTCCTCGGTGACGAGGTGCTTGAAGTCGAAAGTGGGCCGCTTAGCGAACATTTGCCGGACGATCCGCAGGGTGGGGATCGTCTTCATGGTGGTGGGGGCGAACACTCCAAGGCCCGACTCGAAGGTGCAGCCGGGATTGGTCCATACCGGCCGTTCGTTGGCGAAGGTCCACGGGCTCGAGTTCGACACAAACGCGAAGCTCACCCCGGTAATGGGTTCGCGGCCGGGCAGTTCGAGCGTCAGCATCGGTTCGCGGCGGGTGTAGGCCCAGACGGCGGGCACCGCGGCGCGAATGTAGCGCCACGCGGAAACCTTGCCGCCCTTGTCCCGTTCGGCTTCCACCGCGGCCACCACCTCGGCGTCGACGCCCATGCCGGTGTTGAACACCGCCCACCGCTCCCCGCAGTCGATCAGGCCGATCCGCCGCCACGCGCCGCGACGCTGGTAGTCGTCGAGCAACTGGATGAGCTGGTTGGTGGCCGCGACCGGATCCCGGGAGATGCCCAGCGATCGCGCCAGCACATTCGCCGAACCGCCGGGGACCACGGCAACCGCCGGTACCGGGCCGCTCGGCAGCAGCCCCGGCCGGCCGAGCAGGCCGTTGACCACCCCGCTCACTGTTCCGTCGCCGCCGTGCACCACGACCAGATCGATACCGTCGGCGACCGCCTTCTGCGCGAGTTCGGCGCCGTGACCACGGTGGTTGGTGTGTTCGACACTGAGCTGCAGACGGCTTTTGAGCGCGTGGGCCAGCAGGTCGCGACCGGCAGCAGTGGTGGAAGTGGCTGTGGGGTTGACGATCAGCACGGCCCGCATGAGGCACGAGCTTAGGCGGACTGGTTAAGGCATCGCTGTGGGGGAACCGCCGGGGCGTGGGCCGTCGCCCTGGCTACGCTGACGCTGTGACGCCGCCAGCCGCCCCGACCTCCGTTCGCCGCGCCGGCCTGATCGTCGTGCTGCAGGGGATTGCGGCGTTGGTCGTGGCGGTGGTGCTGGTGGTGCGGGGGATCGCTGGAGCCGACCAGCAGGTGGTCAATGGCCTGGCGACGGCGGGCTGGTTCGTCCTGGTCGGCGCGGCCGTGATCGCCGCGGGGCGCGCCCTGATGCTCGGCAAGCGCTGGGGTCGCGGACTGGCCGTGATCACCCAGTTGCTGTTGTTGCCGGTGGCGTGGTACCTCGCGGTGGGGTCACATCAGCCGGGCTTCGGGATTCCGGCGGGCGCGGTGGCGCTGGTCGTACTCGGATTGCTGTTCAGTCCTGCCGCGGTGCGCTGGGCCGCGGGCGATCAGGGCGATTCCGCCAGCCCCGCCAGCGACCGACCGGACAGCCGGTAAGTCGTCCATTCGTGCTGCGGCTGTCCGCCGATCCCGTCGTAGAGCGTGATGGCGTCGGTGTTCCAATTCAGCACCGCCCAGGACAGCCGCGTGTAGCCCTGTTGCAGGCATTCGGACGCCAGTGCGGCCATCAGCGCCCGGGCCAGCCCGCGGCGGCGAAACTCCGGTCGCACAAACAGGTCTTCCAGGTAGATGCCCGCGACACCGTCCCAAGTGGAGAAGTTGACGAACCACAATGCCATCGCCGCGATTTCGCCGTCTGATTCCGCCACGTGTCCGTACACCGCCGGGGAGTCGCCGAAAAGTGCTGCCGCGATTTGCGTTTCGGTCACCGTGCATTGATCGGCGGCGTGCTCGAATTCGGCCAGGGCGTGGATCATTTCGGTGATCGCGGCGGTATCTCGCGGTGCGGCGCGGCGGATGTCGCTCATTGCTCAACTCCCAGCGCGTTGAGGATCGTGCCGAATTTTGTTGTGGTTTCTGCGACTTCGTCGTCGGGATCGGATTCGGCGACGATGCCGCCACCGGCCCGCGCCAGCGCGCTGCGACGATCCGCCGATAGCTGCGCGCAGCGCAGCGACACCACCCAGCGGCCGTCGCCGCGTGCGTCACACCAGCCCACCGCCCCGGCGTAGAACCCGCGGTCGCCTTCCAGTTCGGTGATCAGTTGGATTGCGTCCTTGGTCGGAACCCCGCCGACCGCCGGGGTGGGATGCATTGCCAACGCCAAATCAATTGCCGTGGTTGATGTATCGCGCAGCCGGCCGCTGATCGGCGTGCACAGATGCCAGACCGTGGCGGTGTGGCTGAGTTGCGGCTCGGGGGCGATGGAAAGGTCGTCGCACAGCGGTTCCAGATCGGCCCTGATGGTTTCGATGACCAGCTGATGCTCGTGGCGGTTCTTGGCCGAGGAGGCCAGCGCGGCGCCGTTGGCTGCGTCGGCGTCCGGATCGGCGCCGCGCGGGGCCGACCCGGCGAACGGCCGGCACTCGACGCGATCGCCGCTGCGCGCAACCAGAAGTTCGGGACTGGCGCCCACCAGCGCCACCCCCGCGTACTCGTCGCCGGCCGCGGTCAGGTCGACCAGGTAGCCGTAGGCCGCCGGGTCCGCGCCGATGAGCCGGCGCAGGATCACCCGCGCATCCAGTGGGGCGTCGGCCACCAGCCGCAAGGCGCGGGCCAGCACCACCTTGTGCAGCGGGTTATCGGCCGCGGCGAGCTGCTCGCACGCCCTGCGGATCCGGTCCCGGTAATCGACCGGCGGCGGCACGGCTTGTGCCACCCGCACCGACGGCAGCCCGCCGGCCGGCCAGTCCGGCGGCCCATCCGTGGCGTTCACCGTCTCGGGCGTCAGCAGTGCGGCCGGTCGGCTCACATCAAAAGGCAACGCGCCCAACACAATCGGCGCTTGTTCCGAGCGAAGGGCGGCTTGCGCCGCGGTCACGTCGCGATAGCGCCGTCGCACCCCGTCGGCGACCAGGGTGCCCGTCGGCCCGCACAGCGCGAACGGCGGCTCCTGGTTTAGCTGCTCGACACGCCCGCCTCGCGCGGCTGCCCGGCGCGCATCGTCGTCTTCGCTGCTCACTGACCTGTCAATCCGAGCGCCTGCAGCTGTCGCACCCCGTGCTCGAACCCGCAGACCGCGATCGACGCGGTGATCATGGCGAAACGGCTGCCCTCGACCAGCGGCAGCTCAACCCAGCGGGTGACCACCGCACGGGAGAAGTGGCCATGGCTGACGAACACCACGTCGCGCGACTCCATGTGCTGTAGCGCCGTCGCGACGGCGCGGTCGGCGCGCTCACTGACCTGCGCCACTGTCTCGCCGCCCGGGCAGCCGTGCGTCCACACCAGCCAATCAGGTGCCGACTCCCGGATCTGCGCCGTGGTCAGGCCCTCATAAGAGCCGTAATCCCACTCCGCCAGCAGCTCGGACACCTCGTCGATGGACAGACCGGCCAACTTCGCGGTGATCAGCGAACGTTGCCGCGGGCTGCTGATCACCAGCGGGTCAACGAGTTTGAGCTCATCGAGAACCCCGGCGGCCAGCTTGGCCTGCGTCCGGCCGGCCTCGGTCAGCTCGACCTCGGTGCGGCCGGTGTGCTGGCCGGATTTCGACCACTCGGTCTCGCCGTGGCGCAGCAGCACCAGACGGTGATTGTGCAAGCCCATATCGATTGATTCTGCCGGACGACATGCTGCTTGGCCGCAGCATCCGGCGGGCGAACATGCCAGGATGGCACTATAAGCCACTCGGCGACGATGCAGTGGGGAGGCAGCGATGAGGTGGCGGCGCCGGTGAGTAAAACGCGGGTGTTGGCGGTGGCCAACCAAAAGGGTGGTGTCGCCAAGACGACCACGGTCGCATCGCTGGGTGCGGCGATGGTGGACGAGAACAAGCGGGTGCTGCTGGTCGACCTCGACCCCCAGGGCTGTCTGACCTTTTCGCTGGGCCAAGATCCCGACAAACTGCCGGTGTCCGTGCACGAGGTGCTGCTCGGCGATGTCGAGCCCAACGCCGCGCTGGTCGAGACGGCGGAGGGAATGACGCTGTTGCCGGCCAACATTGACCTGGCCGGTGCCGAGGCGATGCTGTTGATGCGGGCCGGCCGCGAATACGCGCTCAAGCGGGCGCTGGCCAAGCTCGAGGACATGTTCGACGTGGTGATCATCGACTGCCCGCCGTCGCTGGGTGTACTCACCCTCAACGGGCTGACGGCCGCCGACGAGGTCATCGTCCCGCTGCAGTGCGAGACGCTGGCGCATCGCGGAGTCGGCCAGTTCCTGCGCACCGTCGCCGATGTTCAGCAGATCACCAACCCGGACCTGCGGCTGCTCGGCGCGCTGCCGACGCTGTACGACTCGCGCACCACGCATACCCGCGACGTGTTGCTCGACGTCGCCGACCGCTACAGCATGCCGGTGCTGGCCCCGCCGATTCCCCGCACGGTGCGTTTCGCCGAGGCCAGCGCCTCGGGCTCGTCGGTGATGGCCGGCCGCAAGAACAAGGGCTCGACTGCCTACGGCGAACTGGCGGCGGCATTGCTCAAACACTGGAAGAGTGGCAAACCGCTGCCGACGTTCGCCGTGGAGGTCTAGTGGCGATCGCCAGCGCGGCGGAGCCGGGCGCCGCGGGTCGCCACCATCGGGTTTAGCCCAGGGCGACTACGGTGTTGCCGCGCTGCTCGAACACCCGGGATCCCGACACCGCCGGGTAGACCGCTTTTCCGGCCGGCGGGGCGCTGGTCGACCGGTCGACCGGGATGTAGCGTTCGTTGGCCCCACTGAGTGGGTCGTAGACGCCGATCGCGCCGGTGACCGGCACCAGCAGCCGGCCCGCCATCATCACCCCCGGCCCCAATGGCGCCGTCTTGTCGCCTGCGGCGATCGTGTACCGCAGCGCCATGGTGCTCCCGTCGAAAACCATCAGCGAATCGCCGGTCCACCAGGTCATCAGGCTGCCGGGGTGAGAGACCACCGCCGAGCGCGACGGCGGCTTGGGCAGCAGAGCGCTCGACACGGTGGCGCCGGTTTCGTCGATCACGTCCACGCGGGGCTGCGGCGCCGGCAGGTACACCGCGGTGGTGTTCTCCGAGACGGCCAGTACCCGGGCGCCCGAATCCGGGGCGATCCCCGGTTCGGCCACGATGCGCTGCTGGGGTTCGTCGTCGTCCTTGCCGGGACGCAGCAGCACCAACCGCAGATCGGCCTGGCGCGCGCAGCTTTCCAGCACCGATACCGCCTGCGAGCTGGCCGCGGCAGAGATCAGCTTGCATCCGGAGTGCAGTCCGCGCGTCGACGGTTTCACCCGGGCGTCACTCTCGCCGTAGGCCAGCATCCGGACCATGTCCGAACGCCACAGTTCCAGCCGGGTGTCGCCGACCGACAACACCGTCATCCCGTCGGAGGAGAGCCGCACTCGCGGATCGGCGTAACCGCTGCGGGCGGGCCCACGTCGACCGGTGGAACCGTCCAGGGTGCTCACCTGCCCACAGCCGCGGTCATCGCGGTAGACCCCGACGGCATACCGGTACAACCAGGTGACTCCGCACAGGTCGGTGTCGCGGGCATAGCTCCAATGGGACTGACCCGTGCCGGCATCGCGCCCGTCGATCCGGCGGCCTTCACCGGTCACCACATCACCGCCCACCACCACCGGGGCGGTGGTGGCCGCGCTCGCGGCGCTCCACAGCTGCTTCAGGCCGGCCGGCACCTGCCGGGCGGGGGCCGGGTTGGCTGCCGGTGTGGCCGCGGGCCGGCTGGTGGTGGCCCGGGCGTCGCTGGTCCACCAGATCAACGCCGCGACGGCGGCGACCACCACCACGATGGCCGCGGCGGCGAGGATGTCGCCCTTGGTCCGGCGCTCGGGTCTGACCATGCGTCGGCGCGGGCGGTTAGTTGCTCGGCGTGGTGGCGGCGGCCGCTGTGGCGGCCTGCCCTTCGGCGGGCTTGCGGCGCCGACGGCGGCGTCGGCTGGAGCCGGCGTTGCCCGGTGGCGCGCCGGCCGGTGCTTCCGCGGCCGCCTCGCCGTTGGTGCTCGCCGACCCGTTGCCCGACGGGTGCGCGGCGACGGGCTGGCCGCCGCGGGTGCGCCGCCGGGTGCCGGAGCGGCGCGCGGGCCTCTCCGATTTCTGCTGCGGCTTCTTGCCGTCCCGGTCGCTGCTGCGGCGCTGGCCCTGCGGCTTGCGGGCCGCACCCACCGTGCCGCCGGCGTCGGCGGGGATGTTCAGCTCGGCGTGCAGGTGCGGAGAGTTGGAGTAGGTTTCGGCCGGCTCGGGAGAATCCAGCCCCAAGGCCTTGTCGATCAGCGCCCAGCGGGATAGCTCGTCCCAGTCCACCAGGGTGACCGCGATCCCGGTCTTGCCGGCGCGGCCGGTGCGGCCGATGCGGTGCACGTAGGCCTGCTCGTCCTCGGGGATCTGGTAGTTGATGACGTGGGTGATGTCGTCGATGTCGATGCCGCGGGCGGCCACGTCGGTGGCGACCAGCACGTCGATCTCCCCGGTCCGAAAGGCCTTCAGCGCCTTCTCGCGGGCCGCCTGGCCGAGGTCGCCGTGCACCGCGCCCACCTTGAATCCGCGCTCGGCCAGTTCGTCGGCCACTTTTTGCGCGGTGCGCTTGGTGCGGGTGAAGATCATTGTGGCGCCGCGGCCCTCGGCCTGCAGCACCCGACTAACGAGCTCCACCTTGTCCAGCGCGTGGGCCCGGTAGACGTACTGGACGGTGGTGTCGTGGGTGGCCGCCGAGTGCGGCGCTTCGGCCCGGATGTGGGTGGGCTGGTTCATGAAGGTGCGGGCCAGCGTGATGATCGGGTCCGGCATGGTCGCCGAGAACAGCATGGATTGCCGGTCGGTCGGGATTTGGCGCAGGATGCGCTCGATGTCGGGCAAGAAGCCCAGGTCGAGCATCTCGTCGGCCTCGTCGAGCACCAGCACCGACAGCCCACCCAGTTGCAGGTGGTTCTGCTGGCTCAGGTCGAGCAGCCGGCCCGGTGTGCCCACCACGACGTCGGCGCCGGCGCGCAACGCCTCGATCTGCGGCTCGTAGGGGCGTCCACCGTAGATGGGGACAACCGAGAGCGGCCGGTCGTCTTCGGCGGTCAGGTGCTTGGCCGCCAGCGTCAGGTCATCGGTGACCTGCAGGCACAGCTCGCGGGTGGGCACCACGATCAGCGCCCGTGGTGTGCCGTTGAGCGGCCGTGCGGCGGTGCCGGCGGTGATGCGCTGCAACAGCGGCACACCGAAGGCGAAGGTCTTGCCCATACCGGTGCGGGCCTGGCCGATCAGATCGTCGCCGGCGAGCGCCATCGGCAGGGTCAGCTCTTGGATGGCAAAAGGGCTTTCGATCCCTTTTTCGGCAAGTGCGCGCACGATTTCGTCGCGGACGCCGAGTTGAGCAAAGGTCAGTTCAGTTGTGCTGGTGAGTGCGGTCATGCGTGAGTAAGTAGCCTCTCGGGGACGTCGGATTGTGTCGGTATTTCTCTGTCGCGGTCACGCGCGCACGAGTTCCGACTCCGATACGTCGCCGAGTCGCCGGCCCTGGCTCAGTCTGGGGGGCCCAGATCGGGCGGGCCAGCTGTGCACGCACATTTCGCCGATAGCGGCTTGAAAAAACAGTTACGGCCGTAAAGACAGCCGCCATCTATCTACATGATAGCTGGTCGACAGCTGGGACCCATTTTGGCTAAGCCGGCCGACTACAGTGTTGCCATGACCCGGCCCTCCAGCCAGCCCTCCGAAGCCGACCACATCGACGACTCGTCCGCCCCCCGGCTGTCGGCTGATCACCCCGGTGTCAACGAGCTGTTCGCGGTTCTGGCCTACGGCGAGATCGCCGCGTTCTATCGGCTCACCGACGAGGCACGGATGGCCCCTGACCTGCGCGGACGCATATCGATGGCCAGCATGGCCGCCGCCGAAATGCAGCACTACGAGCAGCTGCGCGACGCGCTGGAGGGCCGCGGGGTCGACGTGGTGCCGGCGATGTCCAAGTACGTCTCGGCGCTGGAGAACTACCACCGGCTGACGATGCCCAGCACGTGGCTGGAAGCGTTGGTGAAGACCTATGTCGGCGACGCCCTGGCAGCCGATCTGTACCTGGAGATCGCCGATGGTCTGCCCGACGAGGTCGCCGACGTGGTGCGCGCGGCGCTATCGGAAACCGGGCATTCGCAGTTCGTCGTCGCCGAGGTGCGCGCCGCCGTGACGTCCAGCGGAAAGCAGCGCAGCCGGCTGGCGCTGTGGTCACGCCGCCTGTTCGGCGAAGCGATCACTCAGGCGCAGTACCTGCTGGCCGACCACGACGAGCTGGTCGACCTGGTGATGTCGGGCGCCGGCGGGCTCGGCCAGCTCAACGCGTTTTTCGACCGCATGCAGCAAACGCACGACCGGCGCATGCACGAACTCGGCCTGAGCTGACGCTCAGCGCGCGCAGGTCGCGATGTTCGAGGTGTTGGTCGAGGCGATGACTCGCTGGCCGGCAGCGTTGAAGATCGAGCAGCTGAGCTGACCGTAGAAGCTGGTCGCGACGACGGACTCGGTCTGTACGCCCGGGTTCAGCACGACCACTTTCGACCACGGCAGCGACACGTTGAACTCCGTCTGCGGGACGCCCCGGGCGTCGGTGTAGACGATGTTCACCAGGTCCAGCAGCTGCTTGGTTCCGTTCACGCTGTAGACGACGGTGCGCGGGTTCAGCGGGGCGGTCGGCGGTGCCGCGGCAAGCGGCGGCGCGGTGGTGGGTGCTGCCACCGCTGGCGGTGCCACGGGTGCGGCGCTGGGTGTGGTGACCGTCGTGAAGGTCTCGGCCGGTAACTGGGAGGGGCCCGCCGACGCGCTGGGCGGCACGGATGCCTTGGTGGTGGTGGGCGCCGAGGTCACCGGGTGCGGAGCCGGTGCCCCCATGGTGGCCTTGGTCGACGCGCTGTCGCCGCTGTTGATGATCACGGCGGTGGCAATAGCGCCCAATGCGACCACCGCGCCGACAACCGCCGTGGCGGGGCGCCAGCGCGAGTCGGCCGGCCATCCTGTCCAGTTGTAATCGGCGTTCAGGTGGGGATCGGTGTCACAGGCGTCGTCAATGTCGTCCGCGGGGTAGCCCCGGATCCTCTCGTCAAGGTGCGGCAGTGTGGTACCCATGGTGCCGAAGTTAGCCATGTGAAAACACGGATCGGGTATCGCGCGGGTGTGCGAGACAACCTGCAAGCGAATTGTTATCGGGCTGCGACCGCGGTTCCGCTGACCGCGAAGTGTGGGGCTGTCAGCGGTGGGGGTCAGCCGCGTCCACTAGCCTCTGCTGACAGGGCTGGGACTGCACCACCTGCGGAAGACTGCACTACCCATGGAAGGGGTGACCGTGGAGGTCAAGATCGGTATCACGGAGAGTCCGCGCGAGCTGGTGCTTGCCAGCGCCCAGACGCCGGGTGAGGTCGAAGAACTGGTTAGCACCGCGCTGAGCGACGGGTCGGGTCTGCTGCGGCTGAGCGACGAGCGAGGCCGTCGCTTCCTGATTCACACCAGCAAAATCGCCTATGTCGAGATCGGCATCGCCGACGCGCGCCGGGTCGGCTTCGGGATCACCGCGGAATCCGGCAAGCACGCCGGCAAGGGGCATTAGGAGCGGGTAAGCGGCACGTGTGACAGTCCGCCCCAGGCGAACTGGACGGTGCCGTCGACCGCGTCCGCCTTGGAGATCGGCCGGTCGGAGTCGAGCCAGTACCTGGCGCAGTCGACGCTGACGCCGACCAGTCCAACCGCGATCATTCGGGCCCGGTGGGGATCCAACCCGGAATCCTCGCTGATCAACGCGTACACCGCGTCGATGCAGGATTCGGTCGCGACGCGCACCTGGGCGGCCACCTCAGGCTCGGTGACGTAGTCGTTCTCGAAGATGAGCCGGTAACCCTGGCTGTCGTGCTCGATGAAATCGAAGAACGCCTGCACCGCGGAGTGCAACCGGCGGCGGTTGTCGGTGGTGGTGCTCAGTGCCTGCTGAACGCCCGAGACCAGGTTTTCCACGTGCCGCGCCAGCACCGCCAGGTACAGCTCGAGCTTGCTCGAAAAGTGTTGATACAGAACGGGTTTGCTGACCCCGGCCCGGTCGGCGATCTCGTCCATGCCGGCCGCGTGGTAGCCGCGGTCGACGAAGACATCGCTCGCCACGATGAGCAATTGGCCGCGCCGCTCGTCGCGCGGCAACCGGTTACCCCGCCGGTTCGAAACCGCGGTTCCGTCCGCCGGCCGACCGCGGTCGGCCGATCTGACGGCGCGGCGCGCCGGCACCCTGGCGAGTTCGCTCATCAATTCCTCATCTGATTGTCGCGACCTGCCATCCCGGGGCCGGCCGCTCGAAGCCCGTGGGAAAGACCTTACTACCCGCCACCTCGATGCGAAGGCAATCGCCGTCGTCGCCGCAGGCAGAAGCGGTGTCGGCGGCCGGATTCGGGCGCGCCACCGGCGAGGTGGGTGGCCGGTTATGCGATCCTGGGAAAATGACGTCCCCGCGGCCCCCGCGCAGCACAGGTCGCGTGCCGGTGTTGCGCGATGAGTGGCGAGAGCCGCTGCGTGCGCTGCGCGACCCCCTCGCGCGGGAAGCCGGACGGGTCCGGGCCGACCGGGAACGGCCGCGACAATGGCGCAAACAGACCTGGCTGGGGCGTTTCGTCTCCACCTACGGGTGGCGCGCCTACGCCCTGCCCGCCCTGGTGGTACTCACCGCGGTGGTCATGTATCAGACGGTCACCGGTGCCGGTGCGCCGAAGCCGACCGCCAATCAGCCCATCCAGAGTCCACCGGCGATCGGCGCGGTCGGCACCACGATCATCGACGCCCCGCCGCGCGGCCTCGCCGCGTTCGACGCCAACCTGCCGGCCGGGACCTTGCCGGACGGCGGGCCATTCACCGAAGCCGGCGACAAGACGTGGCGCGTGGTGCCGGGCAACACCCCACAGATCGGCCAGGGCACCGCCAAGGTGTTCCGGTACACCGTCGAGGTGGAGAACGGCATCGACCCGACGATGTTCGGCGACGACGACGCCTTCGCCCAGATGGTCGAGCAGACGCTGGGCAATCCGAAGGGCTGGACGCACAACCCGCAGTTCGCGTTCATCCGGATTGACAACGGCAAACCCGACTTTCGCATTTCGCTGGTATCGCCGGTGACGGTGCGCGGGGGCTGCGGCTATGAATTCCGGCTCGAAACATCCTGTTACAACCCGGTATTCGGTGCCAACCGCGAGTCGCGGGTCTTCATCAACGAGGCACGCTGGATACGCGGCGCGGTGCCGTTCGAAGGGGACATCGGGTCCTACCGGCAGTACGTGATCAACCACGAGGTCGGCCACGCCATCGGATACCTGCACCACGAGCCGTGCGAACAGCAGGGCGCCCTGGCGCCGGTCATGATGCAGCAGACGTTTTCCACGTCGAACAACGACGCCGCCCAGTTCGACCCGGACGTCGTCAAGGCCGATGGGAAGACCTGCCGGTTCAACCCCTGGCCATACCCGATCGCCTAGCCCGCGCGACGATGCGCGCCGCGTCGCGGCGTGAGGAGGAGCCGGGCAATCGGCCTAGCTCGCGCGACGATGCGCGCCGCGTCGCGGCGTGAGGAGGAGCCGGGCAATCGGCCTAGCCCGCGCGATCTTCGTTGCCGCACCTCGGGTCGGCTGGTGTGATGGTTGTAGACAACGCTTATCCGTTGAGCCGACTGAGGAGATGTTTTCGCAGTGCCCACGCCGCTGCCGCCTCTGGTGGCCCCCGCCGACCACCTGACCGGCGATGAGGTGGCTCGCTACAGCCGCCACCTGACCATTCCCGACATGGGTGTCGAAGGGCAGAAGCGGCTCAAGAACGCCCGGGTGCTGGTGATCGGTGCCGGCGGGCTGGGAGCACCGACGCTGCTCTACCTGGCGGCGGCCGGCGTGGGCACCATCGGCATCGTCGAATTCGACGTGGTCGACGATTCGAATTTGCAGCGTCAGATCATCCACGGGGTGGCCGACGTCGGCCGGTCCAAGGCCCGCTCGGCGCGGGATTCCATCGCCGCGATCAACCCGCTGGTCGACGTGCGGCTGCACGAGTTCCGGCTGGACTCCAGCAACGCCGTCGAGCTGTTCGGCCAGTACGACCTGATCGTGGACGGCACCGACAACTTCGCCACCCGGTATCTGGTCAACGACGCGGCGGTGCTGGCGAAAAAGCCGTACGTGTGGGGGTCGATCTACCGTTTCGAGGGACAGGTGTCGGTGTGCTGGGAGGACGCCCCGGACGGCCGGGGGCTCAACTATCGCGACCTCTACCCGGACCCCCCGCCGCCCGGTTCCGTTCCGTCCTGCGCCGAGGGCGGCGTGCTGGGCATCGTCTGCGCCTCCATCGCCTCGGTGATGAGCACCGAAGTGATCAAACTCATCACCGGGCTCGGTGACTCGCTGCTGGGCCGGTTGATGATCTACGACGCACTTGACATGACCTACCGCACCATCGCGATCCGCCGGGACCCGTCGGACGCGTCGAGGCCGACGATCACCGAGCTCGTCGACTACGAGCAGTTGTGCGGCGTGGTGCCCGAGCCCCCGGCCGACGACGTCGGGTCGGCCATCACCCCGCGGGAGTTGCGCGACTGGCTGGATTCCGGCAAGAAGCTGGCCCTGATCGACGTGCGTGAGCCGGTGGAGTTCGACATCGTGCACATCGACGGGGCCCAGCTGATTCCGCAGTCGTCGATCAATTCCGGAGAGGGTCTGGCAAAGCTGCCGCAGGACCGGCTGCCGGTGCTGTATTGCAAAACCGGGGTGCGCTCGGCCCAGGCGCTGGCGGTGGTGCGCAGGGCCGGATTCACCGATGCGGTGCATTTGCAGGGCGGGATCACGGCATGGGCGCAGCAGATGCAACCCGACATGATCATGTACTGACCCATTGCGCCGGTTGGACGGCGGCGACCCGCCGCGCCCGGCTTCGCCGCGCTTGCGATCGCCGCATGTCGGACTCGTTTAGAGTACCGGTGTGACAGTCGAGCCACCGCCGGATCATGTGCTGTCGGCGTTTGGTTTGGCCGGCGTTAAACCCGTGTATCTGGGTGCCAGCTGGGAGGGTGGCTGGCGGTGCGGCGAAGTCGTCCTGTCGCTGGTTGCCGACAACGCGCGTGCGGCCTGGTCCGCCCGGGTGCGCGAGACCTTGTTCGTCGACGGCGTTCGGCTGGCCCGGCCGGTCCGTTCCACCGACGGGCGCTACGTCGTTTCGGGCTGGCGGGCAGACACCTTCGTTGCCGGCACGCCGGAGCCCCGCCATGACGAAGTCGTCTCGGCGGCGGTGCGCCTGCACGAGGCGACCGGCAAACTGGAGCGGCCCCGGTTTCTGACCCAGGGTCCCGCGGCGCCGTGGGGCGACGTCGACATCTTCATCGCCGCCGATCGTGCGGCGTGGGAGGAACGCCCGCTGGCCTCGGTGCCACCCGGCGCCCGGGTGGCCCCTCCGACGGCGGATACCGAACGATCGGTGGAGCTGCTCAACCAGCTGGCGACCTTGCGCAAGCCGACCAAGAGTCCCAACCAGCTGGTCCACGGAGACCTTTACGGCACAGTGCTTTTCGTCGGTACCGCAGCGCCTGGAATCACCGACATCACCCCGTACTGGCGGCCCGCGTCGTGGGCGGCCGGTGTCGTCGTGATCGACGCGCTGTCGTGGGGGGAGGCCGACGACGGCCTGATCGAACGCTGGAACGCCTTACCGGAATGGTCGCAGATGTTGTTGCGGGCGTTGATGTTTCGCTTGGCGGTGCACGCGCTGCATCCGCGATCTACCGCCGAGGCGTTCCCGGGCCTGGCCCGCACCGCGGCGCTGGTCCGGCTGGTGCTCTAGCGGCCGTCCGGAAACTCGTAACGGACCTCGGGCAGCGCGATCTTCCCGTCGGTAGCCAGCACGCCTTCGGCGCGTAGCAATTCCAGCTGTCGAGTCGTCAGGTGCCGCGCCGGGCGTCCGGAGGCGGTGATCACTCGATGCCAAGGCAGGTCGGAGGAGTCGGTCCGCATGATCCAGCCGACGATACGCGGGCTGGAAAGCCCTGCGACGGTGGCGATGTCGCCATAGGTGACCACCCGGCCGGACGGAATCGCGGCGACCAGCGCACGTACCCGCTCGACTTGCTCGTCGGTCACCGGCGCCACGGTCAGCGGCTTTCCAACAGTTCGCGGGTCAACGCGGCGATCTCATCGGGCTTGGCGTAGGGCACCATGTGGTTGCAGTCGAAATCCAGCAAACGGAAATCTGTTCCCAACCGCTGCGCCAGGCCGGTGATGAGCTGGTCGGTGACATACGGCGGCGTGGTCCGCTTGGCTCGCACCAGCACGGTCGGGGTTTTCGGCGGCGGCAGCACGGCGTCGCGGGCCAACTCGCTCCAGTACGACATCATCGCGGGCAGGCTGACCCGCCAGCCGTAGCGCCCGGTCGGCAGCGCGATCAGATGTTCGTCGATCTCGGCGTCCAGCAGGGCGGGTTCGACATCGGACCACGAGCCGTGCACCTTCTCCATCCGCGCTTCCTCGGCGTCGGGATAGTCGGGCGAGTACAACATCGCCTCGGCGATCTCGCGCATCCACGCTCCGTCCAAGCCGACCGCGGGGTCGAGCAGCAGCAGCCCCGCCACCTGGTCGGGGCTGGCAGCGGCCAGGTGCATGGCCAGCCCGCCGCCGAACGAGTGACCCACCACCACAACAGGTGTGTCGCGCTGCCCGTCGAGCAGCGCGGTGAGCGCGGCGACGTTGGCGTCGATGGTCCACGGCGCGGCCCATGACGACCTGCCGTGACCGAGCAGATCCGGTGCGGCGACACCGATCCCGGGCAGAAAGCCGGACAGATGCTGCCAACGCTGGCCGTGGCCGGTCAACCCGTGTAGCGCCAGAATCCGCACCGGACCGGACGGGCCGTAACGGTGCACATGCAACTTCGCGGTCACCCGTCGATGGTGCCAGCCGCCGCTGCCGAAGGTGGCAGCCGGTCCTCAGCGGCCGTCTTCCCAATCGTCCTCGGGGGAGATGACGTAGGCCTGCTCGAGCACATCGGCCTCGTTGGCCTCGCGATCCTTGGCGGCGGCCACGTAATCGGTGTCCAGGCCGGTCTCGTCGTCGGAGTCGGCGGGCCGCAGTTGTTCCACCGCGTCACCTTCCGGCGCCTCGTCGATGGGAAAGCCGCGTTCGTCGTCCTTCATGGTCTTCAACCCTTCCGTCCGTACATCCGGCTGTTCCGGCTTCCAGGGTAAGAGTCGGCCACGAAGTTTGCCCGGTAACCCTCGAGCCGTCCCCATCACACTTGTCGGACCCTCGTGATGTCATGCCGTCATGTCGCACACCTGGGATGCCGAAGCGCACGCCGTCCTGGACCCGGCTGCACGCGGCCGGATGCGTATCCTCGGTGGGCCAGGCACCGGCAAGAGCAGCCTGCTGATCGACGCCGCGGTCGCCCAGATCGACGCGGGTGTCAACCCGGAATCGGTTCTGCTGCTTACCGGTTCCGGCCGGATCGGGATGGCCGAGCGCAGCGCCCTGACGACGGCGTTGCTGCGCTCGCGATCCGCCGGCCCGGTTCAGGCCGCGGTAAGCGAGCCGCTGGTGCGGACCGTGCACGGGTACGCGTATGCGGTCTTGCGGCGTGCCGCCGAGCGCGCCGGTGAGGCGCCCCCGCGGCTGGTCACCAGCGCCGAACAGGACGCCATCATCCGGGAACTGCTGGCCGGCGACCTCGAGGACGGCCCGCGCGCCTCGTCGGCGTGGCCGGCCCCGCTACGGCCGGCGCTGAGCACCGCTGGGTTTGCCACCGAACTTCGAAATCTGTTGGCCCGCTGCGCGGAACGCGGAGTGGATCCGCAGGAGCTTCAGCGGCTGGGCCGTCGTTGCCGGCGGCCGGAATGGACCGCCGCGGGTCAATTCGCGCGCCAGTACGAGCAGGTGATGTTGCTGCGGGCGGCGGTGGGGACGGCCGCGCCGGAGGCGACCACCCCCGCGCTGGGTGCCGCCGAATTGGTGGGCGCCGCACTGGAAGCGTTCGCCGTCGACCCCGAGTTGCTGTCGGCCGAGCGCGCCCGGATCCGCGTCCTGTTGGTCGACGACGCCCAGCAGTTGGACCCGCAGGCCGCCCGCCTGGTTCGGGTGCTCGCCTCGGGCGCCGAGTTGGCGCTGATCGCCGGAGATCCCAATCAGGCGGTGTTCGGCTTCCGGGGCGGCGAGCCGGCCGGATTACTCGGCGACGATGCGCCCGCGGTGACGCTGACGACGTCGCATCGCTGCGCTCCCGCCGTGGCGCGCGCGGTCAGCGGTATCGCCGCCCGGTTACCCGGCGCCGGCAGCGGCCGGCAAATCCACGGCGCCGGGCCAGGGGAGGGTTCGGTTACCGTGCGTCTGGCCGCGTCGGAGCACGCCGAGGCGGCGACCATCGCCGATGCGCTGCGCCGCGCACACCTGATCGACGGTGTGCCCTGGTCGCAGATGGCGGTCATCGTCCGGTCGGTGCCGCGGGCCGGTGCCCGGCTGCCTCGTGCATTGGCCGCGGCCGGAGTGCCGGTGGCCGCGCCCGCCGTACCGGGGCCGTTGGCCGAGGAACCGGCCGCGCGGGCGTTGCTCACCGTGGTGCTGGCCACCGCCGACGGGCTCGACGGGCAGCATGCGCTGACGTTGCTGACCGGCCCCATCGGTCGTGTCGACCCGGTAGCGCTGCGCCAGTTGCGCCGAACACTGCAGCGCGCCAACCCCGCTCGCCCACCGGGAGATTTCGCCGACCTGTTGGTCGAGGCACTGTCCGCCGACACGATGCCGAAGGGTCCGCAGTTCGCCCCGCTGCGCAAGATCCGCGCGGTGCTGGACGCGGCGGCACGCTGTCACCGCGCCGGTGAAGATCCGCGCTACACGCTGTGGGCCGCCTGGCACCGCTCCGGGTTGCAGCGCCGCTGGCTGTCGGCGAGCGAGCGCGGCGGCCCCGCGGCGGCCCAGGCCACCAGAAACCTCGAGTCGGTGACCGCGTTGTTCGACACCACCGACGACTACGTGTCGCGCACGTCGGGTGCGTCGTTGCGCGGTCTGGTCGAACACATCGCCGCGCTGGCGCTGCCGAGCGCCACCCCCGACCCGGTCAGCGCGACCGAGCAGGTGCGAGTGCTCAGCGCACATGCCGCGCTGGGGCATGAATGGGAGTTCGTGGTTATCGCAGGACTGCAAGATGGGTTGTGGCCCAACATCGTTCCGCGTGGTGGCGTGCTGGGCACCCAGCGGCTGCTGGACGTGCTGGACGGAGTCACCGCGGACGCCTCGGTGCGGGCACCGCTGCTGGCCGAGGAGCGCAGGCTGCTGGTGGCGGCGATGGGCCGGGCCCGGCGACGGTTGCTGGTAACGGCGGTCGACAGCGACACCGGTGGTGCGGGCAACGAGGCCGCGCTGCCGTCGGTGTTCTTCGCCGAAATCGCGCAGTGGGCCGACGATCACGTCGACAGCGCCGGCGTACAACCGGTCTCGGCTCCCCGGGTGCTGTCCGCGGCCGCGCTGGTGGGCCGGCTTCGTGGGGTGGTCTGCGCGCCCGACGGCGCGGTGGACAAGTCGACCCGCCATTGCGCGGCAAGGCAATTGGCCCGGCTGGCCGAAGCGGGCGTGCCCGGTGCCGACCCGGCCGGATGGCACGGCCTGACTCCGATCAGCACCAGCGAACCGCTGCGGGACAGCGGCGATGTGGTGACCTTGACGCCGTCGACCATGCAAACCCTCAACGACTGCCCGCTGCGCTGGCTCGCCGAACGGCACGGCGGATCCAACCCGCGCGACGTGCGCTCGGCGATCGGGACGATCGTGCACGCGCTGATCGCCGAACCGCACAAGAGCGAGTCGGAACTACTGGCCGAGCTGGACCGTGCCTGGCAGCATTTACCCTTTGCCGCGCAATGGCATTCGGCGAACGAACTGGCCCGGCACCGCGCCATGCTGGAGGCGTTCATCGAGTGGCGGGCGCAGACCCGCGGCTCGTTGACCGAAGTCGGCGTCGAAGTCGAGATCGACGGAACCGTCGCCACCAATCAAGGCGAGGTGCGGCTGCGCGGCCGGGTCGACCGGCTGGAGCGCGATGCCGCCGGCCGGCTGGTGATCGTCGACATCAAGACCGGCAAGACGCCGGTCAGCAAGGACGATGCCCAACAGCACGCCCAGTTGGCGATGTACCAGTTGGCGGTGGCTGCGGGTCTTCTCGGCGCCGAGCCCGACAATGCGGAGCCCGGCGGTGCGCGGCTGGTGTACCTCGGCAAGACCGGGGCGGCCGGAGTGGCCGAGCGCGAACAGGATCCGCTGACGACGGCCGCCGGGGACCACTGGCGAGAGGTCGTCGGGCGAGCGGCCGACGCGACGGCCGGCCCGCAGTTCATCGCGCGGCGCAACGACGGCTGCTCGCACTGCCCGATCCGGCCGTACTGCCCGGCCCAAGCCGACGGAGCCCAGCAATGACCCCGCGGCCGCGTTACAGCCCAGCCGAATTGGCCGGTGCGCTAGGGCTTTTCCCGCCGACTGACGAGCAGGCCGCCGTCATCGCCGCGCCGCCGGGCCCGCTGGTGGTCATCGCCGGAGCCGGTGCCGGAAAAACCGAAACCATGGCCGCACGGGTGGTCTGGTTGATCGCCAACGGCTACGCCGACCCCGGTCAGGTGTTGGGGTTGACGTTCACCCGCAAGGCCGCCGGCCAGCTGCTGCGCCGGGTCCGGTCCCGGCTGGCCGGTGTCGGCTTGGGCGTGCCGGGCGCCACCGGCGATGCGCCCGTCGAGCCCGAGGGATCGCCGATGGTGAGCACCTACCACGCCTTCGCCGGGTCATTGCTGCGGGATTACGGGCTGCTGTTGCCCGTGGAGCCCGACACCCGACTGCTCAGCGAAACAGAGTTGTGGCAACTGGCTTTCGATGTGGTGAACGGGTACCGCGGGGAGTTGCGCACCGACAAGAGCCCGGCGGCCGTCACGTCGATGGTGCTGCGGTTGTGGGGGCAGTTGGCCGAGCATCTGGTCGACACCGGCCAGCTGCGCGATACCCACCTGGAGCTGGAGCGGCTGATCCATGCGCTGCCCGCCGGGCCCTACCAACGCGACCGTGGCCCCAGTCAATGGCTGCTGCGGCTGTTGGCCGCCCAGACCGAGCGCGCGGAACTGGTGCCACTGCTCGATGCACTCGACGACCGCATGCGCGCCGCGAAGGTGATGGACTTCGGCATGCAGATGGCGTCGGCGGCCAGGCTGGCGGCGACATTTCCGCAAGTCGGCGCGGATCTGCGCAGCCGCTACCGGGTGGTACTGCTCGACGAGTATCAGGACACCGGCCACGCCCAACGCATCGCTCTCTCAGCACTATTCGGCGGCGGAGTCGATGACGAGCTGGCGCTCACCGCCGTCGGTGATCCCATCCAGTCGATCTACGGCTGGCGTGGTGCTTCGGCGACCAACCTGCCCCGGTTCACCACCGACTTCCCCCGATCCGACGGCACCCCCGCCCCGATGTGCGAGTTGCGGACCAGCTGGCGAAATCCGCCGCGGACGCTGCGGATAGCCAACGCGGTGTCGGCGGAGGCGCGGCGGCGATCGGTAGCGGTGCACGCACTGCGCCCGCGCCCGGACGCGCCGCCCGGCATCGTCCGCTGCGCAATGCTTCCCGATGTGACGGCCGAGCGGGACTGGATCGCCGACCACCTCGAGGCGCAGTACCAGCGGGCCCGTGACGAGGGTGTCAGCCCGCCGACGGCCGCGGTGCTGGTGCGGCGCAACGCCGATGCCGCACCCATCGCCGACGCGCTGCGCGCCCGCGGCGTCCCGGTCGAGGTCGTCGGGCTTGCCGGTCTGCTGGCCATCCCGGAGGTCGCCGAGATCGTGGCGATGCTGCGGCTGGTCGCTGATCCGACCGCCGGCGCGGCGGCGATGCGGGTGCTCACCGGTTCGCGCTGGCGCCTGGGCGCCCGGGACCTGGCGGCGCTGTGGCAGCGTGCCCGGACCCTCGGCGGGGTGGTGCAGCCCGGGCAACCACCCTCGCCCGAGGCGATTGCGACGGCGGCCGGCCCCGACGCCGACACCGTCTGCCTGGCCGACGCAATCGCGGATCCCGGTGCGGCCGGCGCGTATTCGGCTGCGGGTTATCAACGCATCACCACGCTGGGTGCCGAGCTGAGCGCGCTGCGCGCCCACCTCGGCCATCCGCTCGCCGACCTGATCGCCGAGGTGCGCCGGGTACTGGGCATCGACTGTGAAGTCCGGGCCGCGGCCGGGGTCGGAGCCGGTTGGGCCGGCACCGAGCATCTGGATGCCTTCGCCGACGTCGTCGCCGGTTACGCCGAACGCAGCGAGACCGCGACCGGGCCGGCGGACGGATCGGCATCCACGTCGGTGGCCGGCCTGCTGGCCTACCTGGACGTCGCCGAGTCCGTCGAAAACGGTTTGGCGCCAGCACCATCGGCGGTCGCCCGGGATCGCGTCCAAGTGCTCACCGTGCACTCCGCGAAGGGACTGGAGTGGCAGGTGGTGGCGGTGGCTCACCTGTCCGGCGGCACCTTCCCGTCGACTGCGTCGAAGAGCACCTGGCTCACCGACGCCGCGGAGCTGCCGCCGTTATTGCGCGGCGACCGCGCCGCCGCGGGTGCGCTGGGCATTCCGGTGATGGACACCTCGGACGTCACCAATCGAAAGCAGCTGTCGGACACCATCTCCGAGCATCGCCGCCAGCTCGAACAGCGACGCGTCGACGAGGAGCGCCGGTTGTTGTATGTCGCTATCACCCGGGCAGAGGACACCCTGCTGGTATCGGGGCACCACTGGGGCGCGACGGGCATCAAACCGCGCGGCCCTTCGGATTTCCTGTGCGAGATCAAGGCCGTCATCGACGATTCGGCCGCGGCCGGCGACCCGTGCGGAACGGTGGAGCAATGGGCGCCGGCTCCCGCCGACGGTGAGCGAAACCCGCTACGCGACACGGTCGTCGAAGCGATATGGCCACCCGCCCCGTTGGCGATGCGGCGCGACGACGTCCAGCATGGCGCGGCACTGGTGAATCAGGCGTTGCTCGGCGAGACCACCGAGACGGGGGTCGACGTCGAGGGCTGGTCCGCCGACGTCGACGCACTATTGGCGGAGCGGGCGCGGTTGGTGCAGCCTGTGTCGCGCGCCCTGCCCGGGCAGTTATCGGTCAGCTCCCTGGTCGGCCTGGCACGCGACCCGGCGGGCACCGCGCAGCGGTTGAGGCATCGGCTGCCGTCTCGTCCGGAGCCGCATGCGTTGCTGGGCAATGCCTTTCACGCATGGGTGCAGAAATTCTACGGTGCCGAGTGCCTGTTCGACCTCGGCGATTTGCCGGGCGCAGCGGACTCGGACGTCGGCGACACGGCGGAACTGGCCGAGTTGCAGCATGCCTTCACCGAATCACCATGGGCGGCAAGGACTCCGGTCGCGGTCGAGGTGCCGTTCGAAATGCCGATCGGCGACACTTTAGTTCGTGGGCGGATCGACGCGGTGTTCGCCGACCCCGATGGCGGTGCGACTGTGGTCGACTGGAAAACCGGTGCACCGCCGGACGGGCCGGACGCCATCCGTCAGGCTGCGATCCAGCTCGCCGTGTATCGCATGGCTTGGGCAGCGTTGGCCGGCGTCCCGGAATCCTCGGTGCGCACCGCCTTCCATTACGTGCGCGCCCGCACCACCGTGACCCCCGATGAACTGCCGGGCACCGACGAACTCGCGCGGTTGCTGATGGATCCGGACGGCGACCGTCGTGTCCCGGTGTGACCTGCATCGCAGGAGTATTAGGGAAGGTGTGGCCGTGGTTACATAAGACTCGTGCGTGTGGGCGCAGAACTTGAGCCGATGACGGACCGCCGTGCGCAACGGTAGGTCCCGAAAGCTGAGCGGTCTGGACGAAACCCTGACCGCTCAGCGCGGTCACCAGCTGATCGGCGTGGTGCGCATCCCCGAGGAGCATCTGAGCCCCGTCCGCGTCATCACCCGTCGGCTGGTCATCGCGCTGGTGGTGCTGTTCGCCGCGGCCGTCATTGTCTACCTGGACCGCAACGGCTACCGCGACGTGCGCAATGAGCCGTTGACATTCCTGGACTGTGTGTATTTCTCAGCGGTGTCCCTGTCGACCACCGGCTACGGCGACATCACGCCCTACACCGAAACCGCACGTCTGGTACACACCCTGATCTTCACCGCGCTGCGGATCGCGTTCCTGGCCGTGTTGGTCGGCACCACGCTCGAAGTGCTGTCCGAGCGCAACCGCCAAGGGTGGAAGATTCAGCGTTGGAGGAGCAGAGTGCGCAACCACACCATTGTGATCGGCTACGGCACCAAGGGGAAGACGGCCGTCGCCGCCATCCTCGGGGATGAAACCGTTCAGTCCGAGGTCGTCGTCGTGGACACCGACCGCAGCACGCTCGAGCACGCCGAAAGCGCGGGCCTGGTCACCCTGCATGGCGACGCCACCAAAGCCGACGTGTTGCGGCTGGCCGGGGCCCAGCATGCGGCGTCCATCATCGTCGCCACCAGCCGCGATGACACCTCGGTGCTGGTGACGTTGACAGCGCGTGAGCTCGCGCCCCGCGCCAAAATCGTCGCCTCGATCCGCGAAACCGAGAACCAGCACCTGCTGCAGCAGTCCGGCGCGGACTCGGTGGTGGTCTCCTCGGCCACCGCCGGCCGACTGCTCGGGCTGGCCACCACCACACCCAGCGTGGTGGAGATGATCGAGGATCTACTGACCCCCGACGTCGGACTGGCCATCGCCGAGCGCGAAGTGGAGCAGGCCGAAGTGGGCGGATCACCGCGGCACCTGCGCGACATCGTGCTCGGGGTGGTGCGCAATGGGCACCTGCTGCGCATCGGAGCGCCGGAAGTCGATGCCATCGAGGCCAACGACCGGCTGCTCTACATCCGAAACGCCGACCACTGATGGCGATCGCGGACTTTCAGCTGCGCAGCGTGCCGTTGCTGTCGCGGGTCGGCGCCGATCGCGCCGATCAGCTGCGCACCGATGTCGACGCGGCCACCGCGGGCTGGGCGGATGCCGCGTTGCTGCGGGTGGACTCGCGCAATCAGGTGCTGGTGGCCAATGGCCGGGTGGTGCTCGGCGCGGCCGCCGAAGTGGCCGACAAGCCGCCGCCGGAAGCCGTGTTCTTGGGGCGCATCGAGGATGGCCGGCACGTCTGGGGCATCCGCGGCGCGCTGCAAGCCCCGGACGACCCGACTGCTCAGGCCGAGGTGGTGAACCTGCGCAGCCTGGGCCCGATCTTCGACGACACGAGCAGCCAGCTGGTGTCCGCGGCCGTCGCACTGCTGAATTGGCATGAGAAGGCCCGCTTCAGCCCGGTGGACGGTTCGCCGACGAGGCCGGCCCGGGCGGGCTGGGCACGCGTCAACCCGGTCACCGGGCAGGAGGAGTTCCCGCGCATCGACCCGGCAGTGATCTGCCTGATCCACGACGGCGGGGACCGCGCGGTGCTGGCCCGCCAGGCCGTGTGGCCGGAGCGGATGTTCTCACTGCTGGCCGGATTCGTCGAGGCCGGAGAATCTTTCGAGGTGTGTGTCGCGCGGGAGATCCGCGAGGAGATCGGCCTGACCGTTCGCGATGTGCGATACCTGGGCAGCCAGCCGTGGCCGTTCCCGCGCTCGCTGATGGTCGGCTTTCACGCCGTCGGCGACCCGGCCGAGCAGTTCTCGTTCAACGACGGCGAGATCGCCGAGGCGGCGTGGTTCACTCGCGACGAGGTGCGCGCAGCACTGGCGGCTGGGGACTGGTCCAGCTCGTCGGACTCGAAACTGCTTCTGCCCGGGTCCATTTCGATCGCCCGGGTGATCATCGAATCCTGGGCCGCGATCGACTGACCGGGCTAGCTGCCGGCCTCGGCCAGCTTCGCCTTCACCTGGGCGGCGCTGGGGTTGGTCAGCGTCGAGCCGTCGGCGAACTTCACCGTCGGAACCGTCCTGTTGCCGCCGTTGACCTTGCTGACGAAATCCGCGGCCGCCGCGTCGTCCTCGATGTCGACCGCCTGGTAGGGAATTCCGTTGGACTTCAGCACGGTCATGAGCCGGTGGCAGTAACCACACCACGACGTGGTGTAAACGGTGAGCGGAGCAGAGGTCATAACTCGTTAACGTAACCCGGCTGCCAAGCGTTCCGCGCCGCGGGCAGCATCCCCCGGAAACGCCGGTAACTCGCCGACGCGCGCCAGCAGCGGCGGCGCTTTGTCGGCCATCGCTGCCAAGATGGACGCCATGCCGACGCTCGCCGATCCATTGACTGCCGGGCTGGATGACGAGCAGCGCGAGGCTGTGCTGGCTCCGCGCGGCCCGGTCTGTGTGCTCGCCGGCGCCGGAACGGGAAAAACCCGCACCATCACGCACCGGATCGCCCAGTTGGTCGCCGGCGGTCACGTCGCGGCCGGGCAGGTGCTGGCGGTCACCTTCACCCAGCGGGCGGCGGGGGAGATGCGCTCCAGGTTGCGGATGATCGACGCCGCGGCGGGCGCCGACACCGCCGACGGCGCGGTGTCGGCGCTGACGTTCCACGCGGCCGCCCACCGGCAGCTGCGGTATTTCTGGCCGCGGGTGGTCGGCGACACCGGCTGGCAGCTGCTGGACAGCAAGTTCGCCGTGGTGGCCCGGGCGGCCGGGCGCGCCCGGATCAACGCCGGCACCGACGACGTGCGCGATCTCGCGGGCGAGATCGAGTGGGCCAAGGCGTCGCTGATCGGGCCCGAGGAATACCCGGCCGCGGTCGCCGCCGCCGCACGCGACATCCCCTTGGACGCAGCCCGGGTCGCCGCTGTCTACGCGGCCTACGAGGCCCTCAAGGCCCGCGGCGACGGCGTCGCCCTGCTCGATTTCGACGACCTGCTGCTGCACACCGCCGCCGCGATCGAAAACGATCCCGCCGTGGCCGAGGAATTCCGGGACCGCTACCGCTGCTTCGTGGTCGACGAATACCAGGACGTCACGCCGTTGCAGCAGCGGGTGCTGACGGCGTGGCTGGGCGAGCGCGACGACCTGACCGTGGTGGGTGACGCCAACCAGACCATCTACTCGTTCACCGGGGCCTCGCCGCGGTTCCTGCTCGACTTCTCCCGCCGGTTCCCCGACGCCACCGTGGTGCGCCTGGAGCGCGACTACCGCTCTACCCCGCAGGTGGTTTCGTTGGCCAACCAGGTGATCGCGGCGGCCCGCGGCCGGGTCGCCGGTAGCAAGCTGCACCTGGTCGGACAGCGCGCGTCGGGTCCGGCGCCATCGTTTAGCGAGCATCCCGACGAACCGGCCGAGGCCGCCGCGATCGCGACGTCGATCAAGCGGCTCATCGAAGCCGGCACCCCGCCCTCCGAGATCGCGGTGCTGTACC
>NZ_LZKU01000259.1 GCF_001672975.1 Mycobacterium sp. 1465703.0
CGGCCCGTCCGGCGGTACCAGTCCCGGATCCACCGAAGGTGGTGTAATAGCCAGTGCGGCAGGGATATTGGCTGATACCGCGACCAGTGTGACGGCGGCGGTAACCACCGCCGCCCGTCTCAGTGGCGAATCCACGTGAAGAGCCCTCCCAGGGCCGCCGCCGCAGGCAGCAAGACGATGAACGCGAGCACTTCCACCCATTCCACGGTCAGGCGGATGAACGGCCGGAACCTCATGGCCGGCACCAAAAGCGCTGCGGCCAAACCCAACGCGGCGAAGGTCACCACTGCCAGCACGGGCCACATCAGCCCGGTCATAGCATCTTTCGGCGCGGCGACGGCGTATTTGACCACTCCCGCGCACACCGCAGCGGATGCCCCGCAGACGAGCGCGACGGCCTGATACTTGGCGGCGAATCCGCGTCCCTGGGTGAGGAAGATGCCCACCACCAGTCCGGCGACCACCAGCGCCAGCCACGCCCACGACCGACCTGGAGTCAGCACGCCCCAGACCGAGGCGGGCAGCACGAGGGAGACCCCGACGCACAGGCCAACCTGGACCGCGTTGACCAATCGCGCCGAGGCGGCGATCGCGGCGCCGCGTGCGGTGATGTCGGTCAGTTCGTTGTCCTTGTATTCACATCGTTTTGACCGGTCTCAAGGACCCGTTCAGTAACTAACGAAAGTTTCAAACGCGAAAGTAGTGAGCTGGCACAGGGTGTCGTTGATAAACCCCAATCGCAACTCATGACTCTGCAGTCACAAAGGCACCGTAGTTACCTGGTGAGGTCGCGTCATCGCCATTCATCTAGTCGCGGTCATGATGGCATACGGCCTCGAGTTTGATGCCGAACGGGTCGTACCAAAAGGTGGCGTAATAGTGGCCGGGATATTCCGGGAAATGGCGGGGTGGATGGATGACGGTACCGCCGATTCCAACGATGTGATCGTGGACCGTGTGCACCGACGAGCGGCGCCGCACAATGAACGCCAGGTGCTGTAACCCGGCTTGTTGCGCGCAGTACTGATGAGGCTCGAGGGCCGGATAAAAGAACAGATACGTGCCGGGTTTGTCGTGCGCAGGCCGATAGGAAAACTCGCCGTCAGTATGAAAGAACGGCTCAAAGCCGACAAGCGGCATCAGCGCGTCGTAATACCGTTTTGCGGCTGACAGGTCAGGCACATTGATGCCGAGGTGGCCGAGCATGACTCAGCGTCCCACGGCGGAGGCGCGGTGTGCGCGCCGGCGGCTCGGCACGAGCGGGGCGCCGCTACGCCGGACCTCGCCCATCGCCGGCCAGCCTCAGCAACAGGCGGGTGCCGCCGAGCGGGCTGGTCTGCAATGCCGCTGTGCCGCCGTGCAATTCGGCCTGCTGGGCGACCAGCGCCAAACCCAGCCCCGAGCCCGACCGTGACGCCGTCGTGCCACGGGTGAACCGTTCGAAGACGGTGGCACGTTCGGATTCCGGAACCCCGGTGCCGTCGTCGTCGATCGCGATCTCCACGCCCTCACCGGAACTGCCGACGGTCAGCAGGATCTTGCCGGCATTGCCGTGCTTGACGGCGTTGGCGATCGCGTTGTCGATCACCAGCCGCAATCCGGTGGGCAGCCCGATCATCAGCACCGTCGGCGACGGCACCAGTGACACCTCCACATCGGGGTAGATGCGCAGCGCGTCGTGAGCGGCACGATCCAACAGCTCGGTGATGTCGAACGGGACGAAATCGTCGACGGTGGTCAGTTCCCCCTGCGCCAGCCGCTCCAGCGCGGTCAGGGTGGCTTCGATGCGGCTCTGGGTGCGGATCACGTCGCCGATGACCTCGTGGCGCTGCTCAGGCGGCAGGTCCAGGGTGGACAACACTTCCAGGTTGGTGCGCATGGCGGTCAGCGGCGTGCGAAGTTCATGGGAGGCGACGGCGGCGAAGTCACGGGCCGAGTCCAGCGCGGCCTTGGTGCGCTGCTGTTCCTTGCCGATGCGGGCCAGCATTCCCTCGACCGCTTCGGCGATCTCGACCGCCTCGCGCACACCGCGCACCTGAACCTCGTCGGGACTGGACTGGGCATTGATCGCCCGGGCTTGCTGGGCCAACAGCAGGAACGGGTTGACCATGATCAAGGAGATCACCCAGCCCACCACCACGGTGCCGCCGATCACGCTGGCGCAGATCAACAGCACCCGCAGGTGCAACTCGTTGATCCGATGCTGGGCTTCGGCCAGCGGAGCGGCCAAGGCGATGGAGGCAGGGCCGGCGCTGAAGGTCCGAACGCGGTATTGCACGCCGTTGATCGTGGTGTTGGCGTAGCCGTCGGGAAGTTGGGGCAACACGATGCTGCTGGGCACCGACACGGTCACTCCGCCAATGCGCGCGGTACGCACCAGGTTGCCGTCCGGTGTGGCGCGGTCTGGGCTGTTGCGCTCCGCGTTGTTGAGCAGGCTGCTGATGTCGCCCAGGCTGCTGACCGAATCGAGCCGGCGGTCCAGTTGGCTGTACTGGTCGTTGGTGACGCCCACCCACACCCAGGTGCCCAGCAGGACGACCAGAGTCATCACGGATATGGCGGCAACGATGACGATGGTGCGCAGCGACAGCACCCGCATGGGCAGCTGTACGCGCGGTAGGACGCGAATTGTCAGGCTCCTTCACTTCGCCCGGTCGACACCGCCGATCAAGCGGACCTTGTCAACCAACCTGAGTACAACCCTCACAGCAGTACCGGTCCGGCGCGATCAAGCGCCGTGGCGTTTCGCAAGAATTTAACGCTAACCGGATTGCCGGCTGCTCCGTGACCTGGCAGGACCACCCTGATTTTGGCGTGACCAGGGTGAGTGAGTACTCTCTCACCATGCTCACTGAGCCTGGTCGGGGACGCGAGCGGCTGCTGTCCGCAGCGTTGCGGCTCTTTGCCGCCAAGGGTTACACGGCGACATCGGTGGCTGACATTCAGCGGGAATCGGGCCTGGCGCCGGGCTCGGGGGCGCTCTACAAGCACTTCGGCTCCAAGCGCGAGCTGCTCGAGGCCGCGGTCGCACACCGGATCGACAGCATCGTGGCCGCGCGCGAGCAATACGACGCGGGGCAACCGGGCAGCGTTGAGCGCGCGGTGCGCATCGCCGGCCAACTGATCTGGAGCAACCTCAAACAAAGCGAGGATCTGCTCAAGGTCATGCTGCGCGAGCCCGACGAGCTCGGCGATCTCGACGAGAAGACCTGGCAGGTCATCACCGACAACGCCTACCAGCGCTTCGCCGACGAACTGGCCGCGTCGAATCGGTCCGGGCGCACCAGCATTCCGGACCCCGAAGCGGCCGCGGCCGTCGCGATCGGGTCGCTGTCCTATGCCGCGACGCTGCAAGCACTGACCGGTCGCCTGCCCGGCAACACCGATGAGGAACGGTATTTCGAGGCGTGGGTCAATCAAACGGTCAGCGTCCTGGCCCAATACGCAAATCCTCGAAACCCTTTGTACACCAACGATTCAGGAGCAGAGTTGTGACGTTTTCACTGCAACCGTCCGACGACGTGATAGAAATCCGCGATTGGGTGCACCAATTCGCGGCCGATGTTGTCCGCCCCGCCGCCGCCGAATGGGACGAGCGCGAGGAAACTCCGTGGCCGGTGATCCAGGAGGCCGCGAAGGTGGGGCTGTACTCCCCCGACCTGTTCGCTCAGCAGGCGGCCGAGCCCACCGGCCTGGGCATGCTGACGGTGTTCGAGGAGCTGTTCTGGGGTGACGCGGGTATCGCGCTGTCCATCATGGGCACCGGTCTGGCCGCGGCGGCGTTGGCGGGCAACGGCACTCCCGAGCAGTTGGGTCGTTGGCTGCCCGAGATGTTCGGCACCGCCGACGAACCCAAGCTGGGTGCGTTCTGTTCGTCGGAACCCGATGCGGGCTCCGACGTCGGCGCCATCCGCACCCGGGCGCGCTATGACGAGGCGACCGGGGAATGGGTTCTCAACGGCACCAAGACCTGGGCGACCAACGGCGGCATCGCCAACGTGCACATCGTGGTGGCGTCGGTCTATCCCGAACTCGGCGCCCGCGGGCAGGCGACCTTCATCATTCCGTCCGGCGTCAAGGGGCTGGCCCAGGGCCAGAAGTTCAAGAAGCACGGCATCCGCGCTTCGCACACCGCCGAAGTGGTGCTCGACGACGTCCGGTTGCCCGAGGACCACATCCTCGGTGGCCGGGAGAAATTTGAGGCGCGGATCGCCCGCGTCAAATCCGGTGCCTCCGCTCGGGGACAGGCCGCTTTGAAGACCTTCGAGCGCACCCGGCCCACGGTCGGCGCGATGGCTGTCGGGGTGGCCCGGGCCGCCTATGAGTACGCCCTCGAATACGCCTGCCAGCGTGAGCAATTCGGCCGCAAGATCGGCGAGTTCCAGGCGGTGGCGTTCAAGCTCGCCGACATGAAGAGCCGTATCGACGCGGCCCGATTGCTGGTGTGGCGGGCCGGCTGGATGGCGCGCAACAACCTCAACTTCGACTCGGCGGAGGGCTCGATGGCCAAGCTGGTGGCCAGCGAAACCGCCGTCTATGTCACCGACGAGGCGATCCAGATCCTGGGCGGCAACGGCTACACCCGCGACTATCCCGTCGAGCGGATGCACCGCGACGCGAAGATCTTCACGATCTTCGAGGGCACCAGCGAGATCCAGCGCCTGGTGATCTCCCGGGCGCTGACCGGCTTGCCGATCCGGTAGCGGGCACACAGTTCGGTTGCCTGCAAGGGGGGACCGCACCCATCCAGTGGCGGCACGCGACATGATGACCGGATGACCACCGAGATCCGGGTTCTCGACGCCGAGGACGACCTGCTTTCCGCGGCCCGACTGTTTCGCACCGCGATGGTGGGTTTGCCGCCCATGTCGAACCTGCCGCCCGGCCAGATCACCAAGCTGCGCGACCCGGGCCGCACTGTCGGCGCATTCGTCGACGGACAACTCGTCGGCACCGCGGACGCGGTCACGAGCAGCCTGACCCTTCCCGGCGGGGCCACCGTGAGCCACGCCGCCGTCACCCATATCGGGGTGCTGCCGTCATTCACTCGACGCGGAATCGCCACCGAACTGGTCCGGCACCAGCTGCACGACTTCGCGACACGCGGCGAGGTGGTCGCGTCGTTGCGGGCCTCGGAGGCCACGATCTACGAGCGGTACGGCTACGGCGTAGCGAGTTACGCACAAAGCGTGGAGATCACGGTCGCGCGGGCAAGGTTTCGGCCCGACGTCGGACTGGGTGGTCCGGTGCGACTGCTCGACGCCGGCGAAGTGTGGGAGATCTTGCCCCGGATCTATGACGCCAATCGTCCCTCCCGTCCGGGCACCATCGACCGGCCCGGCGTGTGGTGGGAGAGCGTGCGGCTTCGCACCGAATCATCGCCCGGAGCTTGGTACGTCGCGGTGCACGGTGAACCGGGCGCCGAGTCGGGGTTCGCCCGCTACCGGCCCGTCAACACCGAGAACTGGTTCGCCAGCGATCAGCGCTCCATCGTGGTCGAGGATTTCTTCGCCCCCAGCGCGGACGCGTATCTCGGGTTGCTGCGGTTTCTGCTCGGCCTGGATCTCGTTCATCGAGTGATGTTTTGGATGCTGCCCTTCGACGACGCGCTGCCCTGGCTGTTCGCTGATCGCCGCGCGGCAAAGACCACCGCGGTGCACGACGAAACGTGGCTGCGTGTCATCGACGTACAACGTGCGCTGACAGCGCGTTCCTATGCCGGCGCCGGGTCCGTCACGATCGCGGTGAATGACCCTGTGCTACAGGCTAATTCAGCCAGCTTCACGATCACCGCCGACGGTGCCGAACCGACGACGCGGCGTGCCGAGCTTCATGTCGGGATCGACGGGCTGGGTGCCGCGCTGCTTGGCGGCACCAGCTGGCGCAGGCTGGCCGCGGCCGGGCTGGCCCGCGCCGCCGATCCGGCGACGCTGGACGTGGCCGATCAACTGTTCGCGGTGCCCGAAGCACCCCATGCCGGAACCTTCTTCTGACTCGAACCCGCGTCAACGGCTCGGGGCAGACCTCTGCATCGCCAGCCGTACACCGGCCACCACCAGGTCGGGCTGGTGTATCTGGATGAAGTGGTCGCTGCCGGTCGCGATCATGTGTGGGGCCTGCGGCCGCAGCGCAATCAGATCCGACGACGCCTCTCTCCACACCTCTTCCAGTTTGGCGCCCTGTTCGGGCGACACGGTGCCCGGGATCGCGAACGGTTCGGTCCTGGTCAGCACGACGGTGGGAACGGGCGGCAACGGCGCCGCGCCAACCTGTTCGACGCTCTTGTCGATGTCGATCACCTCGAACGACGCCGAATCCGCGAACTGAGGCAACGGCCGGTCTAAAGCCTGGCGATAAGCCGGCCAGTCCGATCCCATCAGCCTCGGTATCTCGACGGGGAAGGCATCGACGAACGCCAGTGCCCGCACCTGTTCGGGATAGGTCTGCGCGTACAACCGGATGAACAGACCGCCCAACGAGTGGCCGACCATGACGTACGGACCCGGAACGCGTGCCGCGGCGAGTAATGCATGCAAATCCTGGATGACGTCCTGCGCAGTGCGTGGCATCGCAGCCGGTGAACTGCGATCGGTGATGTTGGGCGGATCGGGATAGCGCAGCGTGCCTGGCCGGTCGTAGGCGCAGACGCGGTGGTCGGCGGCCAGGGCCGGCAGCACCGCCGGGCCTGTTGCCGGGGCGGCGGCTTCGGAGTGGTTCCACGGATCCGACGCGTTGTGATATCCGGACTCCAAAACGACTGTCGGCCCGCCCTTTCCGTGGCATTCAAGATAAAGATGCCGCCCGTTGCCGATCTCGATCGGGCCTGCGAAATCACCACTTGCGCCTGCCCCCGGCGTCGTGCGGTTGTGGGCACATCCCATCAGGGCAACCAGCAGCACGACGATCGACAGACATCGACGGGCAACCGTGGCGGTGCACGACGAATGCGCCGCGCTATTCCCGATCTCCCCAACTGCCCGCATCGCGTTATTGTGCGGCTAAGCCGGCCGTGGTGGAAGCATGCTGGGCGCTGTTCGCGCGCCGCGTCTTTGGCGCGGTTGGTCAACCTACCCGCGCCGCCGCGCGATCCGGGTCTCCACGGCACCCAAGATCCCGTCGGTGAGCTTGCCCAAGCCCGCCAGCAGCACGATGGCCAGCAGCATCACATCGGTGCGGCCGGAGTTTTGACTATCGATCAGAAGGAACCCGAGCCCCTTCGAGGAAGCGATCAGCTCGGCCGCCACCACGAAAAGCCACGCGTTCGCCAGCCCCAGCCGAAGCCCGTTCACCAGCTCCGGGGCCGCGGCGGGCAGCATCACCGTCGTCAACAGCGAGGCGCCGTGCCGACCGTAGGCCCGTCCCACCTCCAGCAGTTGGGGGTCGACGTGCGAGAGCGCCGATGCCGTGGTGGTGTAGATCGGAAAAAACGCGCCGATCGCGACCATGAGAATCTTCGGGGTCTCGTCGATACCAAACCATAAGAGCAGCAACGGAACCCACGCCAGGGACGGCACCGTGCGGAAGGCGGCGACGGTCGGCGCCAGTAACCTGCGCACGGTAACCGACAGCCCGACGAGTGAACCCAGCGCGAGCGCCGCCGCCGCACCGGCCAGGTAGCCCACCGCAACCCGGGTGCCACTCGCTTCCAGGTGGGTCCACAGTTCGCCGTGCCGGAGCAGTCCGCCCAGTGCGGTGACGACGTCGATGGGAGGCGGAAGCTGGCTCGGGGAGAAATACCCGGTGACGGCCGTCGCGAGCTGCCAGATGACCAGCAGCAGCACCGGGACAATCAGCCCGACAAGCCCGGGCGGTAATTGCCTCCGGCGGCCGGGCCGCGACGTCAGTGCGCCTGCTGAGCGAACTTCGGCTCGAACAGGGTGTTCAGTGCGCTGCGACCGGCGTCGTCCGATTTGATGTCGCCGTCGGCCACCGCCAGTGGCTCGACCCTGGTCAGCACCGTGCGCAGCCAGTCCCCCGGCACCGGGTCGATGTCCAATGCCGTGCGCTGCAGCTCCTCTTGGGCCACGCTCAGCGTCACCTTCGCCTGCGAGGCCAGCAATGCCGCCAGCTCGCCCGGGTGCGTCTTTGCCCACTTCCGGGCCTCCTCATAGGTATTGACCACCAACTGGACGGATTCCGGATGGGCGGTGATGAAGTCCTCGCGAGCGTTGAGTACACCGCCGGAATTGAACTCCGGGTTGTGGTAGATGATGCGCGAACCTTGCTGCTGAATCGTCTGCGCCATGAACGGGTCCAGCCCCGACCACGCGTCGACATCGCCGCGCTCCAGGGCGGTTTTGCCATCGGCGTGCTGCAGGTTGACGATTTCGATGTCGCTCGCCGAAAGGCCGGCCGTCGAAAGTGCTTGCAACAAGAAGAAATAAGGGTCGGTCCCCTTGGTGACGGCGACCTTTTTGCCCTTCAAGTCGGCTACGGAGTTGATGGGCGAGTTCTTGGCGACAACCAGAGCCGTCCACTCGCCCCTGGCGTAGACGTCAACGACCTTGATCGGTGTGCCGTTGGCCCGCGCCAACAATGCGGGGGAACCGCCGGTGGAGCCGAGGTCCAGTGCCTTCGACCGCAGTCCCTCGTTGGCCTTGTTACTGCCTTGCGAAAGTACCCAGGTGACGTGATAGCCCTGCTTTTCCAGCAGATGCTGATCACGTATCACCAGACTCAGCGGGTTGTAGTACGCGTAGTCCAGGTGCAGGTCCTTGGTCGCCGCGGTGCCGCCACTCGAACCACAGGCGGACACCACGCCGACCGTGGCGATAGCGGCCATTGTCGTCAAATACCGTCGTTTCACGACGTTTTCGCCTCCTCTTCGATGGCATACGGCAGGCTGTCACCGCCGCGTCGGGGGACACCGAGTTCGTCCAACAACTGGTCGCGCAGGGCCGTGACACGCGGATCTCCGCGGTCCCGCGGTTTGGGAATCGCGACGTCGAATTCGGCCGCGATACTTGCGCCGCCGGTTATCTCGGCCCGCAGGATCAGCACCCGGTCGGCGAGAATCACCGCCTCGTCCACGTCGTGCGTCACCAAAACCGTGGTGGTGCCGGCTTCTTGCTGCACCGTGTCGAGCAGGTCCTGCATCCGTAACCGGGTCAGCGCGTCGAGCGCAGCCAGCGGTTCGTCGAGCAGCAGCACTCTGGGACGCCGCGCCAGGGCCCGAGCCAGGCCGGCTCGTTGCGCCATACCGCCGGAAACCTGTCGCGGGTAATGATCGCGAAATTTGGTCAGTCCGACGACATCAAGCCAGTGCTGCACTGCCGCAGACCCTTTCGATTGCGGCGTGCCCGGTGCCAGGCCGAACTCGACGTTGGCCGACAGCGACCGCCAGGGCAGCAGGCGAGGTTCTTGGAACACCACGGCGCAGCGCGGGTCGATGCCCCGGACGGACTCACCGTCGATCTCGATCCGCCCCTCGGTGGGACCGTCCAGCCCGGCGATGAGTCGCAGCAGTGTCGACTTCCCGCTGCCCGAAGATCCCAACAGAGCGACCACCTCGCCCGGTTCGATCTCAATGTCGACGTCGTGCAACACCGTGTGTGGTCCGAACGTACGGTTGACGCCGCGAAGTGAGACGCGTGCCGGCGCAGGGTTGCTCGTTGTCACCCGCGCAGCCTAGGGACGCCCTGGGCTGGTCACCAGGTTTGAGTTGATCATGATTGAAATCCCTGCCCTATTGCGCCCGCACGAATCCTGCGCCGACTGCCGGGTTGGTCCCCGCATCGCGCAGCACCGCGCTCGCCGCATCCGGTTGCACCGCTGCATCAGGCAGCGTGGCAGTCGGTATTGCCTTGATGCGGTAGAGAAAGTCGGTAGCCGTCTTGATCAGCTCGGCGCTTTCGCCGATGGGAGCGAACGGAAGACGCAACCGGATTCCTTCGGGACTGCCGCCTTGCTCGACGGACCACTTGCGGTAGAGCGAATCGCGGAGGTCGGCCGCGGAGTAGCCCTCGGTCTGGCTATGTGCGATGCGCACGATCTCGTCTGCATTGGCCGGGTTTGAGAGGAAACGCTGCGCGTCGAGTTCTGCTTTGAGCCAGCTCTTGGCAATGTCGGGATGCTTGTCGGTGAACTCCTTGTCCATCACCAGAAATCCGCCGTCGTGCTGGCCGGTCAGTGCACCGCTGGCCACGCGCTTGGCCAATCCCGCGTTGATCAACTTCGACGGTACGGGCTCCCACACGATGGCGGCGTCGATGGTGTGATTCTGAAAGCTCGAGGTGATCACCTCGATGCTTTGGTTGAGGTATGCGGCGGGCTTGACGCCCAAGGCACCGAACGTCGCCTGGGCGATGCGATCCGTGCAGCTTCCCTGCGGCGTGGCAACAGTCTTGCCGTTGAACCAGGTGAGGGCGTCGCGTTGATTGGCGAAGTTGGGTGCGTCCGGTCGCACCACAAATACGCCGCATTGGTCTTCGGAAAGTCCCAGTGTCGCAACGATCCGCAAATCTCGGGTGCTTCGTTTGCTCACACCGACGATCGAGGGCATGTCGCCCACGTACCCGATCTGTTGCTTGCCGGCCAGCAACTGGCTGACGACGATCGATCCCTGCAGGCCCACCTGAAAGTCCACCGTCGAGCCGCTTGGCAGGTATTTCTTCCAGAATTCCTTGCGCCGCATGACCACTCCAGACCACGCCTCGGTGTAGTAGGGCTGATAGCCGACAGTGAGATGCACCGCCCCGCCACCGGAGACGATGTCGTTCCCCCCGATATGACCGACAGCCGCGCAGCCGACAGCGGTCAGCATCGTCGTCAGGGCGACGGCGAGTGTGTGTTTCAGGCGCATCCGCATCTTTCTGTCTGGGGCCCTGGCCCGGGCCATCTTCAGGTGGCCACCGGCAAGTCGGTCGTGCCGGCGGGCCGCAGCAGGTCCATGGCGCGGTGTTTGATGTCTTGCAGACGGTCGTCGTTCAGCAGATCGGCCCGCAGCCGAGGTCGGGACATCTCGATCGAGAACTCCTCGCGCACCCGGGCCGGACGCCCGGTCATCACCAGCAGGCGATCCGCCAGGAGCAGCGCCTCATCGACATCTGTGGTGATGAACAGCACGGTACGTCGTTGTTCGGCAAGCAGTTCGGCGGTGTACTCCTGCATCAATTCTCGGGTCATTGCGTCCAACCCCCGAAACGGTTCGTCGAGTATCAGAACCGCGGGTTCGTTGATCAGGGCGCGCGCCAATTCGGCGCGACGGCGCATCCCCCCGGAGAGTTCTCCTGGATAGCGATCGACGAAGTCGGCCAGCCCCACCCGGGAAAGGATGGCGTCCGCACGCCGCCGGGCTTCACGGCCGCCCTCACCGCGCGCACGCGGCCCGAACATGACGTTCTCGGCTGTGGTCAGCCATGGCATCAGTGCGTTTTCTTGGAACAACAGCAGGCGTTCGGCCGACGGTCCGTTCGCCTGGACGCCATCGACGGCGATGAACCCACTTGTGGGGTGGTGGTATCCGGCCAGTAGGTAGCCGATGGTCGTCTTGCCGCCACCCGAGGGTCCGATCATCGCGACGATCTCGCCGGGCGCCACAACAAACGAGCAGTCGTCGACGACTTTCAGGTTTTCCCGACCCTTTCGGATGTGAAAGGACACATGATCGAAAGCGACGGCGCCGGCGCGGCTGTCGGTCATGACGCGACCCGCCGCCACGGCATCAGGCGGTTCCCCAGCGCACGCACCAAACCGCTGGACAGGTAACCCGCGATGCCCAGGCTGATCATCGCCACCACCACCCGCGGTAAGTTGTTGCCCTGATACGCATTCCAGACCAGAAAACCCAGGCCGCCGTCGCCGGATTGCTGGCCGCCGCCGGAGATCAGCTCGGCGGCAACGACGACCTCCCATGTGATGCCCATACCGACAGCCGCGCCGGTCACCAGCGACGGCAGCAGCGCGGGTATCAACACTCTGCGGAAGACGTAAGTGCGACTTGCACCCATCGACCGCGCGGCCAACACGTGCCGGCGGTCGATCTCTTCGGCACCACCGACGGTGTTCAGCACGATCGGGAAAAGCGCACCGAGGAAGGTGACAAAGGTGATGGACAATTCCTGGGTCGGCCAGAAAATGATGGCGATCGGCACCCAGGCAAGTGGCGGGATCGGCCGCAACGATTCGAACACCGGAAACACCATGCGTTTGAACCAGGGCCGGGTCGCCATCAGCAGGCCTAATCCCCCACCAATTATCAATGCCAGGACGAAGCCGGCCAGCACCCGTTGGAAGGACAGCGACCAACTGTTCCAATACCCCGGGCTGACAAGAAGTTTCACAAAGTCGACGGCGACAGCCGATGGTGGAGGCAACCCGGCGACCAACGGGACGCCGATGCCGGTCCAATCGTCGAGCCGGGTGGTGAGCTCCCAGACCACGGTGAAGATCACGACGCCGACCACACCCCTTTTCAGGGCCGTGGCGTCGGAGTTGTCGGTGCGACGCAATAGCGTTGTCATTGCACCATCTCCCGCTCACCCGCGTTGAACGCACGCTTGGCTTCGTCGCGGACCGCTTCCGCGACCTCGCCGACCAGTTCGCGGAAGTAGGGTGTTGTGATCAGGCCGCGGTCCCGCGGGCGATCGAGGTTGATGTCGATCGTGGTCTTGGCTCGGCCGGGGCGCGTCGTCATGACCGTCACACGACTGCCCAGGTACACCGCTTCTTCGATGTCGTGGGTGATGAAAAGCACTGTGACCGCTGACTTGTCGTAGATCTGCAGCAGCGCATCATGCATCGCCGATCGGGAGATGGCGTCCATTCCGCGGAAGGGCTCGTCGAGTAGAAGCACAGCGGGCTCCAGCGCAAGGGCACGCAGAATCTCGACGCGCCGTTGCAGACCGCTGGATAGCTCGCCGGGGTAGCTACCGGCGATATCGCCCAGGCCGACCGCATGCAAGCGCTCCAGCGCGAGGCAGCGCGCGTCGCGGCGGTTCATTCGCCGCTGTGCGACCAGGCCATAGCCGACGTTGTCGGCCACGGTGTACCACGGAAAAAGTGTGCTGTCCTGAAATACGACGACCCGGTCGGGCCCTATCGCGGCGGTGGCTTGCGTTGGACCGCAGAGTATTTGCCCGTCCAATTCGATGCGTCCCGAGGTGATGCCGGTGAAACCGGCGATCGCACCGAGCAGGGTGCTCTTTCCGCAACCCGAGGGCCCGACGATGACGTGCAAGTCGCCGGCGGCGATGTCAAGGTTGAAATCCTCGACCGCTGCTACCGCAGCGCCCGTGGTCCGGTACTCCTTGCTGACAGCGTCCAGGACCAGATTGCCCCGGCTCATGATCCGATGCTCCGGTACGCCATCAACCGGGCGCCGACAAGTCGAATCAAAGCGCTACTGGCAAACCCGATCACACCCAGAGTGATCATCGCAATCACGATGGTCGGATAGCGGGTGGTCGTGTACGAGGCGTTGATGAGGTACCCGAGACCGAATTGGCCGGCGATCATCTCCCCGGCAACCAGCGAGAACCACGCCACCCCCATGCCGATCTGCAGGCCGGTGAAGATGTACGGCAGCGACCCCGGAATCACCACGGTGCGCAACACCTCGCGGGGACCGGCCCCGAGGCATCGCGCCGCCCGGATCAGGTTCTGATCGATCGAATGGACGCCGAGCAGAGTGTTCAACGTAACCGCGTAGAACGCGGCTAGGTAGGTCAGGAAGATGACCGAGCCCTCCCTGGTGTGAAACATCAGCATTGCCAAGGGAACCCAAGCAAGGATGGGGATGGGTCGGATCAATTCGAAGACAGGAAAGGCGTATTGGCGGAATCGAGAAGACCACCCCAGCAATAGGCCCAATGGTATGCCGGTGGCCAGTGCCGCCGTGAAAGCGATGGCAACCCGCCGCACACTTGCCCAAATGTGCTGGTAATAGGACGCGGTGAACACCGATGTGCCGTACGCCGGGTTCGGGCTGACCCATTCCCGGATCACCTCGGTCGGACCCGGTATGCCGCGAAACCTTGGCAACGCCAAGCTGTCGACGGTCAGATACCAGCAGCCGATGAACAAGGCGAAGCCGAGCAGCGCCAGCGGAATCGCGGACGACCGTTTCCGGCGGTGCTTCGTCAGCGTCGCGACTTCGGTATCCCGGGCGGCGGTCAAGGAGATCGGCTGGGTAGAAAGGGCGCTCACGAGCTACCTTTCTAGGAGGACAGCGCCTCGCGGTTGGAGTCTGGAGCGAATGACTCGAACAGCCAGCGGGGCATCGCAGGACAATCGGTGTCATCATTTCCGCACCGATGTCGGGGCGCAAGAATATTGATCGCCTTGACCCGAACTGCTTCACCACAAGATTTCTCGCTGTGGCTGTGTGCGCGCCTGCGGTCGCGCGACTAAAACGCGCGCAGCCGGCTCACAGTCGGGAGCCGGCTGCGCACTTCGGCACTGCGGCGTCAGCCGTGCGGCGCCTCAGAGATCTTCGTGTCCGGTTTGCCGAGTGTTTGGCAGTACGTCATCACCGAGAGCCGCGTTGCGGATATCTCGACATTGGTCGGATCGGCACCATTCTTGTCTTTGAGCATCTTGCTGACTTCGTCGTTCTGCTTCTTCTCATCCTGCGAGGTGAAGTCTTTGCACTTTGTGTCGCCGCCGGTGTTGACGATCTGTGAGGCCGAACACGCGCTGGACAGCAAGACGGAGACCGCGATCGTGGCTGCCGCAATATACTTCATCATTTGCCTTCCTTGGTGCGAGTAGTGGTATCAGTACACCAAATCGCCTGATTTCAAACCCGGAAGAACGATCCGAACCCGCCGCGGGCGTGTTTGCAGGCCGGTGATCTGCCGGGTGAATTAAGTGCCTAGCGCGGTGCTATTCCGTTCAGCGGGAATAACCGCCCAGGTGACGTTGCGTTCTACCATCGGCGGTCGGCCGCATGTGCACCTTGGGTTTGGGAGGGGAGAAGCCTAGTGACCTCGTCGAATGTGCGCACCGGCCACGAGGGCAGGGCCCGCACGGGGGGCGGGCCGGCCGCAACACAGGCGCTGTTTGTCAGCGTGTTGGCCCTGCTGCTGGCGACGGGATGGGTCGCGAATCATTTCGTCGGGTTGATGCCGGTGATCAGCAGTAGTCAACACCTCAGCACCGCCACCCTCGACGGGATCTTCGGTATCTACGCGCTGGGGCTGCTGCCCGGATTGCTGATCGGCGGTCGGTCGTCGGATGCGCTCGGGCGCCGGTCGGTGGCGTTGGCAGGCTCGGCGGCCGCCCTATTGGGAACGGTGGCGATGCTGCTCTCCCAACACACGGATGCATTGCTGCTGGGCCGCCTGATCGTCGGCGTCGGCGTGGGCCTCGCCATCAGCTCGTGCACCGCATGGGCCTCCGATCTGAGGGGACCCGCCGGTGCCGCGACCGCCGGAGCGGTCCTCACAGCCGGCTTCGCCCTCGGACCATTCGCCGGAGGGTTCATCGCCTTTGCCGGGCGATCCGCCATTCGGGTTTCGTTCGGTGTCGCCGCCGTCCTTGTCGTACTGGCAGCGTTCGCCGTCATCGTCGCGGCCGGGCGCGTCAACGTGACCGGACCGGCAGCACACCGTGCCCCGGATGCGGCGGCACCCGTAGCCCACGGCGTCGGCCGGGCCTTGAGTTGGGCGATGCCGCTCGCGCCGTGGGTATACGCCTCGGCGACACTGGGATTCGTCACCATCCCCACCCGGTTACACACCGCACTCGCGGCTCCGATGGCGGCGGGCACGGCGACCCTGGTCGTCAACGGCGTCAGCGGCATCGTCCAAGTACTGGCCCGCACGCTTCGGTGGGGGCCGCAAGCCGGTACCGCCGGGGCGGTGATGGCCGCGGTCGGCTACGCGGTGGCCGCGACGGCACCGCCGTCGCTGACGCCCTCGTTGGGCCTACCGCTGCTTGTGGTCCTCGGATGTGCGTCGGGACTATGCCTGCGCGAAGGCCTAATTGACCTGGAGGCCGCCGCGCCGCCGCACCTGCGCGGTGCGCTGACCGGAGTCTTCTACGTCGTCACCTACGTCGGCTTTGCCTTGCCGCTGATCTTGGCCACCGTCGGCTCCGCCGTCTCGATGGTGATTCTTTCGGTGATGGCGGTGCTGGCGGCGCTGACGGCGGTCGCAAGAGCGGTGCGGTTACGACGAGATAGTCACCGCCAGAATTAATTCGGACTCATCCAGCGCTGTTGATCACACCAGGTCGCGCAACGTCTCGATCAGCTTGATTCGCTCAGCCGCGGTGGACGCGATGGGTGCCACATTGAGGGTGGTTACCCCCGCCTCGCGGAATGCCGCCAGGCGGTCCTTGACGAACTCGCGGGTTCCGATCAGGTTGACATCGCGCACCAGGTCGTCGGGCACCACCTTGGCGGCACCGTCTTTGTCACCGGCCAGGTAGAGCTCTTGAATCCGTTCGGCTTCTGGGCCGTAGCCGTACTTGGTGGCCAACGCGTGATAGAAGTTCTTACCCTTGGCGCCCATGCCGCCGATGTACAACGCCAGGTGCGGTTTGACGAATTCCCTTAGCGGATCCACGTTTTCGCCAATGGCCAGGACCGGGCCGGCATAGATGTCGAGCTCACCCAACTCGGGGTCGCGCTTGGCCCGGCCGGCGGCCAGCGACGATCCCCACACGTCCTCTGCCTTCTCAGGTAGATAGAAGATCGGTTGCCAGCCCTCGGCGATCTCGGCTGCCAGTTCGACGTTTTTGGGCCCCAGCGCGGCGACGAGTATCGGAATGCGCTCTCGGACAGGCCGATTGATCAGCTTGAGCGGTTTGCCTAGCCCGGTGCCCTGGTCGGCGGGCAGCGGGATGGTGTAGTACTTGCCTTCGTGTTGCACGGTTTCGCGTCGCCACACCTGGCGGCAGATGTCGATGACTTCACGAGTCCGGCCGATCGGCGCGTCGTAGGGGACGCCGTGGAATCCCTCGATGACCTGCGGACCAGAGGCGCCCAGACCGAGGGTGAACCGGCCGTCGGACACATAGTCCAGGCCGGCCGCGGTCATCGCGGTCAGGGTGGGTGTCCGGGTGTAGAGCTGCAAAATGCCCGAGGCCAGTTCGACCCGTTGGGTGCTGGCGGCCAAATAGCCCAGTGCGCTCACCGCATCGAACGAATACGCCTCCGGGACAAAGACAATGTCGAGTCCGGCGCGTTCCAGGTCGGCCACTTCGCCGGCCACGTCCTTGAAACCGCCGGCATAGTTGACGCTCAATCCAATCCGCATGGTCATTACTTCTACGCGGTACCGGGTTGGTTGGCCAATTCGAGTGCTTCCTGTTGGATACGCGCGAATTGAGCACCCATCGCCTCGGACAATGCGGTTGCGCCCGACAGCGGCCGCACCATCACCATGAAGTCGTCGATGAGACCGTCGTCATTGAAGTGCAGGAAATCGCATCCGGTGATCTTCACCCCCGGCGCCCCGGCTATCCCGGTCTCGAATACCAAGGCGTGGTCGCGCCCGCCTTGGTCGTGGATCTCGCGGATGTAGTGGAAGTCCTCGAAGATCCGTAACACACCGCGCAGGATGGCAGCGGTGATCGGCTTGCCGACATAAGGCTTGAACGCCACCGGGCTGGTGAAAACCACGGTGTCGGCCAGCATCGCCTGGATGCCCTTCTCGTCACGCTCTTCGACGGCTTTACGGAACGGGTGCATCGGCAACCTCGCATAGTCAACTTGTTGAGTAGGTGTGCTCGACGCTAGGGCGCCGGCCACCCGATGTCCAGAGTGCGATTAATCACTTTGTTGATTAATCGCATCGTTGTACCATCGACCGATGTCACTGCGCGACGCGGTGTTGGCCGCCCTGCTGGAGGGCGAATCGTCCGGATACGACCTGGCCAAAGACTTCGACGCTTCCGTCGCAAACTTCTGGCCGGCCACTCCGCAGCAGCTGTACCGCGAGCTCGACCGGCTCGCGGCGCAAGGTCTCATCCAGGCCCGGATCGTTCATCAGGAACGCCGGCCCAATAAACGCATGTTCTCGCTGACCGAGGCCGGATGTGACGCGATCCGGCAGTTCACCGCGAAGGCGCCGAGGCCATCGGTCATCCGCGACGAGTTGCTGATCAAAGTCCAGGCCGCCGACGCCGGCGACACTGCGGCCGTCCGCGAATCCATTCGTGAACGACTGCAATGGGCGAGCGCCAAAGTGCAACGCTACCAACGATTGCGGATGCGAATGCTGGATGGCCGCAGCGAAGAGCAGTACCTGGTCGAGACCGAACGAGTCGGCCCCTACTTGACCCTGATGCGCGGAATCTCGTTCGAAGAGGAGAACATTCGTTGGGCCGAACATGCGCTGACCATCATCGAGCGCCGCCTATCGGCCGGCGCCTCGCCGCCACGGCGCCGCCGCACGGCTAGTCGCCGGTGAGTTCGTCGGCGCACGGCGGTTCAGGGTTGGCGGACCGCGGTGAAGAACTTGGTGCGCATCAACCGATCAAAGACCGTCGGTAACTCGTGGAAGGGCCGGCCGTATTCGGTCGCCGCCTTGTCCACCAGGTTCACACCGATGACACGCCAATGCCGTTGGGCCAGAAAGTCTTTGGTGTCCATGCGGGGATCGTCGTACCAGAGTTCGGCGACCGGCGGGTGTCCGGTATCTTGGCTGATGGTGGGAACGTTGCCGGCGAATTCCCGCACTTCGCCCGGCGCCGGTCCCAACTCGGCGGCCAGGTGGCTTCCCGGAGCCGAGAGCTCGTGCAGCTTTTCGAACAGCGCATCCTGCGCGGCCCCGGGCAGGTACGGCAGCAATCCCTCGAGCGCCCAGGCGGTCGGTTGCCTTGGGTCGAAGCCGGCCGCAATGAGTTCGCCCGCCCAGTCGTCGCGTAGATCGGTGGCTACGGTCACGCGGCGCGTCGACGGCACGGCACCCCGCTGGTCGAGGACCTGCTGCTTGAACTCGAGCACTCGCGGCTGATCGACTTCGAAAACCGTGTGGCCGGTGGGCCAGTCCAGTCGGTACGCCCGAGAATCCAATCCGGCCGCCAAGATGACGGCCTGGCGCGTTCCGGAGCGGTTGGCGCCGGCGAAGAAATCGTCGAAGAACCGTGTCCGCACGCCCACCCACTGTGCGTTGAAGGCCGCGGTGCTGCTCATATCCGCGTTATCAACCGCCGCAATCAGATTCGGCTCACCGGCGGCCGCGACGAAGCCGGCGGCAAAATCGTCGTTGGCCAGCGGCGGCTGCAGCTCGGCATCGAGGGCACGAGCCGCACACACGGCCAACGCGGTGAAGCCGACACTTGTCACGATGTCCCAGGTATCGCCGGCGCTTCGGGCCACAACAGCCTCCCATCAAGTCATCAACTGCGGGGTTAAAAGAACTCGTTCGCACTGCTAACGATATAGTACGCCGGCTCCACTCGCTCCCGGGCCGCGGTTCGCGCGTCGGTTCCCAGCAGCTGTCGCGGTTGCGCCGTCCACGCGGCGATAGCCTGAGGCATGACCGATTACCGCGCGCCCTCGACCGGCCAGGCACTACGCGCCGTGCTGTTCGATACCTTTGGAACAGTCGTCGACTGGCGATCCGGAATTTCCGCCTCGGTGCGCGTATTCGCGCAACGCCACGGCATCAGCCTCGACCCGGATGCGTTCGCGCTGGAATGGCGCAGTCGGTACGCGCCCTCGATGTCCGAGATCCGTTCGGGCCACCGAGGATTCGTGTCGCTGGACGTGCTGCATCGGGAGAACCTCCTCGCATCATTGGAGAAGTTCGGCGTCGCTACCGAAGCGCTCCCCGGCGACGAGGTGGAGGCACTCGCCAGGTCGTGGCGCTGGCTGCCTCCGTGGCCGGACAGTGTCGACGGAATCGCGGCCATGAAGCGACACGTCATCGTCGGGCCACTGTCCAACGGCAACACCGGACTGCTGGTCGATATGGCGAAGTACGCTGGCCTGCCATGGGACGTGGTACTCGGTTCCGATGTCAGCAAGGCCTACAAGCCCGACCCGCAGGCCTACCAGACACCCGCGCGTCTGCTGGGATTGGAACCCGGGGAAGTGATGCTGGTCGCGGCGCACCCCTCCGACCTTGAGGCGGCCCAAAAGAGCGGCCTGGCCACCGGTTTCGTTGCGCGGCCGCAGGAATACGGATCGGGCCAAACACCAGATCTCGAACCTGCGGGCGCCTGGGACGTCTCGGGCACATCACTGAGCGAATTGGCCGGCGTGTTATTCGGCGCTCTGCGTCCACAGTGAGGTAAGTGCCACCAGTGGTAAATGGGTCACGGCGGAATGGTTTCGATCCGGCTGCGTCGATGCGGTTGCCGCCGGCGGAAGCGCCTAAACATGCCGTGAGACTTCGCGTTTCACTCTGGTAGACCGGCACATGCCGCGATAGCGAGTCCAACCGCCCTGCTTCGCGCTGCCCACCGCTTTAGAGTGACTGCGCCACAGCCCGGCGCCGGACAGGAGACCACCATGCCCTTACCGACAGATGAGAAGCTGCTGGACCTCAGCGACAAGATACTGGCGACATTCGCGAAGATCTTCGGCGAACATCCCGGGATCCGTCCCGCCCACGGCAAAGGCACTCTGCTCAATGGAACCTTTACACCCACCGCCGGTGCGTCCAGTCTGTCGATAGCTCCACATTTCCAGCAGCCCTCGACGCCCGTCGTGGTGCGCTTCTCCGACTCGACCGGGTTGCCGAATATTCCGGACACCGATCCGAACAGTCTCCCCAAGGGAATCGCGATTCGATTTGTCTTGGACGTGCACGAGCACACCGACGTCATTGCCCATTCGGCTGATGCGTTCCCCGCTCGTACCGGTGAGGAATTCCTCGAATTCTTAGAGGCGCTGGCCACCAGCGACCCGGCCAATCCGGCAGGTTCACCAGTGGAAGCCTTCCTTGGCGCGCACCGGCGGCGCTGCGCTTTGTGCAGCCGAGACCATTCCCGTCCAGCTTTGCAAGCGAAGCGTATTTCGGCGTGAGTGCGCTGAAGTTCACCAATGCGGCAGGCGAGAGCAGGTTCGGTCGCTACCGCATCACACCCGAAGCGGGAACCGAGTACATCAACGAGTCCGATCTGCAGTCCAAGGACGACGATTACCTGTTCGCCGAGATCGCCGACCGCATTGCGGCCCGGCCGGTGCGCTTCACCTTGGCCGTCCAGCTCGCTGACGACGGCGACGTGGTCGACGACGCCACCATTGGCTGGCCATCGGATCGAGAAATCAGAGAACTCGGCACCGTTCAGTTGACCACTCCGGTGGCGGACGTCGCCGCAGAACAGAAGCACATTATCTTCGACCCGATCCCGCGGGTGGCGGGAATCGAGCCGTCCGATGATCCGCTGCTCGAGTTGCGCGCGGCGCTGTATTTGATCAGTGGGCGCAGGCGTCGTAAGGCCTAACCGCCGGGCTTGGGTAGGAGCCTCGAGGGGAATGGGAAACGCGGCAACTGAGTTGTCTAAACAATGACACTTTCTGGAGGCCCAGATGCAGGAGCCGAGCGCACCCGTTCGAGAATCCTTTGAGCACTGAGAACTTGCCGCAGGGTGCACCATGAAATTTCTGCTGATAACGCTCATCACTCACGTTCCCGACCCGGTTTTTGGACAGAAGACGAGCGCGGCCGAGCGGCTGCGTGATGTCCTCGATAAAGCCGTGCTCGCCGAGGAACTCGGTTTCGACGGGTTTGCGGTGGGTGAGCGTCACGAGGATCCGTTCATCTCGTCCTCGCCGCCGGTGGTGCTCAGCAACATTGCGGCGCGCACCTCCAAAATTGCTCTGTTCACCGGGGTTACCACGCTGAGCCTGCTCGATCCGGTTCGCGCCTTCGAGGACTATTCGACGCTCGACAATCTGTCCGATGGGCGGCTCGAACTGATCATCGGCAAGGGCAATGGTCCCGCGCAGGCCGAACTGTTTCAAGTGACCTCTGAGGATCAGTGGGACCGCAATCGCGAAGGCTACGAACTGTTTCGCCTGCTCTGGGAAAGTGACAACGTGACGTGGTCAGGGCGGTTCCGGCCGCCACTGGTCAACGCGAAGACACTTCCCCGCCCGCTGCAGCGCCGAATTAGGATCTGGCATGGCAGCGCAACCAGTAAGGACTCCGTCGACCTCGCAGCTCGGCACGGTGATCCGATCTTTTCCGCCAATGTCAGCAATCCGATCGAACCGTATGCCGAGCTGGTCCGTCACTATCGGCGGCGGTGGGAGTACTACGGTCGCCGAGCCGAAGACGCCCTCGTCGGTGCCGGAACTGCCGGCTTTTACATCACTCGGACCTCACAGGAAGCAGTGGACGCCTATCGCCCGATGTTCGAGGCACGCCTGAAGTTCGCGCGCCGAACCGGCCTTCCGGTGGTGTTCGAATCCATCGAAGACTTCGTCGAGCGAAGCTCGGCATTGGTGGGTAGTCCCGCGCAGGCGATCGACAAGGTCGGGCGCTACCACGAGCAACTCGGGCACGAAGTGATGCACCTGACTGCCGATGCCGACGGCGTGACCCGCGATCAACAGCGTCGCAGCCTCGAGCTGTTCCAGTCCGAGGTGGCCCCCGTTCTTCGTGAGCACATTCCGAGCCGACCGCTCATTGCGCAATCGGCCCTCAAAGCGGTTGCGCGATAGCTACTGCCACGCGAAAACCGGTTGTTCCAGCCGGTCGACCGGATCGTGCCGGCCTTCCAGGCACAACCACCGCAGCTGCAGCAGGACCGCGCCGGTCGGCGCATGAATCAGGTCTCCGCCCAACGGGATTTGGACGACCGGTCGTGAGCTCTCCGGGATGGTGATGAAGCGCGGCGAATCGTCACGTTGCAGTTGGTGTAAACCCACCCGGTACACCGCGACCACCTCGTCGGGAGACGGACGCGGGTCCAGCCGGCCGCCGCCCCAGATCACCACCGGGGTGATGACGTATCCGGACCTGGTCGGGTAATCGTCGAGCAGACCCAATACGGTCTCCTCAAGCAACTCGATGCCGACCTCTTCGCGCAATTCCCGCAACGCCGCCTCGACGGCGGTCTCGCCCGGGTCGACCCGACCGCCGGGAAGTGCCCACTGCGCCGCATGTGAGGTAAGTCGGGATGCCCTGCGGCACAGCAGGAACGCCGCGCCGCCTGAGACGTCGACCATGCGTCCGTCAAGCCCTGCCCCGGGCAGTTCCCGCCCGGCGTTCCAGTCGTCCACCGGTGCTGGGTCGACCCTGTCCTCCCCGGGCTCGGAGTCGACGAGCAATACCGCGACGGCGGCGTGCCGCTTTCTCGGGTCGGTCACCGTGCGGCGGTCGTGGCCGGCCAGATTCTTCCGGATCCGCTCACGCAACGGCTGGTCATAGGGGATGGTCACTTCTCGAGCCTAGGCTGAAGCGCTGTTGGTACCGCACGGCGATCCGCCAAAACGCCGCACCCCCTGGGTCGGCCGAAGACTCGGCTTGCACGCTTGGTCCTGGGCGTCGGCGAGTGGTTAACTGCGAGCATGCGACGACAACCGGTGCTGGCCCGACGCTTCTTCGATCGTTACGAGCCGGTGCACGCGGTCACGTATTTCGCGCCGGAGGCGCGGGCGGCGTTGGATGCACTAGGTTATCGCGGTTTCTGGATGGGCTATTTCGCGGCCCGGTCAGCGCCGCTGGGCGCGGTACCGCGGGAGGTGGTCACCGCGGTCTTCTACAACTTCGCACCCGAGCGCGTGGCCAAGGCGCTGCCCGCGGCCTGGGAGATCGCGGGTCCGCAGGCCGCGTTGCAGGCCCGGCAACAATCCGCGGTGGCGGCGCTGCGCCGCTACGGACTGGGGTCGAACGAAAACGTCCGTGTGGCAGCTGAATTAGCGGGCAAAGCCGCCCGCAATGCGCCGCTCGATGCGCGTCCGGTGTTCGCCGCGAACTTGGCGCTGCCCTGGCCGGACGACCCGCTGGCTGCCCTATGGCACGCCACCACGCTGCTGCGTGAACAGCGTGGCGACGCGCATGTGGCGGTGCTGGCCGCGGCCGGCATCTCCGGCCGGGAAGCCAATGTCTTACATGCCGCGGCTGGCAATGTCTCTCGCGATTACATTGCGCGCACCCGTGATTACGACGAGGCGTCGTGGCGTCGCCACGAGCAACGACTGGCCGAGCGGGGCCTGCTCAACGATGACGGGACACTGACCCCGGCCGGACGAGAACTGAAGGACCACATCGAATCGACAACCGACACCCTTGCCCTGTCCGCGCTCGACGGGCTTAGCGACGACGAAGTGGAGGAGTTGTTCCAGGTGCTTACCCCGATCACCCGTGCCGTGGTCGCCGGCGGCGATATTCCGCCCCTCACCCCAATGACGTTGCGCCGCGACGAGTTACACGATGACAGCGCGCACTTGGCGGGTCGATGAGCGGCCAGCGCGTGCCTGGCGGGGTGGTGCACCAATTGCCCGCGGATCTGCGCGAGTCGCTGATTGGCAATGCCACCGCACTGGCCGCCTGGAATGACATCACACCGCTGGCCCGAAACGAGTTCATCTGCTGGGTCGAGGACGCCAAGCAGCAGGCGACCCGGGAGCGCCGCATCCGCCGAACCCAGGAAGAACTGGAAGAAGGCAAGCGACGGCCGTGCTGCTGGCCGGGTTGCAAGCACCGCGAGCGCACCGGAAAGTAGTCGCGCACCGGCTCTTTCGGGTAGAGCCCTGCTACCGGCCCAGCGACTTGTAGAAGACCAGGCCGTTGCCTTTGTTGTCATAAACCACAGCGCGTCGTTCGTGGGCGTCGTCGTAGGGGCCCTTCACGATGCCGCCACCGCTGGCCTCGACGGCCTTCGCGGCGGCGTCCACGTCCGCGGTTTTGATGCCGACCACCACTTGGCCCGGGATGGGGTGGTCGACGGCGGTCGCCAGCGCCAGCGTGACCGGGCCCGCGTCGAGGGCTGCGAAGTGGGCTCCATCGCGGAACTTCAGCGGCATTCCCAAGGTCTCGCTGTAGAACCGGATCGACTCATCCAGGTCGTCGGTGGACAAGATGATCATCTTCGCTTCGTGCTCGCTCATGGCGCCTCCTGTAGCCGGATCGCTACCAGACTAGGCGAGCCCGGGACGCGGCGCTAAACCTCAGGCCGCGTCGGCTGGAAGTGCTTGACCGTCAAGGTAATCCATCGGAGGGGCGTCGCCGTGCCCGGCACCGCGGTAGGCCACCGCGGTCGCCAGCGCGGTGCCGCCCTCGAATGTTCCCACCACGACCACTCTGTCGTTGACCGTGAAATGCGGTGCGCCGTTGACAGGTTGACGTCCGCGATGGGTAATCACGGTGGTGTCCGGGGTGAACCGGTAGGTCTGGGTACGTCCGTCCGCGCTGCGCATGGTCATCGAGTCTGCGGCCACGGCGATCACCGTGCCTTCTTGGCTCACCGGCTGCGCGGCGGCCGGTGGTTCGAGACTGGCTGCCACGGTGCGCTTCTCGGGATGCGCTCCGCCGAACACCAGTGCCGTCACACAAGCGGCGCACAGCAGCGAAGCGGAGACGACGTCACATACCGTGCCAGCACCGGACAGCCCGCGTCGCCGACCAGGAGGGCTCTGCGATGACCTTTGCTCCGGTGTCTCCGGCATGCGGTGCTTGGCGCTCACGATCAGTCCTTCCAGCGGCGTTGCACCAGAGGATGTCGGCGCCCACCGAATGAGGTTGTTGCCGAGCAATTACCCGCGCGACTGGGGCGGTAAACCCAAATCCGTATGGCCGACGGCCCAGGGGGCTATCGAATATCGCGGCACCGGCCCTGCGGGCGCGGTCAGCAGGGCGCCGAGGTCATCGAGCGTCCCAGGGTCGGCGACCAACTCGGACCACGGGAAGCGCTCGCGGGCGCGGCGTAAAAAGCTCAGCGCTGCGGTCAGATGGCGTGGTTCGTAGTTGTGTATCCCGAAGATGGACAGTTGACGACGCACCACCGACTCGGCGTCGACTGCCACGGCCACATTCGGCGCGACAGCCCCCGCCAGGACGGCGACCCCCTGAACGTCGAGGGTGCCTAGCCCGTCTTCCAGGGCTGCCGGTGCGCCGGAGAAGTCCAGCAGGACGTCGAACGGGCCGGCGTCGCGCGCCGAGTCCCGCGCGTCGTAAGCGCCGAACCGCCGCGCCAGTTCCCGTCTGCCCGCCACGGGATCGACGGCGGTCACCGCGGAGGCACCGGCGCATACGGCGGCAGCGATCGCGGTCAGACCGAGCATGCCGGCGCCAACGACCACGACTCGCTGGCCCGCCAGGCTGCCCGCGCGTTCGGCAACGGCCATGACCGTCGCCGTCGCACAAGCTGCAGGTGCAGCCAGCGAGTCATTGAGATCGTCATCGACCACCGCGATGGCCAGCCCGCGTGGCAGCAGCACATGTTGGGCGTAGCCACCGGACAGTCCCCACTCGGAGTCCAGCGCCTCGTGACCGGCCTTGCGCACGATGCGGCACTTCGCGGTGACGCCGGTCAGACACCGGTCGCAGGCGCCACAGGGCAGTGTCACGCACCAGATCACTCGTTGACCGACGCGCAGCACTCGTCCGTCCACCGCCCGTGGCGGTTCGGCGCCGAGCGAGACGATTTCACCGACCGTCTCGTGGCCCAGGATCGACGGACACGGCTGGCTGCGCCGCCCGCTCACCGTATGCCGGTCGCTGCCGCACACGGTGGCAAGTCGCACTCGCGCCAATACATCACCCGGGCCCAGCGGCGGCACAGCCACCGATTCCACGCAGATGTCCGCGCCGCCACGCCAGACGGCGGCCAGGGTGTGCTCGATCCGATCGGCCGTCTTCACGTGCTGGGCCATCGGCTGCCTCACGAGTGGCTGGCCGCCATGTCGGGCACCTGCAGGAACGCGGGCAAGTCGGCCACCGACGCCAGCAGATGGGTGTGTCGGTGCCTGCCGAGTTCGCCAGCGTCGCCGGCCCCGGACAACACGCCGACGACGAACGCCGCGCCCGAGTTGGTTCCGGCTTGCAGGTCACGCGGGGTATCACCGGCGACCAGTACGCGGGCCACGTCGGTGATACCGAGCTTCTCCATAGCCCGGAAGATCATGAACGGCGCTGGGCGTCCGGCCGCCACGTCGTCGCCGCAGACGACGGCATCCACCGTCGAGTCGCCTTCCCAGCCCAGCGCGCGAAGCAGCGAATCGACGATGTCGCGATCAAACCCGGTGGTAAGTGCGACCCGGATATCCGCCGCCCGCAGTGCGGCCAAAGCGTCGCCAACGCCGGGCAGCGGGCGCGGCGGGACGGCGGCGTAGGCGGCCGTCAACCGGGTGCGGAAATCGGTGACGACGGTGTCCAACCGGTCGGCGCTGGGCGGTGCGCCACCCGGTGGGGTTAGCAGTGCACGCAGCGCCTCGTGCTTCGCCGCGCCGTGCCAGCGGGCGATGTCGGCCTCTGACGGTGATGCACCGTAGGCGATCGCCGTCTCGGCGAGGACGCGGTAAACCTGCTGACCTTCATCAATTGTGGTGCCGGCCATGTCCAATACCACCAGTTCGAGCCCGGTAGCCATCAGGCGTCGACCTCCGATCCGGGTTTGGCGTTTCGGGTCAGGGCGCAGCGCGCGTCGAGGGTGTTCTCCAGGGTGAAGCTGACCATCGCGGGCAGGTACCGGTCGTCGTGATACTCGATGACTTCACCCTGGGCTCCCCGGGTGCTCCGTTGCTGCCGTAGCAACGGATCTCCTTGTGCCACACCGAGATGCGCGGAATCCACCGGGTCGGCCGCAACGGCGTCGATAATGTGCGATGCGGTCGAGAATCGCACGCCTTGCGATAACAGGTACGCCCACAACGACCCTGAGTCGCAGTCGAAGTCGAACAATCGGCGGCCGACATGCTCGACGAACGTCGCGCGTTCCAGCATGGCCGGCTCGCCGTCGAGGTAACGCAACCGCAGTACCTGAACGACGGGCGCTCCCTCTTCTATATGCAGTACCGACGCCGCGTGTTCGTCAGCTCGGCGCAAGGCCAACTCGAGCGTGCGCTGTCCGGGCGTGCGCCCGATCGAATGAGCCCATGCCGAGTACGACAACAGCGTGTCAAAGGGCTGGCCGATCGAGGTCGTGCAGACCACCGGCCGCTTGCCGCGGCCGCCGGCGATGACACCCTCGGCGCGCAGGGCCGCCAGCGCCTGACGGACCGGCCCGCGCGACACCCGCCACCGGTCGCACAGTTGGGATTCCGACGGAAGCGCGCAACCCACGGGCAGTTCTCCGACCCGTATTTGCTCCCGCAGGCTATCGGCGATCATCTCGTGCAGCGCCAGTGCCATAGCTTGACTATACAGGTCATGGCAACCGGCGGTAGGCGCGGTTAGCCTCGAATATACTGGCGGTTAACGCATATTGAACTTCGCCGTAAAGCGCGGTACCCCGTTGACTTGCGCGTCGTGCGTGATGGACGGTACTTATCATGACAAGCTCGGAAGGCGGGCACGACACCCCGCTCGCCGCATCGGCCCCGGTCGGCGTCGCCGAGTCGATAGACGACGCAAAGCTGGACATCTTCCACTTCAAGGCGGCGGCCACCGCCGGCGCCGGATTCTTCACCGACTCATACGATCTCAACGTCATCGGCACGGTAACCCTGCTGGCTACCCCGCAGTTCCACCTCAGCGGTGGGCAGATTTCGATGCTGACCAGCTCGACCCTGTTGGCAGTCGCCTTGGGCGCCATCGCCTTTGGGCGTCTCGGCGATTTGCTGGGCCGCCGCCGCGTCTACGGGTTGGAAGCGGTGTTGATGATCATCGGGGCCCTGCTTTCCGCGTTCGCTCCCAACTTCACCACCCTGCTCATCGCCCGGCTGATACTGGGAATAGGTATCGGTGGCGACTATCCCGCCAGCGGCGTCATCATGGCCGAATACGCCAACCGGCGAAACCGAGGTCAACTGGTCGGTCTCACCTTCATCTTCTACGTATTCGGTCAGGTCGTCGCCTATCTCGTCAGCCTGCTCGTGATCGCCGTCGGGGTTCCCGACCACATCGCCTGGCGAGTGATCGTCGGGATCGGTGTCATCCCGTCCGCGCTGGTGTTGTATCAGCGTCGTCACATGCCCGAGTCACCTCGCTGGACCGCCGAGCGCGGTGACGAACAGCAGGCAATTAAAGACTTTGCGGCATTTGCTCAATCGCGTGCGGCCTTCACCTCCGCCGGCGTCGGCGCAATGCCCGTCGCAAAGCCCCGCGCGACGCTGAGAAACCGCAAAGTCTTGACCGTCCTGTTGGGCACCGCGGGAAGCTGGTTTTTCTTCAATGTCGCGGTGTATGGCAGCTACGTCAGCCAACCGCTGCTGATCAAGCACATCGCGCCGCACGCCAGCGTGGTGTCCAACATCGCCCTGAACGCCGTGCTGGTCATCTGTTTCGGTCTCGTCGGGGCCATCGCCGGTCTGCTGGTCCTCGACCGGATGCCGCGACGTGCGTTGCAAGCGTTGGGTTTTGGCATCTGCGCGGTGGCGATGCTGTTGATCACCGCCCTGCCGGTCGTGAGCGCGTCGGTGGTGCCGTTCGCGATCGTGTTCGGCATGTCGTTGTTCGGCGTCGCCTTTGGGCCCAACTACACCACCATGCTTCTTGCGGCAGAGTCTTATCCCACCGCAATCCGCAGCACGTTCCACGGACTTTCGTCGGCCATCGCCAAAGTGGGGGCCTTCCTGGGCGCCCTTTTCGTGCCACTGCTGCTCGGTGGAGCCGGGCTACGAGCGGTGACCTTGTTGGGATTTTGCTGCTATGCGGCGGGGATCGCCACCACCGCATTGGTGCGCGAACCAGCCGGACTGGCACTCGACGAAGTCAGCGCTGACCTTCGCGCGAAGTCCGTGACCACCCCGGTGGAGACTGAAAGCCCTTCGCCGGCAGAGCTTTCGGTGTGACAAGCCGGCGTATCAGCCCTTGGTCAGGGTGAACTGCGCGACGTCGGTATAACCCTCACGGAACAAATCCGCGCAACCCGTCAGGTACTTCATGTAGCGGTCGTAGACCTCTTCGGACTGGATCGCTATGGCCTCGTCCCGGCGCTCCTCGAGCGCGCCCGACCAGGTGTCAAGCGTGCGGGCATAGTGCAGCCGCAGCGGCTGGATCAGCTTCACACCGAAGCCGGCGCGCTCGGCATGTTCCACGACGCCCTTGGCCTGTGGCAGGTCTCCGCCCGGGAAAATCTCGTCCATGATGAACT
>NZ_LZKU01000260.1 GCF_001672975.1 Mycobacterium sp. 1465703.0
CGCTCAACACCGCCCGATTACCCATCTCATCCAAACGCGCGTGCTCACACTCATCGAGCACATCCACCGACGACACCCGCCGGGTCGGATCGGCGGTCAACGCCCCCAGCACCCGCTCCAACCGCTCGACGAGTGCCTGGATACTTTCCGGGTCGAACACGTCGGTGCGAAACTCCACCGACCCGCCGATCCCGGCAGGCTCACCAGATTCCGTCCAGCGTTCGGCCAACGACACCGACACATCCACCCGCGCGGTATGAGCGTCCACCGGCACCTGGGTGACCTCTAAATCACCCAACGCCAACCCCGCAGCATCACCGGTATCCAATCCGGGCAGGTTCTGCCAGGCCAACAACACCTGCACCAGCGGATGATGCGCCAACGACCGGGTCGGGTTGAGCCGCTCCACCAGCACCTCAAAAGGCACATCCTGATGCTCATAAGCGGCCAGGCTGCGCGCCCGCACCTGCCCCAACACCTCGGCAACGGTGGGATCCCCAGACAGATCCACCCGCAACACCAACGTGTTGACGAAAAAACCCACCAACTCATCCAGCGCCGGATCACGCCGCCCCGCGATCGGGAACCCCACCGCCACATCGCAACTCGCACTCAGCTTGGACAACACCACCGCCAGCGCGGCCTGCACCACCATGAAACTGGTCGCATCATGCTCACGAGCAACCCGCGCCACCCGCTGCTGCAACTCCACCGGCCACTGCACCACCACCGTGGCCCCCCGCTGATCAGCAACCGGCGGATACGGCCGATCAGTGGGCAGCTGCAACCGCTCAGGCATCCCGGCCAACGCCTGCTCCCAATACGCCAGCTGCCCACCAATACGGCTGTCGCGGTCCGCCAGATCACCCAACTGCGCACGCTGCCACAACGTGTAATCCACATACTGCACCGCCAACGACGCCCACTCGGGGGCATGCCCGGCACACCG
>NZ_LZKU01000261.1 GCF_001672975.1 Mycobacterium sp. 1465703.0
TGCGCACCGAACAGGCTCACGACGACGGGCGGCACGCCCCGGTAGGTGGCTTCCCGGCCGAATGCGGCGATACCCAGCGGATGGGTGAGGAAGAAGCTGGGCGTCTTCCACACCTTGGTGATCAGGGCGTCGAGGTCGTCGGGCGCGGGGGCGCCGGCCAGCGTCTGGATGGTCTGCTCCGGCGTCGCCTGTGCCAGCAGCCCGTACTCGGGGCTGTTGATCAGTTCGAATTCCTGGCGTTCCTTGATCGTCTCGATGGTCAGCCGCAGCTGCTGGGCAATCTGGTCGTGCGGGCTCGAGTACAGGTCGGAGACCCGGGTGTGGATGTCGACCAGGGTCGAGATGCTGCGCAGCGTGTATTCGCGCGGGCTGGTCTCGTAGTCGACGTACGTTTCGGGCAGCGGTTCGTCGGTGCCGGCGCCCGCTTCGGCCTTGATCGCGACCTGCTCGGGGTTGACCACCCGGTTGACCCGGTAGATACCGGCCTCCACCGGGACCCAGCCAAGCAGGTGCAGCAGCCAGCGCGGTGTGATCGTCGACAGCTGGGGGACGGTCTTGGTCGCGTTGGCAAGTTGCCTGGCAGCGAGGTCGCCAAGTGTCTGAGACTCGTTTTGAGCCGAGGTCATCGGGGTCCTTTCATGCGTGAACAGCGGCCGGGTCGGGCGGATCTATCGTCCCCCACCAGAAGCGGGTCCGCGCGCCGAGCCTAGGCAACGTTACGACCTGGCCAGAAGGTTTACAGGCTGGCTGAGCGAAACGGGTCGCACAGGGTCGATGGCCTATAGTTGGGGCATGCAACACCCCGTACAGCCGCGCTTTGTCCCGTCGCGCTGCGTCGTCGTGGACTGTTGTTGCTGTTGTTGCTGTTGTTGTTGATTTCCACAAGCCCTCTGACGCTGTAGAAATCCCCGCGTTAGCCCATTCGGGCGGTGTCGCCGGGTCCTGTCCGGCGGCGTGAAGACGCGGGCCCATGGAAAGCCTTTCAGGAAGACAACAACCCATGACCATACTGTCCGAGCCCAACCGTGCCCTGGCACCGGTGGCGACCCGTCGGCGTTCGGTGGTCCGGCCGGTCACCGCACTCAACCGCATGACGCGTTACCGGGGCGGCACGTATTCCCACACCGTCGACCGGATCGTGTTCACCGACGGAAGCTGGGCGCGCACCGACCTGATCAGACTGAACCCGAACGTGCACGCCTACTCGCTGGATTTCACCGGCGTCGCACCGCAGCACCCGTCGCACTACCGGGTCGACACTTGGTCTGCGTTGCCGCATCTGCGAACGTCCGGTCACGAAGCCAAGGTCGACTGGATCTTGCGGCACTCCTTCCCGATGCGCTGCACCGCCGAATTGAGCCGGCAGGTGCGCGAAGCAGGCTATCCGCTGGGACCGGCCAACATCAATGAACACGAGGCGATCGCCGCGACTCAGGCCGCGATCTGGTTATTCACCAATGGCCTGGCGCTGGACACCCGGCCGCTCAACGTCCCCGTTGCCGTTCACCGCTCACCCGGGCCGGTGATCACTTTCGAATTCGACGGCGCGCCTCAACTCGGTGGCTACTCGGCATGGATCGCCTCGCACGCGGGCGTAACGGTGAAGTTGCAGAAATCAGCCAATGGCGTTGACTACCATGATGTTTCGGGATCGGAGCTGACGGTGGCCCCAGGACGGGGCCGTCATCAGCGCACCTTGGGTGAGGGCAGCACACTGTCTTCGAGCAGCCACGGCCGCGGGGGGCGCGGGTACCGCTATTACCGGCTGGTCGCACGCTCCGACTCGGACATCCCGCGAATTGAGCACGTCAGCTTCCGGCTCACCGGTGCCCGCCACCACCGGAACGCCGACAAGGTCGTCCATCTGTACAACTACCTGCTCGCCCAGGCGGGGCGGGCGGTTCACCAAGCCGATGAGGCCCTACTGATCGACCAGCACGCCACCGCAGATTTGGAGCTCGTCGGGCCGTTCCAGGTGCGAATCCCGCTGATACTCAGCGCTAACGACGGTCACCAACTGGTCGACGCGGACGGCTTCTCCTTGGGTGAGGCGATCGAGCCCGGGACGGATTTCTACATCCGTCAGGCGCCCGGCACTTCGGGAATAACGCTAACCGCGAAAACCGTTAGCGATCTGCATGGACGCGTGCTCACCGGGGTAGCGCTGGATGAAGCGTCGCAACGCTTTACCCCGGTAGCGCTAGCCATCCCCACCGAGATGAACATAGAGTTCGATATTAGCTGGCAGGCCGAGGAAGCCTGGTCCTACGTCGTTGGAGACAAAAAATAGATGAGCATCGCGGAGAACGTCACGGAATTGATCGGTAACACCCCGCTGGTCCGGCTGAACCGGGTCACCGAAGGTGCGGTCGCAGACGTCGTCGCCAAGCTGGAATTCTTCAACCCGGGGAACAGTGTCAAGGACCGTATCGGGGTCGCGATGATCGACGCGGCCGAGCAGGCGGGCCTGATCAAGCCGGACACCATCATCCTCGAGCCGACGAGCGGAAACACTGGAATCGCCTTGGCGCTGGTGGCCGCGGCCCGCGGTTACCGTTGCGTGCTGACCATGCCCGAGACGATGAGCATCGAGCGGCGAATGTTGTTGCGCGCGTTGGGAGCTGAGATCGTATTGACGCCTGGCCCGGACGGCATGCCGGGCGCCATCGCCAAAGCCGAGGAATTGGCCAAGAGCGACCAACGGTATTTCGTGCCACAGCAGTTCGAGAACAAGGCCAATCCGGCGATCCACCGCAAAACCACCGCGGAGGAAGTGTGGCGCGACACCGACGGCAAAGTCGACATCTTCGTCGCCGGAGTGGGCACCGGCGGCACAATTACCGGGGTGGCTCAGGTCGTCAAAGAACGCAAGCCCTCAGCACAATTCATCGCCGTAGAGCCCGCCGCATCGCCGGTGCTGTCCGGTGGAAAGAAGGGGCCGCATCCGATCCAGGGCATCGGCGCCGGATTCGTCCCGCCGGTGCTGGCGATGGATCTGGTCGACGAAGTGATCGCCGTCGGCAATGAAGAGTCCATCGACTTGGCCCGGCGGCTGGCCGCCGAAGAGGGACTGTTGGTCGGCATCTCTTCGGGCGCGGCGGTGGTCGCCGCCCTGCAGGTGGCCCGCCGCCCCGAAAACGCCGGAAAGCTCGTCGTCGTGGTGCTGCCCGACTTCGGCGAGCGGTACCTGAGCACACCGTTGTTCGCCGACCTGGCCGATTAAAAATGCTGGAAGCCATACGTCGTGACATACGGGCGGCCAGGGAGCGCGACCCGGCCGTTCCGACCACGCTGCAGGTGATCTTCGCCTACCCGGGCGTGCACGCCATCTGGGGCCACCGCATCAACCACTGGCTGTGGCACCGCGGCGCCAGGCTGGTCGCCCGCATCACCGCCGAAATCACCCGCATTCTGACCGGCGTCGAAATCCACCCCGGCGCCGTGCTCGGTCCCGGTCTGTTCATCGACCACGCGACCGGTGTGGTGATCGGCGAAACCGCCGAAGTGGGTGAGGACGTCACCATCTACCACGGTGTCACCCTCGGCGGCAGCGGCAGGGACACCGGCAAACGTCACCCCACCATCGGTGATCGGGTGACCATCGGCGCCGGGGCCAAGATCTTGGGCGCGATCAAGATCGGCGACGACAGCCGCATCGGCGCCAACGCCGTGGTGGTCAAAGAGGTTCCGTCGAGTTCAGTGGTGGTCGGCGTGCCCGGACAGGTCATCAGCCGCAGCCGACCCGGCAGTCCGGACGACTCGATGATGCCCGATCTCGTCGGCGTCAGCCTGCAGTCGCTGCTGACCCGGGTAACCAAACTCGAAGCCCGGGCGGATGGCGCCCAGTCCAACCATGTCATCCGGCCCCCCGAGGCCGGCGTCTGGCACGGCGAGGACTTCTCCATCTGAGCTCAACCAATCCCCAAAGCTTGTGGAGCCCAGCCGAACACACGGTCTGATCGCAGGTATTCGCCACGCTGCACCGAACCCCCATCGGCGCGCGCGATGGCCATGACCTCGGCGGAGTATTACTCACGCTGAACTTAACCCGGCGTTGGAATGCATTGCCGCCCTCAGCGTTGCACAGTGGGTTATGACCACGATGTGCACCGGCGACCCAGCCGACGGGGACCGATTATGACCGAGCTGCATCTGGCGGTAGCGCTGGACGGCTACGGTTGGCATCCGCACGCGTGGCGATACGCGCACGCGCACAACGCGACCGGCGGCGGGCACCTCAGCGGGCGGTACTGGGCGGCGCTGGCGGGCACCGCCGAGCGGGGACTGCTGGATTTCCTGACCATCGACGACAGCCTGGACGCGCAGCCTGGCCGCCGAGCCGAAATCTCCCCGCGTCGCTTGGTCGGGCGCGCCGACGCCACCCTGGTGGCGGCCCGGATCGCGCCGATCACCCAACACATCGGCCTCGTTCCGGTGGCGACGGTTACCCATACCGAACCGTTCCATGTCTCGAAAGCCATTGCGACGCTTGACCATATTTCGCATGGGCGGGCCGGCTGGCAGGTGCGGGTGAGCCCGACCGCGCACGAAGCGGCGTTGTTCGGCCGGCGGTCGGCCCCCGAAGGCGACGACCTGTTCGATGAGGCCGCCGACGCCGTGGAGGTGGTGCGCCGCCTTTGGGACAGCTGGGAGGATGACGCCGTCATCCGCGATGTCGCTACCGGTCGCTACATCGACCGCGGCAAGCTGCACTACATCGACTTCGTCGGGGAGCACTTCTCGGTCAAGGGGCCCTCGATCACCCCGCGGCCACCTCAGGGCCAGCCGGTGGTGGCGGCGCTGGCCCATGGCATCTACGAATTCGCCGCCGCCGGCGCCGACCTGGTGTTCGTCACCCCGCATGACGAAACTTCACTGCGTGCGATCCTGGCCGACGTCGACAACGCGCAGGCCGCCGCGGGCCGACAGATCCAGGTCTACGCGGACCTGCTGGTGTCACTGGTCGACGATCCATTGACACCGGCAGCGGCCATTTCGTCCGACGCGCATGTATTCGTCGGCAGCACAAGCAATTTAGCGGATCTGCTGCTCGCCTGGCAGGACGCCGGGGTCGACGGGGTACGGCTGAGGCCCGCGGTCAACGCCGTCGACCTGCCCGCCATTGTCGACGACCTGGTGCCGCGACTGCAGCGCACCGGCCGCTACCGCACCGGCTACCGCGATGACCAGACACTGCGCGAACGCCTCGGGCTGGCTGCCGCACCGAACCGCTACGTGGCGGCGCCATCATGACCGTCACTCCCCTGTCGATCCTCGACCTCGCTCCCATCAGCGCCGGCAGTGACGCCGCGGCGGCGTTGCGCAACACCATCGATCTGGCCCAGCACGCCGAGCAATGGGGCTACAAGCGCTATTGGCTCGCCGAGCATCACTTTGTCGCGGTCGCCAGCTCGTCGCCGGCGATGGTGATCGGCCAGATCGCCGCGGCCACCCAACGAATTCAGGTCGGGTCGGCCGCGGTGCAGATCGGCCACACCACGGCGCTCGCCGTGGTGGAAAGTTTCGGCATCCTCGACGCACTCTATCCGGGCCGTATCGACATGGGGCTGGGGCGGTCCGGGCAGCGACGCAAAGAGGCGGCCGCGTCGTCGCCGGCTGCTGCCGAACCCGTGCCCAGGCCATGGCGCGAGGTAGACGGGGTGGTCATCCCCACGCCGTTCGACCAGACACCGCTGATGAAAAGCGAGCGCATCCGGGCGCAGGCCTCAGTGCTCGCGCAACCGGGTGCGCAACCCCCAGACTTCGCCGAACAGGTCGCCGACATCGAAGCGATGCTGAACGGCACCTACACCGTCAATAGCCATGAGCTACATGCCGTTCCGGGCGAGCACGCCCAGTTGACACCGTGGATCTTCGGCAGCACCAAGGGCCAGAGCGCCGAGGTTGCCGGTGCCCGTGGGCTTCCCTTTGTCGCGAGTTACCACATCACCCCTGGCACTGCGCTCGAGGCAATCACCGCCTACCGCAACGCTTTCCGCCCGTCAACCCGACTGTCGAAGCCATATGTGGTGGTGTCGGCCGACGTCGTGGTTGCCGAGGACAGTGCGACCGCAAGGCATCTCGCGTCCGGTTACGGCCGCTGGGTGTATTCCATCCGCAGCGGACACGGCGCGATCCCCTATCCGGATCCTGACTTCTGTGAGCCCCTGACCGAGGAGCAGCAGGCGCTGGTGGCCGACCGCACTGCGACACAGTTCGTCGGCAACCCGGACGAGGTGGCCGACCGGCTCGAGTTGTTGCGCCGGGTCACCGGCGCCGACGAACTGGTGATCACCTCCGTGACGCACCGGCATGTGGACCGGCTGCGCTCGCATGAACTGATCGCCAAACGATGGGGATTGACCGGATGATCGTTCGAGAAGCAGGCCAGCGGAAGCAGATCCACCTGGGCGCCCACTTCCCCGGGGTGAACAACACGACGGTCTGGTCCGATCCGAGCGCGGGCAGCCAGATCGCGTTTGAATCGTTTGTGCACCTTGCCCAGACCGCCGAGCGCGGTCTGTTCGACTTCTTCTTCTTGGCCGAAGGTCTGCGGCTGCGTGAGCATCGCGGCAAGATCCACGATCTCGACGTCGTAGGCCGGCCCGACACGTTCACCGTGCTGGCCGCGCTCGCCGCGGTCACCGACAGACTCGGCCTGGCCGGCACCATCAACACCACGTTCAACGAACCTTACGAGGTGGCAAGGCAATTCGCGACGCTGGACCAGCTGTCCGATGGGCGTTCAGCCTGGAACATGGTCACCTCCTCGGACGCTTTCACCGGGGAGAATTTCCGCCGCGGCGGGTTTCTCGCCCACGCCGATCGCTACCGCCGGGCCGAAGAATTCATCACCGTGGCGCGGCAGTTCTGGGACAGCTGGGCGCCCGGGGCCGTGGTCGCCGACGTTGACGCCGGGTTCTATGCCGACCCGGCCCGCATCGGCCTCGTCGAGCATCACGGTCCGCAATTCGACGTCCGCGGCGTCGCCTCGCTGCCCGCCGGGCCGCAGGGCCATCCGGTGCTGCTGCAGGCCGGTGACTCCGACGACGGTCGTGACTTCGGCGCCAAGCACGCCGATGCCCTGTTCACTTTGCACGGGTCACTCGAGGCCGGTCAGCGCTATTACGCCGACGTGAAGAACCGCGCCGCGGCCTACGGGCGAGACCCCGACCAGCTCAAGGTCCTGCCCGGCGCCACGTTCGCGCTGGGTGACACCCCGACCGAGGCGCTGGACAACGCCCGCCACATCCGCGAGCAACAGGTCAGCGGACCGACCGCGATCGCCTTCCTCGAGCAGGTGTGGGGCGTGGACCTGTCGGCCTACGATCCCGACGGGCCGCTGCCCGACGTCGACCCCGTCGAGAATCCGAACATCACCCGAGGGCGGGTCCGGCACGGCGACC
>NZ_LZKU01000262.1 GCF_001672975.1 Mycobacterium sp. 1465703.0
AGGCGGCTTCGGCGGTGGTCACAGTGGTGGCGGTTTCGGTGGCGGCCACGGCGGTGGCGGCGGCGGAGGCGGACACCACTGACACGACTCGCATCTGACGGCGGTCAGGAGCACTGACGGAAGCGCACCGCAAGCTAAACCCAAAGCGCGACTAGGGAAACCCGACAAAACCCACGGCGTCGGCCCAGCGATGCCAAGATATCGGTTATGAGCGACCGCCGGGTTCGCTACGCACGCAACGGCTCCGTCCGTCTCGCCTACCGCGAGTTCGGCGAGGGCGATACGACGCTTGTGTGGAACCCCGGTTGGTTCAGCAACGTCGACCTTGTCGACGAGCCCGTCAGCCCGATCGCGGCCATCGTCGAACAATTGGCGGAGGTCACTCGAACGATCTTGTGGGACAAACGCGGCACTGGCCTCTCCGATCCGGCCACCCACGTTCCTCCACTCGATGAGCGCATGGACGACCTGCATGCCGTTCTCGACGCCGCAAAGGCCGATCGCCCAGCCCTTTTCGGGATGTCCGAGGGTGGCCCAATGAGCGTCTTGTTTGCGGCGACGTATCCGGAACGGGTTCATTCACTGGTGATGTACGGGGTGGTGGCGCGGTTCTCTCAGCAATTGCCTGATTTTCCATGGGGATTCACCGCCCAGGAGAGGGCCGATCACCTGGACACTATCGAAAGCCACTGGGGCGAAGGTGCGCTCGCCGAGCTGTTCTTCGCCGAAATCGCCGACATTCCCGGATTTCGTGACCTCTACGGCCGGTATCAACGTGCCAGCGCCAGCCCGACGATGGCCGCGTGGCTATGGCAGGCACTCCTGGAGATCGATGTCCGCGGCATCCTTGGCTCCGTTCGCGCCCCGACCCTCATCTTGGCAAGGCCCAACGATCGTGTGGCTCCGTTAGAGGGCGCGGCGGCGATGGCGGCCGCCATCCCCGGGGCCCGATTCACCACCCTCCCCGAGGGGCCGCACTCGCTCGTGGACACCGCCGTGGGCTCGGCCATCCTCGACTTCGTCTGCGGTGCCTCGAGCACTGCCATCGACGAACGTGTGGTCAAGACAGTCTTGTTCACCGACATCGTCAGCTCTACCGAGCGACTCAGCGCTCACGGCGATGCGCACTGGCGTCGCCAGCTTGACGCTCATGACAAAGTCGTCGACTGGTCTTTGGACAGATACGGCGGCCGTCGCGCCAAGCACACCGGCGACGGCATATTCGCGATCTTCGACGGACCGACCAAGGCAGCGCGCTGCGCGCTCGATCTGGTGCCGGCACTCGCCAGTCGCGGAATTCGCATCCGCGCCGGGGTCCATACCGGCGAATGCGAACGACGCGGGGAGGAGTGGAGTGGCATAGCAGTCCATATAGGGGCACGCATCGGCGCGATGGCGGGCGCAGGTGAGGTGCTGGCCAGCCGCACGGTCCGCGATCTCTCCGCCGGAGCGAGCTTGACCTTCGAAAGCCTTGGGCCACAACGCCTAAAAGGCCTGCCCGAAGAGGTCGACGTCTACCGGGTGACTACACACTGAGCGGCCTAACACGATAATGGCGTTCAGCGTGAGTTGTACCGCGAGTGGTCGCGCTGGGTTAGCCAGCCTCTGGGCACATCGGTACTAAGCGCCAACTTCACAAAACGACTCACAGCGGTGCTCGATGCTCGATCGGGATTCCACTGCAACGTATAGGGCACCGGCTGAGTAGGTACCACGGGTCGAATCGGAGTGGTCATCTCGGACCCGGCAATAGATGCCGTTGTAAGGACCCAGTCGACGTCGGATTGCGTCGGCCAATCACACGCGGATAAATCGGAATTGACGAGCTCGACAGTGCGCGGTGACACTCCTGCCGCGCCCAGGGCTTGGCGTTCGGCTAACGCCCATGCCGGAAACAGTGCACCGCTGTGAATGCCCAGAGTCTCGTTCGCCAATTCGGTCAGAGCTATCGCATCGCGGTCGGCAAGGCGGTGATCGGCTCTTAATCCGACCAGCAAAAGCTCGCCGCAGAACACTTTTCCCACCACTCCGGAGGGCTCCGACACTAGGCCGCAGGTGATCGCGACGTCGACAGTGCCCTCGGCGACAGCACGAGTGAGGTCGGTCAACCACATCCGGCGGACCTCGAGGTCGACGTCGGGCGCCTCGGCGCGCAGAGCTGTCGCCAGGTGGGGAGCGAGAACCCGGCCGACCGGCGGCGTGATACCCATGCGCACGGTGCCGGCATCGCCGTCGGCAGATCGATGTACCGCGGCCGTAGCAGACGCGACCTCGTCGAGAATGGCTCTGGCGCGGTCGAGCAACTCCGCTCCGGCGGGGGTCAAGGCGACTCGGCGAGTGTTGCGCGTTAACAGCGGCGCACCGAGCTCTCGCTCTAAACGTCGGATCAGATCGCTCAGCGTTGGCTGCCCCATGTGCAACTTCTGCGCAGCGTGACCGAAGTGCAGCTCAGTGGCCACAGCAACGAAAGCCTCCAGCTGTCGCAGCTCCACCAGCGAATACTAACCGCGCCCGACGTGGACGGCCCCGACTAATCGGCAGCAACCATCACAGCGATCTGACATTGACTCTTTATCAGATCGGCGTGGCACCGCATGCTGTATTCAGTCCATCCTGTATTCAGTCCATCGCGAGCGGTGCAGAGAAAGGGTATGACCGCCCGCATGGACCGTGCTTGACTGAAGCCGTCCACCCAGGAGCCACACCGTGAGATACGCCCCTGTCGACACCGCGGTCGTCATCATCGATCCGCAGAATGATGTCCTCTCCCCTTCGGGCAGAAACTGGGATGTTCTGGGCGCGAGTGTGACTGAGAATCGAACCGTCGAGAACCTCATCCAACTTCTGCGATCTGCCGCGGCGGGCGGCTATGCCGTGTTCGTCTCTCCGCACTACTTCTACCCGACCGACCACCGTTGGTTGTTCAACGGACCACTGGAGACAGATGAACTTCGCACCGGCACATTTGCACGCGCCGGTTCCCTCAGCCTTGAGGGCTTTGCTGATTCTGGTGCCGACTGGCTCGACCAATTGAAACCATTCATCGAAGATCCGGCGACGGTGGTGGCCAGCCCCCACAAAGTGTGGGGACCGCAAACAAACGACTTGGTCCTGCAGCTGCGCAAGCGTCGAATCACAAAAGTCATCCTGTGCGGCATGCTCGCCAACATCTGTGTGGAGTCGCACCTGCGAGATCTGCTTGAGCAGGGGTTCGAAGTAGCCGTGGTTCGCGATGCCACCGCCGGCCCGCGGCACCCGACATTCGGAGACGGCTACCAGGCCGCTTTGGTCAACTACGCATTCCTCGCGCACGCAGTGCCATCGACGGCCGAGGCGGTCACAGCTATGGCCACCGAAAGCCCTCGCGTGCTGCACACCGCTACGGATTCAGCATTACAAGACGAATGACCGGATGCACCCAAAGGAGGCCCCCACAATGCGCTCATTGGATCTAACTAGCAGCGGGACTGCGGATTTCAGCCAGGGCGAGGTCTATTTCATTGGCAATGCCACCACCTTGATCCGGTTCGGCGGCCTGACTGTGCTGACTGATCCCGCCTTTCTCCACAAAGGTGAGCACGTGTCTTTGGGCCATGGCATCTGGGCACGGCGCGAGGTTGAGCCGGCGTGTCAGATCTCCGACTTGCCTCCGATAGATCTAGTGGTCTTATCGCATTACCACGGTGACCATTTCGACGACGTCGCCGCTCGTGAACTCGACAAGACGTTGCCCATCGTGTCGACGGCTGACGCGGTCGACAAGTTGACCGCCTTGGGCTTCCAACGCTGTTACTCCCTAGAAACCTGGGAATCGCTGGCGGTCCGCAAAGGTGATGCGGAGCTGACGATAACCGCAATGCCGGGCAAACACGCAACAGACGACGCCGTCAACGAGCTGCTAATGCCGGTTAACGGGCATCTCTTGGACTTCCAACGTAGCGGCGATCGCCTCTACCGTCTTTACATCACCGGCGACACCATGCTCGTCGACGAGCTCAAGGACATCCCTCGTCGCTACCCCGACATCGACCTCGGTCTGATTCACACGGGCGGAACGACGTTCCTGGTCACCGTCGTCACGATGACCGGCGAGCAGGCAGTAAGAGCCGTGGAGATCACTCAGCCCCGCACCGCCATCCCGATCCATTACAACGACTTCTCGGTATTCATGTCCGGGCTCGAAGACTTCAAACACGCGGCCGAATCGTCCTCCGCCGCGACGGAATTCGTCTACCTCGTGCATGGCGACACGTACACGTTCACGCCGACCACATAAATGATCTTCACCCGGGTGCGGGTACCAACGAATTTCAGACCCGCGACCGTTTCATCGGATCTGCGTCTTGCGCTAACGTTCCGCCCATCCGAGTCGAAGGCCGCTGCGCTTGATGCGGCCGCCTGTGTCGTTGCCGCGGCGCGCCTGGTCAGGTAATCGACCTGGAGGTAGATCGCATACAGGACAAAAAACGGCAAGATCATGTAGGGAACGTTCTCCCCGACCAACTTGAACCACAGGCCGTACGCAGCCTGACCAATGTCGTTGAAACCGTTGCGAATTTCGCTGACGTAGTACACCACGGTTCCGGTGAGCAGCACCGCGACGCCGAAAAACACCAGCCATAGACACTTGATCCGCGACTCATCGGGTAAATCCTTGCGCAACAAGCGAAGCCACACGATGGTGAGCATGATACCGACGAGTACCGCGCCGAACTCCAAGCCGAAGATCCACGGATCGTCGCTGCGGTAGCGGGTGTCGGCCAGGCCGTATTGCCACCACAGCCATCGCCACCCGGGATCCGTGGTGGGCACCCACAGGTTGAAGGGGTGGCCGAGCAGGAACGGCAACTCGTAGGTCAGCTGGCTTCCAGCCGTCAGCGGGATGTAGATCCGCGTCAGTTCGGCCGCAAGCTGCAGACGCGATCGCTGCTCGCCTCGCCCCTACCAGAACAGGATGAGGGGCAACAGCAGCACCGGGATGCCGAAGATCAGGTTCGCCGCCACATCCACTGCCAACGTCGGGGGCAGCAGCCGGGTGGCCTCGGCGATGGTCATGAAGACGAATACGGCACCTACGACCGTCAACAGGCCGATATAGGCGCGTTGACGGTGAGGGGCAAAAGGACGAGCGAGCTCCGGTGATTCCATGACGCCACCTCCGTTTCGACGGCCGTGTCAAGTAGTTGATATCAGGCACTTGACCCTATTGCGGGCGTGATCCGTCGTCAACAGTCCGCGAGGCGTCTTTTACGATCCGCTTCGTGTCACGGGCGGGTCACAACACGATCCCGATTCGCTGCAGTTGGCGCGCCGGGTTGGCGTTTTGCGTCCCGGAACTGACCGCGTGGTCGCAGCGCCGCAATCGCGCCGCCGGACTAAACCTCTGAAACCAAATCGTGACCGTCGTGTGGCCAAATATCAACGTGCCCTTACGCTTTCGCAGGTCAGGCCACATTTACGATCCGTATTGCAACTATGTCAGTTAAAAGGAATTGGAGCCATGCGGACAGGTGTTCGGTGTGTTCTTGCGGTGATTGGAACCGCTGCGAGTGTGGTCGCGACGCCGGCCGGCGTGAGCTTGGCGGCGGCGAACCAGTCACGTGGGTTCGCGATAGCGTCGGTATCACCGGCGCGCGACGAGGTGGTCGGCGTGGCACACCCCGTGATGGTGAAATTCAGGGCACCCGTTGCCAACCGGCAGGCGGCCGAGCATGCCGTTGACGTGAAATCTACGCCCGCGATGACCGGTAAGTTCGAGTGGCTTGACGACAAGGTCGTCCAGTGGGTTCCGGACCGATACTGGCCGGCGCACAGCACAATTGCGCTGACCGTGGGTGAGGTATCCACGGAGATCAAGACGGGCCCCGCCGTAATCGGCGTGGCCAGCATCTCCGAACACACCTTCACCGTGAGCATCGACGGAGTCGAGGCCGGACCGCCGACCTCGCTCCCGGCACCGCACCACCGGCCGCACTTCGGCGAGCAAGGCGTGATGCCCGCCTCTCTGGGCAGGCCGGAATACCCGACGCCGGTCGGCTCCTACACCGTGCTGTCCAAAGAGGAAGCGGTGACCATGGATTCGAGCAGCGTCGGCATTCCCGTCGACGATCCCAACGGGTACATGCTGACGGTCAATTACGCCGTCCGCATCACCAGCCGAGGCCTGTTCGTACATTCGGCACCATGGGCAGTCCCCTCCCTGGGGCTCGAGAACGTCAGCCACGGCTGCATCAGCCTGAGCCCCGATGACGCCGAGTGGTATTACGACCACGCCCACGTCGGCGACCCGGTCATCGTGCGGGAATAGCAGCTGCCGCTCATTTCAAGAAGCTCCGCACCCAGGCGCCGACCGGGGTGCGGAGCTTCAATTATGTTGACCACAGGTTCTTTTCGCTGTTGGCGCGTGAAACCCATGTCGGCCGCCCACAACGAAACGGGCCCGCTGGCACAAACCAGCGGGCCCGGCCCGTTTATCCGAGGGTGAGTCGGCCTCAGCTCGCGCCCGAGGGACCGGGGCGAACGGGCTGACCGGGAACCGGCCCGCCGGCGGGTGCCGGACCGGTCGGCGCGTCCTTCACCCCGGACATGTCGATGATCGGCGCGGCCGCCTCCAGTGGAGCCCCGCCAAGGGCAACCAGCGGTGCGCCGGCGGGCACTACCGGCACCGGCGGCACAACCGGCACCGGCGGCGCGACGGGCACCGGCGGCACCACCGGCACCGGAGGCACAAGGGGCAGCGGCCCTGGCACAGCCATTGGCACACCGGACATATCAGTCAGCGGCGCCGCGCACACGCCCCCAGCTGCCGGTGCCCCTGCGACCACCGGACCACCGGCGGCCGGTGCCGCCCCGCCCGACTGCCCCTCGATGCACGCGTGGCCGCCCGTAATCAGCGGGGCGGCCGCCGCGTCGGGGCTCAACGCGATAGCAGCTCCGCACAACCCAGCGCTGGCAACTACTTTGATGTTGAACCGATCGACGATCGCCATCAGCGTCAACTCTCCTTTATTCACGCGCAGCTAATTCCGCAATCCATTTGGTGCAGCAGGCCCGCCTAGCCGTACCCAGGCCGCTTTTCGCGACCGCGCCAATTGTCAGCAGCCGACACGCGACACGCGCCACGCCGCACCGCGCCGTGTCCAAATGGTGACGTCACAACGGTGTCACGAATCGGGACACGCCGGGTCGACATCGATCGACCTACGCGAATCGGCTTGCGCCCTAGGCTTACTGAGCGCTTGTTGCTCGCGTGCCCCCGGGACGAGGACCGATCACAGCGTGGGAACCATGCCGCCGTCGATGATGACGCCGGCTCCCATCATGTTGGCGCACCGATCGCTGGCCAGCATCATCACCAGATCGGCGACCTCGTCGGGCCGGGTGAATCGGCCGCTGACCGTTCCCGACGCGAATTCCTCGGTGACCTGCTCGGGCGACTTGTCAGGTCCGCCCAACTTGGCCGCCACCCCGTCGCGACCCAGCCAGAAGTCGGTGACGACCGGCCCGGGATCGACGGTGTTGACGCGAATGTTGTGTGGCCCGAATTCTTTTGACAGCCCCTTGGCGAGGTTGTTAAAAGCCGCCTTCGCCGCGCTGTAATCGACGACCATCGGCAGCGGCAGCCGCGCGTTGACCGAGCCCACGTTGACGATGACGCCTCCACCATGGGACATCATGGTGGGAATGGCGGCCCGGATCGCCCGTACGGCCGCCATGAAATTCAGGTCCAGCGTCTGCTGCCACATTTCGTCGGTGATCGCCAGAAATCCATCCAGCCGCGGCGCGGCGAAGCCCACGTTGTTCACCAAAATGTCCAGCCGATCGCCGGCCGCGGCAACCAACTGCGCGGGGCCGCGGGCGTCGGCAAGGTCGACAGTGACGGCGTCGACCGCTCCGCCATCGACCAGCTCGGCCAGCTCGGCGCTGACGGTGCGCGATCCGGCGACGACCCGGGCGCCTTCCTGAACGAAACGGCGGGTGACCGCCAACCCGATGCCTTTGCTCGCTCCGGTGACCACGGCGATTTTGCCGTCAAGACCCAGTTCCATGCCCGCTCTCCTCGTCGGCCCGGCAAATCGCTCCACACATTACTGAGGACGGCGCAACGCCATTAAGGGTCGAAGGTCCATGGGCCGACCACCGGGGCGGACTTCTAATCTCACGGACTTTATTTTTCCGCAGGTCCTTCACAGGAAACTGTTGGTGAACAGTTACTGGGTAGGAGGTTACGTCGAAGTTAACATCGAGATTATAAAGGTTGACGAGATGAGGAGAAGAGGCTATGTCGCTACGTCGTCTCACCACTGGGTTCATCCGCTCAGCCCTGCTCGGTGGCCCGCTTCTCGTCGGCATTGTGTTGGCCAGCCCAGCGCAGGCCGATGCGGCCAGTTTTCTCAATGACATGCACAGGGACGGGGTCCACGCCGTTACAGGCGGTGACGCGGCGCTGCTGCAAGCGGGTCTGAACGTCTGCCAACAGCTGTCATGGGGCGCTCCGGAATCGCAGTTGGTGGGCTTGGCGCTGGAACGCTCCGACGAGAGGCAGGGTGCCGGTGGGCTGAATGCCCAACAGGCCACCGACATCGTCGGTTACGCCGAACGTGATCTGTGCCCGGGCGGCTGACGCCGACCCGATCTCCGGCACTTCGCCGGTCTAGCGGCACGGCCCATCTCGGCCGGGTGCCCATCGGCACGTGACGGCGCATCTGCCCACCGTTCTTTGCCGACTATTCATTCTCCGGAATTGTTTGCGCAGCGGGTTTTCGCACTTTTGTGTAAAAGTGCATCATCCGCATCGGGCATACACGAAGGAGAAGGTTGGATGGCGGCACGCAGGCTTTATGGCCGGTTGATGGGCGCGGCACTGGCGAGTGGCCCACTTCTGCTCGCCGGAGTCCTTTGCGCCGGCCCGGCGCGGGCCGACCAGGCCGCCTTTCTCAACGACCTGCACAACGCCGGCATCCACGCCGTGAACGGCGGCGACCCGGAATTGTTGCAGATGGGCGCCGACCTATGCCAGCAGCTTTCGTGGGGCGCTTCCCCCCAACAGCTGGAAGGGTTGGCGCTGCAACGCTCGGATGCCGACCAGGGCACCGGCGGGATCAACGGTCGTCAGGCCGCAGACGTGGTGATCTTCGCCCTGCGCGATCTGTGCCCCAACGCCTGACGCCAAGACGGTCGCCGTCGGCTCCCCTGCCGAACGGAGCCGATCCATCATGACCCTGGTCGCCGGCATCGACTCCTCGACGCAGTCGTGCAAGGTGCTGGTGTGTGATGCCGCCACCGGCCGGGTGGTCCGCCAGGGACACGCCGGTCATCCGCCCGGAACCGAAATCGCCCCGGCGGCATGGGAAACCGCCGCACATACGGCCATCGCCGAGGCAGGCGGACTGGACGGCGTCGACGCGATCGCCGTCGGTGCGCAGCAGCACGGCATGGTGTGCCTGGACGCGACCGGGCAGGTGGTACGCCCCGCGTTGCTGTGGAATGACGTGCGCTCGGCCGACGCGGCGCGTGCACTCGTCAGCGAGCTGGGCGGCGCACGGGCCTGGGCCCGGGCCGTCGGCGTCGTCCCACTGGCCGCGGTCACGGTGTCGAAGCTGCGCTGGCTGGCCGACCACGAGCCACATCACGCCGACCGCACCGCCGCGGTCTGCCTGCCGCACGACTGGCTCACCTGGCGGCTGCGCGGCGAGGCCGACATCGCGTCGCTGACCACCGACCGCAGCGACGCCAGTGGCACCGGCTACTACGACGCCGCAACCGGCGCTTACCATTTCGATCTGCTGCAACTGGCGCTGCGGGGTCGTCACGCCACACTGCCGACGGTGCTAAGTCCGTCAGACCGAACCACAAGCGGCCCAAAGACATTCGGCGCCGGCCTCGGCGACAACGCCGCCGCGGCGTTGGGCCTGGGCGCCGAAGAGGGCGACGTGATCGTCTCGATCGGCACCTCGGGAGTGGTGGCCGCCGTCACCGCGGATCCGGTCCGCGACGACGCCGGATTCGTCGCCGGCTTCGCCGACGGAACCGGGCGCTATCTACCGCTGGTGTGCACCCTCAACGGCGCGCGGGTGCTGGATGCCGCCGCCGCGATGTTGCGGGTGGACCACGACGAGCTGTCCCGGCTCGCGCTGTCGGCGCCGCCGGGCAGCGCGGGTCTGGTGCTGGTTCCATACCTAGAGGGTGAACGAACGCCCGACCGCCCCAACGCAACTGGCGCACTACACGGGCTGCGCCTGTCCAACGCGACACCGGCCCACCTGGCCCGGGCCGCAATAGAGGGACTGCTGTGCTCGCTCGCCGACGGCGTGGCGCATCTGCGCGCACACGGCGTGGTCGCCCGCCGCATCCTGCTGGTCGGCGGCGGCGCCCAGTCCAGGGCACTGCGCGAGATAGCCCCGGCGGTGTTCGGCATGCCGGTGCTGGTGCCCACACCCGCGCAGTACGTCGCGCTGGGCGCTGCGCGGCAGGCGGCGTGGGCGTTGAGCGGATCGCCACAACCGCCCGCATGGAGTCCGCCGCGGGCAGAGGAATACACCGGCTACCCCGCACCGGAGGTGCTGGCCCACTACGCGCAAGTACGCGACCTGACCGAGGGAGTCACTAGTCGGGCAGCGGACGAAACACCGGAAGGGCCCGGTATTTCGCGCTAAAGCTGGCCTGGTCGTACTGGTCGCCGACCTCGCCGTCGCAGGCGATGATCGTAGGACCGTCGACGGCGCTGAAGCTGAATTCGGGCACCTGCAACTCGTGATAGAGCGGGCTGCGCTCCAGCCGTCCCAGGGCGAGCGCAATCAGGATCCTGGTCCTGGCGAAGCGTCGGCCGGTTTCCAGGATGCGGACATCGATCAAGCCGTCGTCCATCCGGGTCCGCCGCGACGGCGCAAACCCGGTCGGCAGGTACAACGAATTGCCCAGGAAGAACAGCGATGTCAGCAGGGTCTTGTTGTCATAGCAAATGCGCACGGGTTCGTCCTTGCGCAGCGTGTGCAACATCGCGTAGAGCCCGGCCAGCGGCTTGCCGATCCGTTTCTCCAGCTTTTCGCGCTGCTGCACGAAGGTCGGGTAGGCGCCGATGCTGGCGGTGTTGAGCACCATATGGCTTTCGTTGAGGCACACCAGGTCGACGTATGCCACGTGGCCGCGGCGAATCGCCTCGGCCGTCGCGGCCACGGTGTCACAGCCGATGTCCTTGGCGAAATGATTGAACGTCCCGGCCGGAAAGACCGCCAACGGGAGTCCGGCATCGATGGCCACCCCCGCGGCCGCCGCCACGGTGCCGTCACCGCCGCCCACCGCCAACACCTCGGCGCGTTCGGCCGCGCTGCGCAAAACCTTCATCGGATCGTCATCGGGACCGAGTTCGCGGATATCCACCTTCGGCAGCTCGGCGCGCACTACCCCGGCGACGTGATCGCCGGATTCGGGATCGGGTCGGGCCTGGCCGTGTTGGGTGGCCGGCTTGTCCCGCCGATCATCGAAACCGCGCTTCCGCGAACCGAACCGCTTCGCGTCGCGGCGCCGCAGCGGCCCGACGGAGCCGGCGTGGTGCTGGTCATCAACCCGGAGTCGGGCAGTGGCACCGGGGCCCGGGTGGTCGATGAAGTGCGCGCCGACCACCACCCGCGACAGACCCACCAGCCCGGCCAGCAGTGCCAGCCCGAAGCCCACAGGCGGATTCTCCAGCCCTACCCCGACGGCGAACGCGGCGGCGCTGGCCGAATGTCCCGACGGCAGGGAGTTCGAGGTCGGGCGGCGGCGCACCTGCCTGACCAACGGCACCAGGTCGTAGCTGGGACGCGGCCGCGGGCGGATCCGCTTGGCGATCTGGTTGGTGACCAGGCTGGCGGCGGCCAGCGTCACCAGCCCGCGTGTCGCTCCGCGCTGCGCGCTCGGCCTGCCCGCGGCGAGCAGCGCCGCGCCGATGGCCACCCACAGCTTGGAGTGGTCGGCCGCCCGGGTCAGCGGCGGCATCACCGTGTCCAGTAACGGGGTGTCGGTCTCGGCGATGGCGTCGAACAGTTCTTGATCCAGCGTGCCCAGTCCCCGAGTGATCTGTTTGATGCCGCGCGCACGTCGCCAGGGGACCCTGTTCATTCGCTACACCCTAAATTGGTCCGAAGACATGGACGCACAGGGCTATTGCACGAGGTGGCGGGACAACGCCGAACGCCGGGGCGTGACCGCACACGTGGTCGCCGACATTGCCCGTCGGCACAATCTCACCGAAGCGCGTTTCGAGGTCCTCGAGGACATGGTCGAAATCAACGACCCGCATGGCAAATCGTTCTTCCTGATCCCACCCGACGCCGGCGGGGACCGGGCGCGGGATGCGGCGCTGATGACCTACATCCTGAACGCCGGCACCGGCTACGGTAAGCCGGGCACGCGTCCCACCGACTTTCCGGCCACTCCCTACAACGCAGCCGAGGTGGCGCGGATCATGGCCCGGCAGAACGCAAACCGATGGAGCTATACCCGCGACGTCGCCTTCGTGCACCGCAACGGAGGGCGTCTGGTCACCACCCCCAACGGCATGGTGATGGGCTTGGGCGGCAACTGGATCCAACGGCTGTTCTGCCGGCGGGGCGGCACCACCTGGGGTGACATCTTCATGGTCAACCTGGGCCGGGTGACCAACCCCGGCACGCAGCTTCGCCGGATCGTCGCCTCCGGGCAGGCCTGGTGTCTTGACGGCAGCGGCACACCCCGGGCCAGCCGCCTCGACCTGGACCGGGTGCTGCACCACGAGGAGCGGCACGCCGCGCAATGGGCGGACCGCGGTTACCTGGGCATGCTCGCCGGATACAGCCGGGAGTTGGTCCGCGAGTTGATGTTTGGCGCGATGAACAGGCTCGAAGAGGACGCGGGCCTGGCCGACGGTGGTTATAGGGCGTCAATCCCGTGGTAGAGCACCATCGCGCCGATCACCACAAAGACCGCCGCGAGTAGGGCGCCGTTGTTGCGGTCCATCCAGTCCTTGAGCCGGGCCAGCGTGTCATCGAGGCGGCTGCCCGCAGCTGCGTAGGCGAGTATCGGGATCGCGACGCTGGAGGCGGCGATGGCGACGAAGAACGCGGCGGCCAGCCAGTCACCGGCGAGGCCCAGCCCGCTGGTGCCGATGCCCAATCCCGCGGGAACGCAGATGAGCGCCACGTCCGGCCGCACCACGGCCAGCACCGCCCCGGTGATCCCCGCCCGCGCCGGCGTGATGCTGCTGAACGCGCGCATCCAGCCCGGTGATTCGGACTGGCCGTGCCGGTTGAACCATCGGTAGATGCCGTACACGATCAATGCCGACCCCAGCACCACGCGCAGCCACGACGACCACCGAGGCGGCGCCTTGTCCAAGCCGCCGAGCAAGCCGGAGGCCGCGACGGCGATCGCCGTCAGTGCGGCCAGGCTCAGCAGCCAGCCGCCCAGAAACGCAAGGCTGGTCGGTCGCGGCCGCGGCGCCTGTAGCACCAGCACGGCCGGGATGACGGTGAGCGGCGACAGCGAGATGACCAGTCCCAGCGGGACGAGCCCGGTCAGCACCGTCCCCCAGCTTCCTGCCATGGGCGGCATCCTTTCATTGCGGTGCCGATGCGACGGCGAAACGCGCCGAGGTGGACCCGAACCGGGTCAGGCCAACGTGCGAATCCCGTTGTAGAGCACCAGCAACCCGATCAGAAACAGGATGACGGCCAGCATCGCGTCATGGTTGGCTTCCATCCAGGCTTTGAGACGTTCCAGGGTGTCGTCGAGCCGGTCACCGGCGCCCACAAAGCCCAATATCGGGATGGCGACCGTCGACGCCGCCAGCACGACGAAGATCGCGGCCGCCACCAATTGAGCGCCGGCGCTCAGGGCGCTGTTGCCGACGGCCAAGCCGGCGGCCGCGCACAGGATCAGCACCTCGGGCCGCAGCGGCACCAGCACCGCCCCCACCAACCCGGCACGCGTCGGCGACAGGGTGGAAAACGACCGCATCCAGCGCGGCATGCTGCGATGGCGGTGCCGGGTGAACCAGTGAAACGCCGCCAGGCCGAGAAGCGCCACCCCGAACACCAGTCGCACCCACGCCGCCCATTTCGGCGGGGCGGCGTGAAAGCCGCTGAGCAACTCCGAGCCGCTGACGAACGCGGCGGTCAGGGCGACCAGTCCCAGCAGCCAGCCGCCCAGGAAGGCGAGGCTGGCCGGGCGCGGTCGGGGCGCGTGCAGCACCAGCACCGCGGGGATGATCGTGATCGGGGACAGCGCGATGACCGCAGCCAGCGCGACGAGTTTGCTCAGCACCGAGCCCCAACTTGCCTCCACGGGCAGCAATCATCGCATTGGCGTGGCAGTTACGCAGCGATTGCCCGCACCCGTCAACCTTTGCGGCGCAGCGTCCAGGCGGGCACCCAGTGCGTCACGGTTTTGCGCTTGGATCCATAGGCGACCGGATAGGTCACCAACCCCCACCAGTCGCCCTGCTCGCACAGGGCCCAGCAGCTCAGCCAGCCCTCGACGACCTTGTGCAGCTGCAGACCGTTGGGCTGGTACCGCCCGGAGCGGTGCGGCTCGCGCGGGAAAAGCACCGTGAGGTCCACCAACACCGCGATCGGCGGACGGACCACCCGAAACGGGCTCCGGACCGGTTGGCCGTTGTATCCGATCGACGCGAGCGGACCCATTGATCGATCATACGTTCGAATCGCCGTGTGGTTGAGTCCCCTGATCGCCGCGATCGGGTTCTGGCAACATAGCGGTGTGTTCCGCCAAACCGCGACGTCCTGGGCGGTTCGGTGAGCATCCCGGCTACCGACGAATCGCCGCGGCGGCTCGCGCCGGGCCGTCGCCGTCCGGCGATACCGGCCTCACTGGATCCGTTGCTCGTCGCGTTGCTGGCCGTCGCGGTCAGCATGGCCGGCGCCGCCCGGCCCTCCTTCTGGTACGACGAGGCCGCGACCATCTCAGCCTCCTACAGCCGGTCGCTGGCCCAGATGTGGCACATGCTGGCCAATGTCGACGCGGTGCACGGTTTGTACTACGTGCTCATGCACGGGTGGTTCCAGATCTTCCCGCCGACCGAGTTCTGGTCTCGCGCGCCCAGCGCCCTGGCGGTGGGGGGTGCCGCCGCCGGTGTGGTCGTGCTGGGCAAGCAGTTCTCGTCCCGAACCGTCGCGGTGGCCTCGGGCATGTTCTGCGCGATCCTGCCGCGCAGCACCTGGGCGGGCATCGAAGCTCGCCCCTATGCCATTTCGATGATGGCCGCCGTGTGGCTCACCGTGTTGCTGGTCGTTGCCGCGCGGCGTGACACCCGATGGCCGTGGTTGTGCTACGCCGTCGCGTTGGCCTGCTCGATCGTGCTCGACGCCTACCTCGCGTTGTTGCTGGCGGCATACGCCGTGTTCATCGGTGTCTTCCATAGGAACCGAAAGGCGTTGGTGGGCTTCGTCATTGCGTCAGCGGTGGCGGTCGGCGCGCTGATACCGTTTCTACTGACGGTCGCCGGGCAAGCACACCAGATCAGTTGGGTCGCCCCCATCGGTCACCGCACCATCGAAGACGTGGTGATGCAACAGTATTTCGAACGATGCCCCCCGTTCGCCGTGCTGTCGGCGTTGCTGATCGGCGCGGCAATCGTGTTGTGGCTCAGCGGGTCCGCGCGTGCGGCGGAGTCGGAGCGATGGCTCCTGGTGCTCGCGGCGGGGTGGCTCGCGGCGCCGACCGTTGCGATCGTGACCTATTCGGCGCTGGTCCACCCGATCTACACGCCGCGCTACCTGTGCTTCACCGCGCCGGCGCTGGCACTGATGCTGGGCGTCTGCACCGGCGCGGTGGCCGCCAAACCCTGGCTGGCCACCGCGGTGGTCGTTCTCTTCGCCGTCGCCGCTGCGCCGAATTACGTTCGGGTCCAACGTCATCCATACGCGAAATACGGAATGGACTACAGCCAGGTCGCCGACCTGATCACCGCGAAGGCGGCGCCGGGCGATTGCCTACTGGTGAATGACACGGTGACGTTCATGCCGGCACCGATGCGCCCGCTGATGGCGGCGCGCCCGGATGCCTATCGTAAGCTGGTCGATCTCACGCTGTGGCAGCGCGCCACCGACCGCAACGATGTCTTCGACACCAACCTCATCCCCGAGGTGGTGGCCAAACCGCTGAACAACTGCGGCATCGTCTGGATTATCACCCAGTCCGACGATTCGCAGCCGGCACACGAACAGGGACCGGCGTTGCCGCCCGGCCCACGCTACGGGGTGACCCCTGCGTTCGCGGTGCCCCACGACCTAGGCTTCCGACTTGTCGAGCGCTGGCAGTTCAACCTGGTCCAGGTGCTCAAGGCGCAGCGATGATCACCAGATGTGGATCCAGTCGACCAGCATGTCCGCTGGGTAACTCGCCGCGGCGGGATCCCCGGCGCCGACCCCACCGACGGCGAGGGTGAACATGGGCGTCATAAAGTAGCCGGGTTTGTTGAACGGCCACCGGAAGTCGTCGGGGGCGCCGCCGTGGACGTGGATGGGCTTGTTCGGAACGCTGAAGTACTGTGCCCCGTCTCGGGAGAACTGGAATCCTTCCTCGCCCCAATGCATTCGCCAGGTGTGCCAGTTGCCGTCGACCATGCCGGGGATCGATTTGCCTTCCCAGGTTTTCCCGTTCGACGCGGCGTGCACCGTCGTTCCCGGGGGCCACGAGCCGTTGCCGTACCACTCGAAGAGGTCAACCTCGCCGTCTGGCAGCGGATCCTCGTTGACGCCCCAGAAGGCGGACCACAGGCCCGGCTCCAAACAGTTCAGCTTGATCCGAGCTTCCCACGTTTGGTTGATCATGCTGCGGAAGTTGCCCCGCAGTTTGGCGCCGTAGTAGGCGTCCCCTTCCTGGGTGGCGCGCAGCACAAGATTGGAGTTGCCGTCTTGGAACACGTTTCGGCGGTCGTCCCGGTATATCCCCGCGACCGGCGGGAACACGTCGTCCTGCCAGGACTGCACCGTCCATTTCCCGGGATCGGGAGCCGACCCCGCCGGCCCGTCGAACTCGTCCGCGAAGATGTAGTTCCCGCCTCCCGCCGATGGTGGAGCTTCGGGCGCCGACGGGGTGGCCCACGCACCTGGTAAGCGCATCGCAGCCCCCAGCATGCCGAGCCCCGACATCAACATCATGCTGCGACGATCCATCTACAAACCACCCATCGTTCAAGCCGGCTCGTCAAGCCCGGCGCGATCTCCCCAGGCAACTCTCGCAAACGGTGTTATGAAACCACGCGGTGGGGTGCAACGCATCCCACCGTCGGGGTCTGCCCGCGCCATGCGCACCCGTCCACGCGCAATTTCACCGGTCAAGACCCGTGCGCCGGGCCCTCGCCGCCATCCCGCTCGCATAACCAGTCGACGATAGCAGCCGCTGCGGGCACTTCCAGGGATTTCGCTCCGCAACCATCAACGTAGTTGACATCCTCTCGACCGCTGGTATCAAGGAAATTGATGGTCTAAACGAAAGGAAAACGGTTATGTCTGGTGGATTTTTCGGTGGTTTCGGTGGACCCAATTTCGGGGGTCCGGGGTTTGGCGGGCCGGGCTTTGGCAGACAGGGGTTCGGCGGGCCGGGCTTTGGTGGTCCGGGGTTCGGCGGCCCGGGTGCCGGCGGGCCCTTCGGCAAGAAAGGTCTTCACGGTCTCAAGCGCGCGGCGTTCGTCACCGCGGCACTGCTATTGGACGGGCCGGCCGATGCCGCACAGGTCGTGCAACGGGTATCCGACGCGACCGGTGGCGCCTTCACTCCTCCGCAGGATGTGGCCGAGCTGGCGATCGGCATTCTGGCCGGCCGCGGCGTGGTCACCGTCGACGGCGGTGTGGCGACGCTGACCGAACTCGGCCGAAACCTGTTGGCCTGGCGCGGAATCAGCAGCGAGACCGCCCACGCTTTCCTGGGCCGGGCGGCCAAGTTCGGTGACGTTCTGAAGATCCGCAAGGAGTTATTCGAGATCGCCGGGTTGGCTCGCACCATCGCCTGGACCGGTACCGACGAGCAGAAGCAGCAGCTGGCCGAGACCCGGACCAAAGTCCTGGACGCGCTGACTGAGGCACGCAAGGCGCTGCACCGCGTACTGGGCGAGGCCTAGGGCACCGCGGCCTACGCGGAGGTGGGTTGGCTGAGCCGGACCAGCGTCTTGCCGACGTTGACGCCGGTGAACAGGCCATTGAGGGCATCGACACATGAGTCGATGCCCTCAAAGATGGTCTGGCGGTGGTGAAGTCGGCCCTCGGCCGCCCACCGGCGTAACGCCGCGAACGCCTCGTCGAAGCGGCCCCACTGGTCGAGGGCGTTGAAGCCCTGCATCAGCGCGGTTTTGGACAGCAGGTTCACATAGTTGGCCGGCCCCGGATGCTCGCCGGTCAGATAGCTGGAGATGACGCCGCACAGGACGACGCGCGCACCGGACGCCAGCCGGCCCAGCACGGCGTTGAGGATGGGCCCGCCCACATTGTCGAAGTAGACGTCGACCCGTTGTGGGCAATGTTTTTTCAGCGCCGCCGCGATGTCGTCGTTCTTGTAGTCGATGCACGCGTCGAACCCGAAGTCCTCCACCACCGCCCGGCACTTCTCTGGTCCGCCCGCAATGCCGACCACCCGGGCGCCGGCGATCTTGGCGATTTGCCCGGCGATCGATCCGGTAGCACCGGCGGCGGCGGACACCACCACCGTCTCCCCCGGCTGCGGCCGGCCGATGTCGGTCATCCCGAAATAGGCGGTGGCGCCGGTTGGCCCGTACACCGACATGATCGCCAGCTGGTCGTCCTCCCCCGGGATCGGCGTGCTGAACAGGTCGTCGCGGATGATCACGTACTCCTGAAAACCGGTCAACGTGGTGACGACGTCGCCGACGGAGTACGCGTCACATCGCGACGCGACCACCTCGCCGATCCCGGCCGCCCGGATGACCTCGCCCAACTGCACCGGCGGAAGGTAGCTGGGCTGGTCGTCGAGCCAGGTGCGAGCGGCGGCGTCGATGCCGACATAGGTGGTTCGCAACAGCGCCTCGCCCTCGGCGGGTTCGGGCGCCGGCGTGGTGACCGTTTCGGTGTCATCCGGCTGGACAAGCCCGGAAGGGCGGCGACGCAACAGGACCTGGCGATTCGGCAAATCGGGCACGATCCTAAAAACTACCGAACGGGCCGAAAACGCAGAAGCAGATGGCATATTCAATGCATGGCAGCAAACGACGACCCGGAAGAGCGGATCCGGGAACTCGAGCGCCCGCTGGCCGAGGCGGCGCGAGCGTCAGAGCAGGGCAGTGCGCAGCCCGCCGGCCAGAACTATCCGCCCCCGCCGCCGTGGACCTTCGGTGGCCCCATGTCTGGGCCGTCCCAGCAACGCCCCTCGAGCAACCGCGTCTGGTGGATTCTCGGCACGGTGATCGCCATCGGCGTGCTAGCCCTCGCCGGCGGCATCGCCGCCTTCGCCGCGCACCAGATTTCCGGGGTGAAGTCGATCATCGCCTCCCCGCCGACCATCTCCAAAACGTTTGTCCCGCCAAGTGTTTCGACCAACCCCGGCCCGCCGACCTCCGGGAGAGGCTCACCCGCGCCATCGACCGCACCGGCCGCCCCGCCGGGTGCCGAGCTTAGTGTCGCCGCTATCAACGAGAACCGAACCATCGCGTGCAGCGACAACGTCGTCAGCGTCAGCGGCGTTTCCAATACGGTGTCGATCACCGGCCATTGCACCAGCTTGTCGGTGTCCGGGGTGCAAAACTCGATCACCGTCGAGGCCGTCGACAGCATCGAGGCCTCTGGCTTCAACAACAAGGTCATCTACCATTCGGGCGCGCCGAAGATCAGCAACTCCGGCGACTCGAACGTGGTGCAGCGCGGCTGAGCCGAAAACGCCTGTCAGGAAGGCTCTTCGGTGTCGGTGTCGGTGTCGGTGTCGGTGTCGGTGTCGGTGTCGGTGTCGGTGTCGTCGTCAAGGACGCTGACCGCAATGCCATACGGCAGGAAACGCACCTTGCGTTTGGGGTCGACGTTGTTCTTGTTTGCCCGCAGTGCGTCGAGTTCGGTGGCATAGACCTGTTCGACCTGCGCGCCGCCGTTATCGTCCACGGTGTAGATGGCCCACACCCCGTCGCCGGCTTCGCCGGCGGTTTCCGGGGCGCTGCGCGGGCGCCGCGACAGGTCTTCGAAGACGGAGGACCAGCCGCCGCGGCCACCGGGAGCGGCCACGAACTTGCTGACTCGCTCGAACACGTCACGCAGTCCTTCAGTGCCTTCCCTGATCATTCGATCGAATTCGTCGGGGTCGAATCCGAATCCACTGTGCTCGCCCACGCGACCTCCTTGGCGCTCGTGCCGTAACTGCCAGTGTGCGCTCAGTCGGGAGCGTTTGCCACGTGCTTACTGACCGGGTGGCGGCGGCGGGGTGATCGGAATCGGCACCGTGACGAACGGGAAATGCAGGTACATCGTCACGGGTGGTTGCCTGGGCACTTCCGGCGCGGCGGGAGGTGGTGGCGCCGAGGGAGGCGGTGCCGCGACGGGCGGAGGGGCCGCCTGCTGGACGGGCGGCGGCACATACTCCGGCTTCTGCTCGACGGGCGGCGGCACATACTGCGGCTTCTGCTCGACAGGCGGCGGCACATACTGCGGCGCCTGCCGGGTCGGGGCGCGACGGACCGGCGCCGCGGGCGGCGGATTGACCGGGGTCTCCGGTACGGGTTGCTGCACCGGCGACGGCGCGGGGGCCGGTGCGGCCACTTCCGACGGGCTGGGCGCTGGTGCGGGCGGCGGCGGTGCCGGGTTCGGAGCGGGCATCTGTGCTTGCGGCGGGCTGCTCGGCGGCTGCGCCGGCAGCTGGATCCGCGGCGTGGCGACGCTGACACCGGAGTTGTGCCGACCGTCGGACCCCGGGCGGTCCGACGTCAACGTCACCAGCACCACCCCGCCTATCGCGGCAACGATGGCAGCCAGGGCGCTACCGGCAAGCAGCATGGACCAGGGCCGACGCGGGGGCTTGTCGTCGTCGTCCACGACCGCGCTGTACGCCCGGACATCGGTGCCCACGTCGGGGTCGTCCCAGGCGTCAAGGTAGGTCGGGCTGAGCGCACGCGGATTCAGCGGGCCGGTCCCCGGGTCCAGCGCGTAGGCCAGGGCCGCCGTCGACGACGCGAACAGGGGCGCGTTCGCCGACGCCAGCGCAGCCCCGCGGGCCAGCGCCATGTCCGGCTCCTCGGGTCCGGTGACCGGAAGCGAGGTGGCCGCCTCGAGCATGGACTTCAACGCCACGATGTCGGTTCCGCAGCCGATGAGGAACACACCATCGGCCCGTGACCCGCCGGCATCAAGACCGGCGACCATCTTCGCCAGCTCGTCGGCCAGCGATCCGTTGCGGGCGCCGTTGATCTGGCGCCGGTGCAGATCGACGATGGACCCGTCGGCGACGTCGACGACGGCCAGTGTTGCGCTGACGGGCTCGGCGAACAGCATCGCCAGGTACTCGTAGCCCAGCGCGTAACCCACCGTCTGCGCCAGCGCCGCGGCGGCGAGCAGCGGTGCGACCAGCATCACACCGTCCAGGTCGTGGGCGGCGAGCGCATCCTGCAGCGCATCGACCCCGGCTGGGTCGCTCCAGGTGACCCCGGTCGAGGTCAACCGGTGGCCGCCCTCTAACACTCCTTCGCGCGTGCCGATGATCGCGTCGATCACCTGATCGACCGCACCAGCGGCCGAATTATCAACGGCCCCAACCGCGAACTCTTCTTGTTCGACGGTCACTCCGTCAGCATTTTGGCCTTCGATCGCTACCAGGCGGACTGTCCTGGGAGCCATCGACACCCCAAGCACGATGTCCACGTAACGCCTCCAAGGTCTTTTCAACGCCCTCCGCGAAGGGCACGGTGGGGCAAACCCCACCCGAACTTGGTGACACAAACGTTACCCGCGTGCGAACGGGCGTGCAGCAAGTGGGCGTACGCAGGAAGGACGCTAGTAACCCGGCCCGAGGAACGGATTCTGGGAGTTCCCCGGATACTGCGGATATTCGTTCTGCGGATACTGCGGATACTGCGGATACTGCGGGTACTGCGGAGTCGCCGGAGCCTGCTTCTGCGGAACGGGCACTGGAATCGGCACCGGCAGCAGCGGAACGCGTATCCACTCCGTTGTCATCGGCACCGTCGTGCTGGTGGTGGTCGGCGGCGGGGGCGGCGGCGTGCTCGTCTCCTCCGGTGGTGGCGGCGGCGGCACCGTCGTGGTGACCGTCGGTTGCGGCGGCGCCGTCGTCGGCGGCGCGGTCGTCGGCGGCGCCGTATGCCTCGGGGTGTACACGGGCGCCGGCGGTGCGGTGGTGACCACCACCGGCGGAGGCGCCGGCGGTGGCGGAGGTGGCGACGGAGGCGGCGGCGGGGTGGCCTACACGCTGACCGGGATAGAAAACCGCCAGGCCCCGCCCGCGCCCTCGGTGGCGCCCGTGTTTG
>NZ_LZKU01000263.1 GCF_001672975.1 Mycobacterium sp. 1465703.0
GGCTGCAGACTGTCGATGCCCGCCTTCACCGCGCCGCGGTTGGTCGTCGGCGGAACCAGCAGCGTGGCGTTGGCGGCGAACTCCACCAGGCCGAGGTTGATGCCGGGGGTGAGCTGGCCGGCGAACTGAGTGGCGGCCTGTTCGGCGGCCTTGAGCCGGTTGGGCGGCACGTCGTTGGACGCCATCGACTCCGAGACGTCGATCACCAGCATCACCACCGCGCGGTTGAGCGGGATGCGGACATCGGACGTCGGTCGCGCGCATGGACTGCGACATGTCGATCACCAGCATGATGACGGCGCGGTTGCGCGGGATGCGCATGTCGTGGGTGGGGGTGGCCAGCGCGATCGTCAAAAACACCAGGCACAGCAGCGATATGGCGATCGGCAGGTGCCGCCACGGCGACTGTGCAACCGGGGCCTCGGTGTACCGGTGCAGGCGTTGGCGGCGCCGGGCCGCGACGTAGACGTAGAGGCCCAGCAGGGCCAGCGGCACCAATCCGAACAACAACAGGGCGGGACGCTGGAACCCGTAGAGCGGTAACGGGCCGATACCGGGAAGCGTCATGCGGCACGCCTCACCAACAGCGATCCGCGTGGTACCGCCATCGGCTCACCTCCCGATCTGGCCGCCTCCTCGAACTCCGGCGGTGCATGGGCCGCGGCCGGAGGATTAGCCGGCGTCGAGATCGCGCCGCTGGGTGATGTTGATGTC
>NZ_LZKU01000264.1 GCF_001672975.1 Mycobacterium sp. 1465703.0
TTCGCCCAAAGCCAGTAGACAGACCAGTCCTGGCAGCCAGAAGAACAGCTCACCGCCGTCGTTGACGAACGCGCTGCCGATCAAGGTGCCCAGATGTCCGCGCGCAAGGTTGTGAACGTTGGTACTCATGCGGCTCACCGCGACGTCGTGCGCGTGCGGCCCCAGCCCGGCGAGGATGAGGTAGATGACGAGCAGGGCGACCGCGTAGCCGACCGTGACGCGCACCGAGGCCGCCGCGGGCAAGGTCCGCAGCGGCACCTGCGTGCAGCGCAGCGCGGCGTCCCCGACGGCGGCCTCAGCCGGCATGGTTCGCCGGCAGCTCAACGGGCGTCATGGCTCTACAGTGCCGGGCCCGACGGGCGGTGTGCCTCGTTCTTAACGAAGCCTTCACACTCGTGCCGCAAATCTTCACCGTTCTGCAGGGCACGTGACCTCTATTTAAAGTGCGGTAACGGTCACGACGGCCGCCTCGACGGTCACGATGGCCGACGCGTAGTTGGGCATGTTCGCCTCGAGGGCGGCGTGCATTTCGGAAGCCGAGGAGTCAGCCCTGGCATCCCGGACCACGGTGACGTCATAGCCGAGCTCGGCGGCGAACCGAACGGTCGCTTCCACGCACGTGTGTGCGATCAAGCCCATGACGATGACCCGCTCGATGAAATGGCGTTTGAGTTGCAGGTCCAGATCCGTGTTGGCGAAGCCGCTGGAACACCAATGCTCGTGGGCGACACATCACCGGTCTGTGGCTCGAACCCGGTGCGGATCTCGCCTCAGCAGAAGCCCGGTCACCGCTTTGTCATTCGCTATCGGACCATCATCTCCGCCCGTCGCCAAACGGGCCATGGTCGGCAGCCGTGGCAAGGTCGGTTGACTTCAGCGGTGTTGTCCGTTCCCGTTGAATTGCGGTGTGCGACTAGGCAAATCGAAGATCAAGAGCGTGCTGCTCGCCGTTGCGACGAGTGCTCCCGACGCGTCGGTGGCCTTGGCTTCGGCGAAACCGATCCGCGACCCCGCCTTGACGACGCTGCCTACTGCGGTCAGCGTGCCGCTGGCCACGGTGACGGCTTTCAAGTAGTTGACCTTGATTTCGACGGACGTGTAGCCGACCCCTTCGGCAAGTGTGGTGTGCAGTGCGCAGCCTGCGGCGGTGTCCAACAGGGTGCACATCGTGCCACCGTGCACCATTCCCAGCGGGTTGTACATGGACCCGTCGGGCGTACAGGTGAACGTGACCCGACCGGCGTCGACCTCGGTGACGCGCATCTGGATGAGATCACCGATCGGGGGTGGCGGCAGCTTGCCGTCGGCGACCGCCTGCCAGTAGGAGAGGCCAGACATCGACGCGACGGTGGCCTGGGTGGTGATCGGGTCGTGCCAGGTGATCAGCCGCGACTGGGTGGCACCCCATCCCGGTGTATCGGCCCGGCCAGTGCGAGCGTATTGCTGAGCGGGCATCGAATGCCTCCAACAGAAACTGATCGGTTTACTTCCTAGTGCCCGAAACTAGCAATAATCCTGCGCGATGTAAACCGATCGGTGTACTCTGGCATGATCATGAGTGCATACGCTGGGCAGACGCATCCCACCGCGGGCCGCGGCGCGCGCGAACGCATCGAACGCGCCGCGGCCAGGCTTTTCTACCGCAACGGCATCCATGCGACCGGCGTCGAACTCATCGCGCAGGAGGCCGGCGTCTCCAAGCGGACGCTTTACCAGCACTTCGGCAGCAAGAACGACCTCGTCGACACCTACCTGCGCAATATCGAGGCCCGGGGCGGGGCGCCGGCCGAGAAGCACCTCGACGACGCCACGCTGCCCGCCCGTGAACGCCTGCTGGCCATCTTCGATCTGCGCCGATCGGACGTCGTGCGCGGCTGCGCTTTTCACAACGCGGCCGTAGAGTCGGCCGGATCCCTGGCGACTACCGACGAAATCGTGCGGACTCACAAGCGTGAATTCACCGGCCGCCTCATCGCCGTCGCGCGCGAAGCCGGTGCCGCCGACGCGCATCTTCTGGGCCAGCAGCTGGCCGTGCTGTTCGAGGGTGCCACCGCGCTGGCGACTTCGCTGAATGACACCGCGCCCGTTGTGCATGCGCGGGCCGCCGCTGCCACGCTGATCGACGCCGCCCTGCGGTCTTGACGGAATCGTCGGGATGCTGCTAGACATGGCCTGCGCCACACTTTTGGGCGATCGCCCAAAAGCCGATGGGTGGAGGATGCCATGGGTCTCACGAGCGTCGCGCTCCCGGCCGATGCCGGCGGCTGTCTGAACCGAGGGCAACATCAATGAGCATCGCCAACGACACCGACGTCTACTACGACCCCTACGACGTCAATATCAATGCCAACCCGTATCCGATCTACGCCCGGCTGCGCGAAGAGGTGCCGATTTACTACAACGAACGCTACGACTTCTGGGCACTGTCAAGGCATTCGGACGTCGAACGCGGCCTGGCCAATTGGGAGACCTTCTCCAACAGGCGAAGCGACATCCTGGAACTCGTTCAGTCGAAATTCGACATGCCCGGCGGCGTCATGATGTTCCAGGATCCACCCGAGCACTCCAGGTTGCGCGGTCTGATGTCGAGGGTGTTCACGCCGCGCCGGATGGCCGCCCTGGAGGACCAGATCCGGCAATACTGCGTGCGGTGCCTGGACCCACTCGTCGGCTCCGGGGGCTTCGACATCATCGCCGAACTCGCCTCGATGATGCCGATGCGAGTGATCGGCATGCTGTTGGGAATCCCGGAGTCCGAACAGATTTCGGTGCGCGACGCCAATGACGCCAATCTGCGCACCAAGCCGGGAGCGCCGCTGAAGGTCGCCAACGCCGACTCCATCGCCGACGGCCGGATCTATGCCGACTACGTCGAATGGCGATCCAAAAACCCTTCGGACGACCTGATGACGACGCTGCTCAACGTCGAATTCGACGACGAGCACGGGGTGCACCGGAAGCTGACCCGCAAGGAGGTGCTGCATTACACGCAGGTGGTCGCCGGGGCGGGAAACGAGACCACCGGCCGGCTGATCGGCTGGCTGGCCAAGGTGCTCGCCGAGCATCCCGACCAGCGCCGCGCGGTCTATCAGGATCGGTCGCTGTTGACCCGTACGGTCGATGAGACGTTGCGATTCGAACCCACCGGACCGCACGTCGCACGGTGGATGGCAACGGATTTCGAGTGCTACGGCACGACGGTTCCGGCCGGCAGTGCCATGCTGCTGCTGTTCGGCGCCGCCAATCGTGATCACCGCCGGTACACCGATCCGGACACCTACAACATCCGTCGCGACAACATCTCCCACATCACCTTCGGAAAAGGTGTGCATTACTGCCTGGGCGCCAATCTGGCCCGCCTGGAGGGTCGCGTCGCGCTGGACGAGATTCTCAACCGTTGGCCCGAATGGGACATCGACTACGACACCGCGCAATTGGCGTCGACGTCGACCGTGCGCGGTTGGGAGCACCTGCGGGTCGTGCTGCCCTAAGGGGTACCCCGGCGGCTCTTGGGCGTGGGCATTTCGAACCGGTCCAGGAAACGATTGACCAACGCCACCGCCTCGTCGTGCCCACCATGGGTGCCGAGCCCCTGTTCGAGGATGAGGGTGCGCCCGATGGAGACGATGACGACCGCGAGGGCCGCGGGCGGGAATTCGTTCCTATCGAGGTCATGTTCGCGGACGATGAAGTTCAGCGCGGTGATCTGTTGTTCACGCCAGCGCTCCGACCACGCCGATATCTCGGCCCGAATCTCCTTGCGGTGGTTGGCAAGCCCCATGAACTCCAGCAGCAGCCGGGTGTCTTTGGGTTCGGTGAGCGTCTCCCAGAAGGCGTGCAGCGGGCGGTCGGAGGCCAACGCTTGCTGCTGGCGCTCCAGGTAGATTGCGGCGCCGCGGCGAAAGACGGCCAGATACAACTCGTCCATTGTGGGGAAGTAGTAGTGCACCAAGGCCGGTTTGACCCCGGCCTTGGCCGCGACGCGGCGCGACGTGGCCGCGGCGTAGCCCTCCTCGAGCATGATCTGGCTCGTCGCGGCCACCAGCATGTCGCGCGTGGTCGAGTCACGGGGTCTTTGGGATGCGGTCACGGTATGGTCATATCGCGGGTTCGGCAACCATGTCGAAGAACGCGGCACCGGAGTGATATTCGCTGTATCTGGTTCGCTTTGCCATGGAGCCGTCTCATTCCGGAAGCCGTCGGCCAGCTGGTTTGAGCGATCGCCCAAACCGGGTAGCTGACATGCTTGCACCTCCGGTGGCAGCGGTCAAGGTTCACCGCCCGTGCAGGCGAGCCACCACGGGCGCGAAGGATTCGATCTGTGACTGCTGCACCGTGACGTAGTTGACCCCGAAGGTCTCCCGGCGCGAATGCAGGGTCTCGACAACGCGTTCCAGGGACCCGATCAAAACGTTGGGATGGTCGCGCAACACTTCGGCGGGGATGCCCGTCGACTTCGCCAACCCCGCCAGCACGGTCTCGGGATCATCGGTGATCTCGGTGAAGTAGGGCGAGCTTTCGACGTCGAGACGACCGTAGCGTCCACCCGCGGCGGCACGCACAAAGCCGATCCGGCGCTCCGCCACCGCCGATGGGGCCAGGCCGTCGGCGTCATGCGCCACAAACGGCACGCTCGAGATGCTGACAATGTCGGCTTCGCGGCCGGCCAACGTGAGAACGCGTTGTCCGCCGCCGCCGATCATGATCGGCGGATGTGGCTGTTGCACCGGCCGTGGCCGTCCGGCATAACCGTGTGCCTCGACGAACTGCCCTGAATATGCCAGTTCTTCACCCCGCCAATGGGCTTTGATGAGCGAGACCACCTCGGCCAGCTTGGCGATTCGCCGGCCCGGCGAGTCGAATTCGAGCCCCATCGCGGTGTACTCGACTCCGCTCCAGCCGGCACCGATGCCGAATTCGAGACGGCCCTCGGAGAGAAGATCCAGTGTCGCCGCTTCCTTGGCCAATACGGCGGGCACGTGGTAATCGATGCAGAAGACCCGGCAACCGATGCGCAAGCTTTCGGTCCAGGCGGCGGCAGCAGCCATCGCCGCGATGGGTGCCAGGTCCTGGCGGGGAGTGCGCGCTGCTCGCTGAGCGGGCCCCGGGCCCAGGTAATGATCAGCGAGGAAAAGCGTTGTGTAGCCAAGGTCTTCGACTCGGCGAACGGTATCGCGCCACGCCGGCCCCCCGGAGGCATTGGTCGCCTGCACGCCGAAACGAAACGGGGGTCTGTCCATGAACGGACCCTAAGTGGGGTGACGGAACGGAATCAAGACGAACCGACGACTCGCGCTTGACCGTCGCAGACCCCGGGTGATAGGCATGTGACGCCCAATAATTGGGCGGTCGCTCAGGGAAGTGGGGGTGTGGTCGGGTGAAGACGGCGGTCGTTACCGGCGGCGCTTCGGGAATCGGCCGTGCCGTCGCCGAGCGGTTGCGCCGCGACGGATTTCGAGTGGCTGTCCTCGATTTGTCCGCCACCGATGACGGCTTCGGTTATACCGCCGACGTCACGGACCGAGCCCAGGTCGACACCGCGATAGCCGCGATCCGCGAGGCGTTCGGCCCGATTCTGGTGCTGGTCAACGCGGCGGGCGTGGAAGGCTTCCAGAAGTTCTCGAATATGTCCTTCGAGGAATGGTCCAAGGTGATCGACGTGAACCTGCACGGCGTCTTCCACACCGTTCAGGCTGTGCTGCCGGACATGGTTGAAGCCGGCTGGGGCCGTATCGTCAACATCTCCTCGTCCAGCACCCATTCCGGGCAACCGTTCATGGCGCACTATGTGGCCGCGAAGTCCGCGGTGAACGGCCTGACCAAGTCGCTTGCGCTGGAATATGGTCCGGCCGGCATCACCGTCAACGCGGTCCCGCCGGGTTTTATCGATACACCGATGCTGCGCAGCGCCGAGCGGCGACATCTGCTCGGCGGCACGGTCGAGGACCACATCCAGCGGACCCCGGTGCGTCGGGTGGGCAAACCGGAGGACATTGCCGCCGCATGCGCCTTCTTTGTCTCGGAGGAAGCCGGCTATATTACCGGCCAGATACTCGGAGTCAACGGCGGCCGCAACACCTGATTGCTAAATCGTTGTCTCCCAAGGGAATTCATGCTCAACGGGTAGCCGAGTCCGTCCACCGCGTCGCTAATTGACGCAGGGACGAATAGCCGCCGATGGCGCACACCATGATTGGGAACTCCGTGTTCGGGGAATGGGTGGGGCAACCATGCACAGATAAGGAAGACCCGTGGCCGCCAGCTTCAAGGATGTTATTCATTCCAAATACTTGCTCTTGACGACATTCACCAAGGACGGCCGTCCGAAACCCACACCGATCTGGGGTGTGCCCGACGGCGACGACAAGCTGTTGGTGATCACCGACGACGGGTCGTGGAAAACCAAGCGAATCAACAACACTCCGAGGGTGACGATCGCCAAGAGCGGGGCGCTGGGCAAGCCCAAGAGCGATGAGGTCGAAGCCATAGCCCGGGTGCTCCCGAAGTCCGAAACGCGACGCGTCTACAACGCCGTCCTCAAGCGGTACTGGTACCACGCGCCGTGGTTCTACGCGCACTCCATCGTCCGCGGCGGCATCGACAAGGTGCACGTCGGCCTGGAGATCAGGCCCGCCGACTAAGACGCTTGGTGACCAGCCGCTTTCGGCGCGAATGGCCTCGAAGGTATCCGCCACAGTCTGGTGCGGGTCCCGGTAGCTGATGCCGAGTTCTCGTTCACTCGGGGAATCGTCGGAGGCCGGCATCTGGGTGTAGTACTGCATTCCCGCCCAGGTGAACGGGGTCTCGAAGGGCAGGAAGCGGTTCGCTCGATCCAGCACCGCGCCGGCAACGCGCAGCGCCGTGTCCGGTATCGGGACGGCGACCATCGGCGTCTCCGCGACCTGGCCGAGGAGGTTGGCGAGGTCGGCCGCGGCCACCCGATGACCGCCGGCGGTGTAGCGCCGCGGTCCGCGGCCGGGCTCGAGCAAAGCGGCATGCAGCGCGGCCAGATCGCGGACGTCGACGATCAGCCAGGCCGCGCTGCGGCCCGGGATGGCGTGGATCTGCAGGGCCGCTCGCACGCCTTCGCCGGCCTCACCGAACTGGTCTCCGACCGGCGGCCCGAGCACCATGCCCGGGTAGGTGATGTTGACCGGCGCACCCGCGTCCTGCAGCCCCCTTGCATAGATCTCGACCTGCGCCTTGGACGTTCCGTACCCATCCGCGCCGCCGACCACCGGCAGGTCTGCTGTCAGCGTCTCCAGGTCCGGGTGGAACAGCGCGGTGAAGCTGGACACGTGGACGATGGGATCCAGCCCGAGCTCGACGGACTGACCCAGCACATTCTGTGCGCCTTGCATATTGGTGGCCAGCATCTCGGCCGTCTGGCGTGGGTCGGTGGCGACCAGCGCGGCACTATGCACGACGGCGTCGCAGCCCCGCAACGCTCCTCGCACCGCGACGCGGTCGGTGATGTCTGCGACGACGAAGTCGGAGACATCGACGCCCAGCTTGGCGACGGTGGTGTGCAGCTTGTCGGGATTGCGCACCAAGAACCTGACGGCGTGCCCGGCATCGGAGATGGCCTTGGCGGTCCACCCGCCGACGAATCCGGTACCGCCCGTGATCAGAACCCGCATGGCCTCATTCTGCAAGACCGCAAAACCTACAGATGGCTGGACGCGAAATTGGCGGCCTGACTTGTCATGCCGTTAACCGGATACGACGTGTGCGCGACGAAGCCGTCGTCGCCGTTGCCGGGGCCGCAGATCGGGTCGCCCTGCGCGCACAACTGCAGCGTCTTGGGCTGATACAGGGGTCCGATGGTGAGCGGCGGTGCGTTGTACTTGTGCAGAAACTGGCCCGACGGCGTGCCGAAAAGCGCCACGGCGGCGACATGCTTTGCGACGTCCGGCGGCATCGGCGGTGGAACCGCGGACGCGGGTACTCCCGGGGGTACGGCGGCCGAGGTGGTATACCCGGCGACGGCAGCGCCCTGCGAGTAGCCGCCGAGCACCTCCTTGGTGTTGGGGCAATTCGCCGCCATCGACTCGATATGGGAGCTGGCGTCCCGAATACCGTCGATGACGGTCGACGGGAAGTCGGGATTCGAAAAGTCAGTGCTGGCAGGGTAATTGACCGGATACACGGTCAGCGACTTCGCCCCGATCTGCGAGCGCAACGCATCGATGAAGGGTTGGCCTATCCCGCCAACACCCGGAGCTTCGCCCGAGCCGCGGGCAAAGACCACTTCGACGTCCGGACACGGCTCGGCCACAGCGGAGGCAACGGGCGCGCCCGGCAAGAACGAACCGAGCGTCGCCGCCGCCGACAGCGCAGACACCATCAGTCGGCGCGCCGACGCGACGGCCAACACCTTGCGCGTGTTCATTACTTTTTGAAAGCGTCCTTCACCTTCTCGCCGGCATCCTTGAGGCTGGACTTCGCCTGGTCCGCCCTGCCCTCGCTCTTGGTGTCGGGGTCTCCGGTGGCGTGGCCAATGGCCTCCTTGGCTCGGCCGCCGAGGTCCTCGATCTTGTTCTTCAACTTGTCTTCCTTACTCATGCCGCTGTGGCTACCCCGCAATAGGACTCATCGAAACCCCGCCCTGTCATGATGGAACCGTGAGCACCGCAATCGTGGTGGCAGTAGTCGCGGGGCTGATGCTGCTCGGCGTCGGCATGGTGGTCAATCAGCTGCTGCGGCTCAAGCGCTATTTGGGGGACTCGCCCACCGCGGTGCCCCTGGATCCGAAATCCGAGCCGAAACCCGAGCCCCCGGAGCATTCAGGCTGAGACGGGTCGGCTACAGCCGTCCGGCAACGTAGCTGGCAGCGTCACCCGTCATCCCGGACTGGACATAGGAGCCATGCGCCATCAGGCTGCCGCCGGCCGGCGAGCACACCGGATCGCCGTCGGCGCACAGGTCAATGGTCTTGGCGGCATACGGCGGGGCAATGGGCGAAAAAGCGGTGCCGGTGAAATTGCCTGCCAACTCGCTGGTGGGATTGCCGAAGATGGCGATCGCCGCCACATGGTCAATGGCCTGGGGCGGCAAAGCCCTGGTGGCCAGATCCATGACGCCCGCCCCCTGGGAGAAGCCGCCGAGCACCAGCCGGCTCCCGGGGCATCGCACCATCATGTCGTTGACATGAGCGACCACGTCGTCGGCGCCGATTCGAGCGCTCGACGCGAATTCCCCTGACGCCGGGTAATTCACCGGATAGACGCCCATCGAACGCCCGTTAATCTGCGATCCGAGCGAATCGACGAAGCCTTGACCCACCTGGCCGACACCAGCGTCCTGGCCGGTGCCGCGCGCGAACACCACCTCAACGTCCGGGCACGGATCGGCATGAGCGACCGGCGAATTGATCGGTCCGCTCAAGACCCCCGACGTCGTCGCGATCGCGGCGCTGAGAATGCGAATGAGGTGGCGCGCACTCACCGCTCAATGCTGACATACGCGTTACCGCGCGGCAGCGTCAGCGGAAGGTCGGCGTAGGTGGCGATTCCCGGCGCCGCGGCGACGACAGCCGGAATGGCATTGATGGCCGGCATCGCCGTCATGATGTGACCGAGGTCCATGAATTCCTCGAGCGTGGTGGCCGCGAAGTACGGCGGCGGCAGGAATCCGACCTTGGTGGTGACCGTGGGCTGGCCGTCGATCTGGATGACCCAGCCGTCCTGCTCGATCTTCCAGTCGGGCTCGAGCGTCTGGCCCTTGCGCCACCGCACATTCAGGTCGATCACGGTCTTGCCGTCGACGACGCCCTGCCAGCTGATGTAGGTGCCCGCGACATGTCCTGCCGGGATGGTCCAGGACGCCATCACGAGGTCCTCGGTGGTCTGGGCGAATTCGGCCACGCACTTCACCTCGTCGAGTTCGACACCCAGCGCGTCGCCCACCAGGCGGACGGCCTCGCCGAAGATGGCGGTGCCCTTCGCGGCCATCGCCGGCAGCTCCGGATGGTCGATCGGCTGGCCGAAACCGACCGGCTTCTCCGTTTCGGGGGAGTCATAGAACGTGGTGTCGGCGGCCTCGTTGACGGTGACCTTGTCGATCCGGTTGCAGACCATCGCCGAGACGATCGCCAACAGTTCGGCGAAGCCCGGGCTGACGCCGGACCCGAAGATCGTGGCGCCGCCCTTCTCGCAGGCCTCCAGGAGCCGGTCGCGGCCGTCGCCGAGGTTGTGCCCGGTGATGAACGAGGCCGTGGTCACCACGTTGACGCCCGCGGACAGGATGCGGACCAGCTCGTCGACGTTGAACCACATCGGGTTGTAGACCACGCAGTCCGGCTTGAGCGCCAGCAACTCATCGACGTCGTTGGTGGCCGCGATCCCGAGCGGCGGGATCCCGACGAGTTCGCCGGCGTCGCGACCGGCCTTCTCCGGTGACCAGGCGTAGCAGCCGACCAATTCCAGCGTGGGGTTGGTGACGATCGATTTCAGCGAGCTCTTGCCGACATTGCCGGTGTTCCACTGAACGACCCGATAGGTGTTTGGCACTCGCTCAGCATAGGGAATGACCCGGGCTCTTAGTAGGGCTAATAGGCAGATTCCGCGGCCAACATTTCGGCCAGGAAGGCAGCGACCGCACGCGATCCGAGCCGGTAGGCTGCGTCGATGTCGGAGGCGGCGAAGGGAGCAACGCGATGCTCAGCGTGAAATGGCTGGAAAAGCCTGAGGCCCATGACTTTCCGGCGGCCGCGGACTATCTCACCATGCTTGCGGGCGGGCAGACCGTGAAGAAGGTGATCAAAAAGCTGCAGTCCGGGACCGTGACGCACAAGAAGGCAAAAGACATCCTGCGCGCGGCGCGGCTGGGCCTGCTGCCGGCGGACAACCCGCACGTCGCCGCCGACCTGACCAAGGTCGAGAAGGGCCTGCCGCTGTCACCCATCCTGCTGGTGCGCGGCGACTTCATCACCGGTGTTCCGTTGCAGATCGCCGACGGCTACCACCGGGTCTGCGCGAGTTATCACACCGATGAGAACACTGCCATCCCGGTGATTCTCGCAGTCGTCAGCCGCTGACCGGCGAATGACCGTGATCGACATCAAGTCCGCGGGGACCGTGCAGGTGCTGACCCTGTCGTCGGGTCCGGTCAACGCACAAGACGTCGAGCTGCTCGAAGAGCTGGCTTCGGTGGTGCGTGATCTGGCACGTTTCGACGCCGGCGCGCTGGTTGTCACCGGTGCCGGTCGTGCCTTCAGCGCCGGCGTCGACCTCAACCGCGTAGTGCAGGGCGGCACCGATTACACCGACAGGTTGGTCCCCGCGCTGTCCGCGGCATTCGAGGCGATGTTCAGCTATCCGGGGCCAACCGTCGCAGCGATCAATGGCGCCGCAATCGCGGGCGGCTGCGTGCTCGCCTGCGCCTGCGACCGCCGCCTGATCAGCCCCGAGGCATCGATCGGTGCGGTCGAGGTGCGCGTCGGGGTGCCGTTCCCGGTCGCCGCGCTGGAGGTCATGCGCTACGCCTGCGGCAGGCACGCCGATGAGGTGCTGCTGGGTGGCCGCAACTATCGCGGCGCGGAGGCGGTGGCCCGCGGATTGGCCCACCGCGTCGTCGTCGACGAGCTCATCGAGGCTGCGGTGGCGGAGGCGTCGGACCTGGGCAGTATTCCGGCCGACGCCTACCGCCAGACCAAAACCCAGTTGCACGCCCCGACGATGATGCGGATTCGCGAAGCCCGCGGCGTCGACGACGAGGTGCGCCGGATGTGGGGCACGGACGAGACGCTGCGGGGCATCGCCGCCTATGTGGAGCGGCTGCGGCGCCGCTGACTAGTCCTCGTCGACGGCTTCGTCCAAAGCGACGCCGCCGCGCCGGCGCCGCATCCGATGCGATCCCTTGCCCGTCGGGCGCCGGTTGCGCAACTTGGCCCGCGGCTCGTCGCTCTCATCGGTATCTGCCGGTGCCTTCGCGGCACCTGCCACGGGCGCTTCCTCGGTGGCCGGTTCCGACGCCGGCTGCGACTCGACGGTCTCGGGTGTCTCGGCGGTGACCTCTGCGGGCTCAGAAGCCGGTTCAGCCTGTTCCGCTTCCTCGGTGTCTTCGGCCTCCGCGTCGACGGTCTCGTCGGCCTCGTCCGCTTCAGCGGCTTCGGCGTCCTCGTCGATGGCCGCCTCGGTGTCAGCCTCTTCGCCCTTCTTGCGCCGCAGGCGGCGGCGTTCCTTGGGCTTCTTCGCCTTGATCGGTTTGGGCGGCGGCGGAGGCATCTCGGCGACGAACGAGAGGTAGAACGCGAAAATACCGAGCAACGCGATCGCGGCGGCGGCCCCATAAATCCCGAACAGCCAACGTCCGGCGGCGTCCAGGCTGAGCCAGATCTCGCTGATCGCCGTCCCGATGATCAGCACCCCGGCCAACACGTGCGCCACGATCGACCAGATCCTGATGGACAGCGCCAGCTGCGGCGTCCCCAACTCCGGCTTACGCGTGCGCAGCAGGGTGAACACCACCGGCAATGCCGCGAGCGCGACGAGCGCACCTGTCACGATCCGAAGCGCCATCCCCAGCGTGCGCGAGGTGTCGCCCATCAACTCCGGCCACCGAGGCAAGACAAAGAAGAAGTAGAGGACGCCGGCAACGAGGGAGAACAGCAGGTGCCACGGCACCGCAATCTTGCGCCCCATACCCCTCCTCGCGTGCTGGTGATTTCACGCCAGCCTAAAGGCGGCCAACCCGAATTCATCTCAATTCGTACAGGTCCGCATGGCGGACCAATGGCGGAGGATGCGGGATTTGAACCCGCGAGGGCTGTTAACCCAACCCGCGTTCCAGGCGAGCGCCATAGGCCACTAGGCGAATCCTCCGTGGCCATGGTAACCGAGGGTCAAACGGCCCCCGCCAGTTGCTCGTCGTCGACTCCGAGGCAGGTATTAGACTCGTCGCTGGACCCCGCGCGGCGTCTATCCTGTGAACTCCCCCAGGGCCGGAAGGCAGCAAGGGTCAATGGGCTCTGTCGGGTGCGCGGGGTCCCCTATGTCGGGGCCCGAGGCTCGTCCACTGCATCACCCCGAAGCCACCGCCTTGATAGCGAAAGGGTTCATGGTGTCGTTGGAGTCCCTCAGCCCCGCCGAGCTCGCGGCCACGAACGCTCGCCACCGGCAGGATTACGCCGACCTTCAGGCCAAGAAGCTCACGCTGGACCTGACCCGTGGCAAACCGGCTCCCGATCAGCTCGACCTGTCCAACCAGCTGCTGAGCCTGCCCGGAGACGACTACCGCGACAGCGAGGGCACCGACACCCGCAACTACGGCGGCCTGCACGGCCTGCCTGAGCTGCGGGCCATTTTCGGGGAGCTGCTCGGCATCCCGGTGCAGAACCTGATTGCGGGCAACAACTCCAGTCTGGAATTGATGCACGACCTCGTCGCCTTCTCGATGTTGTACGGCGGCGTGGACTCGCAGCGGCCCTGGAAAGACGAACCGAACGTCAAGTTCTTGTGCCCGTCCCCCGGCTACGACCGCCACTTCGCCATCACCGAGACGATGGGCATCGAGATGATCCCGGTGCCGATGCTGTCCGAGGGGCCCGACGTCGACCTGATCGAAGAGCTGGTCGCCGCCGACCCCGCCATCAAGGGCATGTGGACAGTGCCGGTGTTCGGCAACCCCACCGGGGTCACCTACTCCTGGGACACCGTGCTGCGGCTGGTCCAGATGCGGACCGCGGCGCCCGACTTCCGGCTGTTCTGGGACAACGCGTACGCGGTGCACACCCTGACGCATGACTTCATCCGGCAGGTCGACGTGCTCGGGCTGGCCTCCGCGGCCGGCAATCCCCACCGGCCTTACGTGTTCGCGTCCACCTCCAAGATCACCTTCGCCGGCGCCGGCGTGAGCTTCCTGGGCGGATCACTGGGCAACATCGCCTGGTATCTGCAATACGCCTCGAAGAAATCGATCGGCCCGGACAAGGTCAACCAGCTGCGGCACCTGCGCTTCTTCCGCGACGCCGATGGGGTGCGGCTGCACATGCTGCGGCACCAGCAGATCCTGGCGCCGAAGTTCGCGCTGGCCGCCGAGATCCTGGATCAGCGGCTGAGCGAATCCAAGATCGCCTCCTGGACCGATCCCAAGGGCGGCTACTTCATCAGCCTGGACGTGCTGCCCGGGACGGCCAAGCGAACCGTCGCGCTGGCCAAGGACGCCGGTATCGCGGTGACCGAGGCCGGTGCGTCGTTCCCGTATCGCAAGGATCCGAATGACACCAACATCCGGATCGCGCCTACTTTCCCGTCGCTGCCGCAGCTGCGCGACGCGGTCGACGGCCTGGCCACCTGCGCGTTGCTGGCGGCTTCCGAGTCGCTGCTGGCGTCGTCCACGTCGAGTGTGAACTGACGACCCGGCCGGGTCTGGATCGTCAGGGCGCGCCGGTAGCCTGCTGACCGTGGCCCTCTACCGCAAGTACCGACCGGCAACCTTCGCCGAAGTGGTGGGGCAGGAGCACGTCACCGAACCGCTGTCGATCGCGCTGGAAGCCGGCCGCATCAACCACGCGTACTTGTTCTCCGGTCCGCGCGGCTGCGGTAAGACCTCCTCGGCGCGCATTCTGGCCCGGTCGCTGAACTGCGTTCAGGGGCCGACGGCCACTCCGTGCGGGGTGTGCGACTCATGCCAGGCGCTGGCGCCCAACGCCCCCGGCAGTATCGACGTGGTCGAACTCGACGCCGCCAGCCACGGCGGCGTGGACGACACCCGCGAACTGCGTGACCGCGCGTTCTACGCGCCGGCCCAGTCGCGCTACCGGGTGTTCATCGTCGACGAAGCGCACATGGTCACCACCGCGGGCTTCAACGCGCTGCTCAAGATCGTGGAGGAGCCCCCCGAGCACCTCATCTTCATCTTCGCCACCACCGAACCGGAGAAGGTGCTGCCGACGATCCGGTCGCGCACCCATCACTACCCGTTCCGGCTGTTGCCGCCGAAAACCATGCGGGCGCTGATCGCGCGGATCTGCGAGCAGGAAGGCGTCGCCGTCGACGACGCCGTCTACCCGCTGGTGATCCGAGCCGGCGGCGGCTCGCCTCGCGACACACTCTCGGTGCTGGATCAACTGGTGGCCGGCGCGGAAGGCGCCCACGTCACCTACCAGCGGGCACTGGGCCTACTGGGGGCCACCGACATGGCGCTGATCGACGACGCCGTGGACGCGCTCGCGGCCGCCGATGCCGCGGCGCTGTTCGGTGCGGTCGAATCGGTGATCGATGCCGGTCACGACCCACGGCGTTTCGCCACCGATCTGCTCGAGCGGTTTCGCGACCTGATCCTGCTGCAGGCCGTGCCGGACGCGGCCAGTCGCGGCGTGGTGGACGCACCGGAGGACGTGCTGGAGCGGATGCGTGAGCAAGCGACCCGGATCGGGCCGGCGACCCTGACCCGTTACGCCGAGGTGGTGCAGGCGGGCCTGGGGGAGATGCGCGGTGCCACCGCGCCGCGTCTGCTGCTCGAGGTGGTGTGTGCGCGACTGCTGCTGCCCTCGGCCAGTGACACCGAGTCGGCGCTGCTGCAGCGCGTCGAGCGCATCGAGACCCGGCTGGACATGTCCATCCCCGGCTCCGAAGCCAACCCCCGCGGGGCGCCGGCCGAACCCGAGCAACCCGTCCGGTTCACCCGGCCATCCGCGGCGGCCGCCGCCAGGCCCGAACCGAAACCCCAGCCCAAGCCTGCGACCGAACCGGCCGCGGCCCCGGCTCCGACGCCCGTTCCCGAACCGGCCGCGGCTGCGGCCCCTGCTGCCGGATCAGCCTCCGCGCCAGGCGAACTCAACACCGCCGCGGTGCGCAGCATGTGGCCGACGGTGCGCGACAAAGTGCGCCAGCGCAGCCGCACTACCGAGGTGATGTTGGCCGGCGCGACCGTCCGGGCAATCGAAGGCAACACGTTGGTGCTCAGCCATGAATCGGCACCGCTGGCCAAGAGGCTCTGCGAACAGCGCAACGCCGACGTCATCTCCGAAGCGCTCAAAGACGCGCTGGGCGTCAACTGGCGAGTGCGATGTGAGGCCGGCCCGCCGGCTTCGGCCCCGGCAGCCCCGCCCGCCGGTGGGGGAGCCGGTCCGGCGGTACCCGACGTGCCGGAGCCCGCACCCGATGTGGAGTCCGCGCGGCGCGACGAAGAAGAACACATGCTCGCCGAAGCGGTCCGCGACGAGCCGTCGGCGCCGAGACGCGACCCCGAAGAGGTTGCCCTCGAACTGCTGCAGAACGAGCTGGGCGCCCGCCGCATCGACAACGGCTAGTGGCGACCGTTAGCGCGGCGTAGCCGGGCGCAACGGGTCGCCACCATCGGCTAGCGCGTTACGGCGTCCACCACGGCCGCAGCGGCAGGTGGTCGTCGCCTCGTGGGTCGACGTTGGCTGCTAGCACGTGATGTAGCTGAAGGTTGTTCTGCTCGAAGGCCACCCGCGACGCCGCCATGTACAGCCCCCACACCTTTGCGGTCGGCAAGCCGACCTCGGCGACGGCCACGTCCCAATGCTCGACCAAATTGCGGCACCAGTCCCGCAGCGTCATCGCGTAGTGATGGCGGAAGTTCTCCCCGTGCAGCACCTCGAGGCCGGCATTCTGGATCGCGCTGGTGATGCGGCCCGAGCCGGTCAGCTCCCCGTCCGGAAAGACGTAGCGATCGGTGAACCCGCCGGCGAACGAGCTAGAGGTGTTGTCGTGGCGGGTGATGCAGTGGTTGAGCAGCAGACCGCCGGTGCGCAGCTTCGACTTCAGGAATCCGAAGTAGGCGGGGTAATTCTTGACGCCGATGTGTTCGGTCAGCCCGATCGAGGAAACGGCGTCGAAGTGCGCCTCGTCCACGTCGCGGTAGTCGCTGTGCCGCACCTCGGCCAGCTCGGAAAGCGCTTCGTCGGCGATCGCCTGCTGCGCCCACTTCGCCTGCTCGCCGGACAGGGTGGCACCGATCGCCCGGACGCCGCGGCGCGCCGCGTAGCGCACCATGCCGCCCCAGCCGCAGCCGACGTCGAGCAGCCGGTCGCCCGGCTGGAGCCGCAACTTCTCGAAAATCAGGCGGTATTTGTTCTGCTGAGCATCTTCCAACGTCGCATCGGCGTCGGGATACACCGCGCAGGTGTAGGTCATCGACGGGCCCAACACCAGTTCGTAGAAGGTGTTCGAGACGTCGTAGTGGTGGTGGATGGCTTCGGCGTCGCGGGTCTTGGTGTGCATCAGCCCGTCGGCGACCCGCCGCCACCGGGGCGGGGTTTCCTGCGGGGGCGGCGGCACCGGCACCAACCGCTCTAAGCCGATCGATCGGATGACGTTGGCCAGTACCCGGGCCGGCGGTCGCTTGAATTCCACCCGATCGGTCAGCGTCTTGAGCAGTTCGTACGGATCACCCGGATGGACGCCGTAGGCCTGCAGATCGCCCGAAACGTAGGCGCGGGCCAGGCCGAGTTCACCGGGAGCGGTGGCCAGGTAGGTGGCGCCGCGGGGACTACGCAGGTCCAAGCCGAGTTCGGCGTCTTCGCTTCCGGCGGTGCTGCCGTCGTAGGCGGTGAACTTCAGCGGATGGCGCCCGGTCGCGGCGAAGATCTCCAGGATCTCGGCCATGCTGAGTTTGCCGGTCGGCGTGCGGCGGGGTTCTTTGGTCTCCCTAATTGAAGTCATCGCCGTTGTACCGCCTTAGCGTAGAGGTCGAGTAAACGAGAATCGGGGTCATACGTCTTCTTGACGGTGTTGTAGGCCTCGCCGCCGTACAACTCGTCGAAGTCCTCGCGCGAGTAGAAAGAGTCGGAATACAGCGACTTGTGCCCGTCCAGCTCAGCCACCCTGGTTTCGATCGCCCGGTTGGTGGCGCCCTCGGTGGGGCCGGCCGGCACCGACGACCAAAAGCCCACATTGACGTAGGTGTGATCCGGTCGTATCGGGTACAGCGGCCAGCCGTCGTGGTCACGCAGACGCAACGGGCACAACCAGACCGGCGTGATGGGCACGTCGTCCAGGAACCACTCCAAAAAGTCGCAAGTCCGTTCGATCGGCACCTCGATGTCCTGCACCACCCGCTCGCGGACCGGGCGGTCCGGCGCACGAAGACTGCGCGTTTCGATGCGGTCGGACAGCGCGAAGCGGCGATCCATCGCGATCAGCTTCGAGTAGACGCTGCTGCGCCGGTATCGGCGCGGCCAAAAGCGTCGCAGCCGGGGGTTTTGCACACCGAAGGCCCGCGAGCACCAGAACCAATCGGTGTCCCACCGCCAGAAGTAGTCGTTCATGGTCAGCCGGTCGTCCTTGGTGGCTTCTGAGCCCGCGGAGTCGTGCCGGATGGACTGGTAGTAGATGTCGCGTCCGGTGTAGTCGCTGACCGGGCCGGGCGTGGTGGTCCGTCGGCCCACACACAGGTAGCTTTCGTCGGCGCTGAACACCACCCCGTCGAGATAGTCAACCGGCGTCCCGCCATGCCCGCCGGTGTCGATGATGCGTTCCATTGCCGCGATCAGATCGGGCAGCGAGTGAAACCGGATGTGCCGCAGCGCCACAAACGGTGCGATAGGTTCCAGTTCGATCCGAAGACGAGTCGAATACCCAAGTGTCCCATAGGAATTCGGGAAGGCGCGGAACAGGTCCGGGTGTTGGGTGCGGGACGTGGTGAGCAAATCGCCAGCGCCGGTAAGGATGTCCATCTCCAGCACCGATTCGTGCGGCAGTCCGTTGCGGAACGACGACGACTCGATGCCCAGGCCGCTGACGGCGCCGCCCAGGGTGATGGTCTTGAGCTGCGGCACGACCAGCGGCGAAAGACCGTACGGCAGCGTGGCGGCCACCAGGTCGGCGTATCTGCACATACCGGCCACGTCGGCGGTTCGGTTGTCGGGATCCACACCGAGAACACCGGTCAGTCCGGAGGTGTCCAGACCGGGCGCGTCGCGTTTGGTGCGGGCGCGGAACAGGTTTGACGTCGGCTTGGCCAGCCGGACGGCGGACGTTGTGGGGATGGATCGATAACTGGCCATCATTCGGTCAACGCCCGACTTGTGGGCCGAGAGTGCAGATCCAAGGACAGGCACCACATATACCCTAGTCTTCGACAACAGCCCGTGCACCTGTCGCGAGCGGCAGCGCCGGGGAAAACATCATGAGGAAGGGTCGCCGTGGGACAGGTGAACGCCGACAGCACCATCTTGATCAACGCGGAGCCTGCGGCAACTCTTGCCGCCGTCGCGGACTACCAGAATGTCCGCCCGAAAATTCTCTCCCCGCAGTACAGCGACTACCAGGTGCTGCAGGGTGGGCAGGGGGCCGGCACGGTCGCCAAATGGAAGCTGCAAGCCACCAAATCACGCGTGCGCGACGTACAGGTCAACGTCGACGTAGCCGGACACACCGTCATCGAGAAGGACGCGAACTCCTCCATGGTCATCAACTGGACGGTGGCTCCTGCCGGACCCGGCTCCAGCGTCACCGTGAAGACCACCTGGACCGGTGCCGGCGGTGTGAAGGGCTTCTTCGAAAAGACGTTTGCGCCGTTGGGGCTGAAGAGGATTCAGGGCGAGGTGCTGGCCAACCTCAAGAAGGAACTCGAAGGCTAGCCGGTTGATTGTCCGGTTGCCGGGCGGACGGCAACCATCACCGTCGCACCCCACGGTCGAGCGCGGAACTCGACGGTAATTGCCGGGTCGGCATATTGGGCGAGCGCACGCAGCGCCGACGGGCTATAGGCGCGTAGCGAGCTGATGATCCCGTCGTGTAACAACGGCTTCAGCCTGGTGAACGGCAGTATGAGCGCCAACATCATCAACTGGAGCGGCGGCGGCCGCCTGCTGAGGTCGATGACTATCAATTTCTTCGCTACCCGGGTCGCTTCGGCGAATACCTGGGCGGCCTGCTCGGGCGCCAGGTGATGCAACGACAACGCAAACACCGCGAGGTCGTAATACCTGTCGGGGGCGTCGATTGCGGTGGCGTCCATTTGCCGCACCGTGGCGCGTGGGTGACTGCCGAGGTCGCTGGCGGCGACGGCGGCCACGAACTCGGGATCGATGTCGGTGACCGTCACCTGAGCAGTGGGGCAATACTCCAGTAGCTTGCGCGACAGTCCGCCTAGGCCGCACCCGAGTTCGAGGATCTTCGGCGAGGCGATATCGCTCACCTCGCGAAGCGCCGCCCGCGCGCACAAGCTGTAGTTACCCAAAAACCGTCGTCGTCCGCTGCGGTCGAGTGCTTGGATGACCTTGCGCTTCAGATCGTCGACGTCGTCGCGGTCCAGGTATTCCAGCCGATCGGTCTGCAGCCGCCGATCCAGCCACGAGGCGTTCGGCCCGCCTCGGGGCATGTTGGCAATGTCGGGGGTTGCCGTTTCCATGGGGACCATGATGGATTAACCGAGCCGCGGTTCGACACAAAACAGCCACAAGTTCATTTCCCTGGAACTCCCGTGTCCAAAGGCTTCCGCGCCGACACCATCACATAGTCCGTCAAACCGCTCCCTCGTTCCCAGATCTCTACGCCACGGCACTGGGCGCGATCGTTTTCCGAGACGTCCACGACCACCTCACCCATCTTTTTCTTTCCCTCAAGGCGCTGCCGACTGTAATTGGCCATCCCGGGGAACACGTCTTGCCGGATCGATTCCACGACGACATCGCCGAAACCCACCGCAGACAGTCGCCGTGGGTATTCGTCGCGGTCATACAGATTGGCCTCGGGAATGTGGCCGTACCTTCGGGCGAAAACGTTCACCCGGGCGGATTTTCTGCCTGGAACCGGGAGCATGTCGGCGA